>JAQGMV010000454.1 GCA_028292225.1 Betaproteobacteria bacterium
AGGCCGGCAGAGCCGGCCTCGTGTCGCGCGCTGCGCGAATATATCAGGCGGGCACGTCGGGGTTGAGGCTGTATACCGCTTCGAGCTTCGCTTCTTCGAGCACGTGCCCTTTCATCGCGTTCAGCACGTCGAGCCCACGGAACGTGCCGTTCACGCCGAGCTGCGCCACGTCGAGCGCATACAGCGTAAAGACGTAGTGATGAGGAATCGAGTCGTTCCACGGCGGGCACGGGCCGTCGTAGCCGTAATAATCGCCTTTCATCTCAGGATCGTTCGCGAACCACGCGGTGTAATCGTTGATGCCCTGGCGCGTTCCGCGCGGCGCCTGCGGACCCGGCTTGCCGCGCGGGGTCACGCCGTCGGAGAACTCGCCTGCACGGATGGGGCCCGAATGCGGGTCGATGTCCACGAGCAGCCAGTGGAAGAAGTCCACGCGGGGCAGCGAATCGGGAATCGTGCGGCCTTCCTGGTTCACGTCGTCGCCCAGGGACGGGACGTCGTAATCGTGGCAGACCAGCACCAGCGAGCGCGTGCCCATCGGCAGCTCGGACCATTCGAGCGCGGGATTGCGGTTGCTGGAGAGCCTCGCGTGCGTGCCCGGATCGGGCGCGCAGAACGCGTACTCCGCGGGTATACGTTCACCATCGGCGAAACTGGTGCTCGTAATCTTCATCGGCATTCCTTTTTTGACGGGGGGATTATAGCAACGCCATCCAATCCCCAGCCCTGGCATCTCGTGCGCTGACAGATCGAGGCATTCGCACGAGCGCTCCGCATACGCGGCGGTTACTTCCCTCCTCGAGGTTGAGGAGGGGGGAGGCGGAGGCGCTCGTTATATCCGGCGGCCGCGCAGCCGACTTCCGCTACGTCAGTAGCGGAAGATGGCGGCTAATCCCGTATCGGTCGGCATGCTGCCGCGCGGCGCGACGATGACCTGGCCGCCGGTCTTCAGCACCCGCTCGGCCAGGTCGTCGAGGATGTCTCCGGCATTGGGGTCATCGGGCACCACAGCGCGCCTCGGCATGCGGCCTTCGATATGGCCCGGTATGCGCCGGTCGGCTTCGACGACGAGTGTCCCGATCCGCCCGTCGCTCGCGAACTCGACCGCATGCGTGAGATCCTCGGTCGCCATCGCCCGCGCTTTCTGCGCGTGATACATGTCGACGATCTGCTGCAGCCTCGCCTGGTAGCGCGGCTGCATGAGACGCCACGCCTCGTCGCGCAGCCGCTCGATGCTCATCGCGTCCGAGTTCGCGTGTATGCCTTCCTCCAGCAGATGCGGGTTGTGGCTGATCTGGTGAAACCGGGTGTGGTATTCCGGCAGCGCCGCGAGTATCAGGGGAAGCTGCGAAGGCTTGGAGTGCGCCTCGCAAATCGCGCGATCGATCACGCGGAAGAAGCGCTCGATGTCGATGCCCACTTCGTCTTTCTTGGATCCGTGCCCGTGGTGGGCGTTGACCGCCTGGCCGCCGCGCCCTGCGGCAAAAGGCGCCTGCCGCTCGATACCCTGCAGATGCACGTTCGGTCCGAGCGCCTCTTCGATCGTTCGCGGCACGCTCGGCGCGAGCACCACCTCGTCGAGCACGTAGCGGTTGCCCTGGTAGAGCCTGATCTCCTTGCGGTCGAGGGCGAGGATCTGATACGAGTCCTCAGACTGGAACACGCGCACGAGCGGCTTGATGTAGAGGTGATCGTTCACGACGGTGAAAGCCTGCATCGGGCGCTGCACTTTCTCGACGTGGAAAAAACCCGGCGCGCCGAACACCGCGATGCCGTCCTGCGGATGCCCCCAGAACGCCGCATCGTCGGCGAGCCGCTCGAAAGGCTCGAGCAGCGACGCGTGATCGCCGCCGTGCTTCTGCTCGAGCTTCGCCTTCAGCTCCCGCAGGGCGTTGCGGTATTTGACGGGATTCTGTTGCGAATCCGGAAACGCGCGGAAAATCGGCATGTAGAGCGAGAGGCATGGCCTGGAATAATCCGCGAGCAGCGGCTTCAATCGCTGAAATGCGGGCATATCCCGATGGTCGCCGTTCGCGTGGACGTTCGCGTTTACGTTCGCAGTGACTGTCATTCGTTGACGCTCCTTTTGCCTGTTGCCGTGACCGCCAGCTTGCCGAGCTTGTGCTCGAGCGCGTGCTCCAGTTTCTCCAGCGCGCCGTTGATCGCGAGGTCGAGGTTCCCGGCCTCGTGGTTCACTGCGACCGGTCCGAGCCCTCCGAGCCTCGCCTCCATCAGGCAGCGCTTGTCGTGGTCGCCGCCTTTGACGCTGTTCAGGTCGTTCAGGTGGACTTCGACCCGGGTGATGCGGTCGCTGTACCGGTCGAGCGTATCGCGCACGAGCGCTTGGACGTGGCCGGCGAGCTCCGGGGAACCGGTGATGTGATGGTCGCTGTTGATTTGGATTTGCATAGGCCCTCTTGTGTAACGGGTTGCGGACCCCGTCGAACCGTCGCGAAACGCGTGAGAAGCACTGTCGGGAGCCCGTCACGGCCTCCGGAAGAGTTCCGCGGCCCGGTATGGTCTTTGCTCCCGCCGCGGCTAGCACCGCCGGCCTGCACACATTCCGCGGCGAAAAACCGCGGGGATTAATGCGTACCTAAGCAATTCTAGTGCGCAGCCGCCGCGGCTTCGGCAGTCCTGGGCATCAGACGTTCAAGCGTGGCGGAGCGTTCGGCTTTCCCGAGCTGCGCCAGTCGTTTGACGACCGTGTAAAAACGCTCCAGATCGCCGTTTTCCCGCGCCAGGAGCGCCTCGAAAGCCGGGACTTTGCGGGTGTAGATCGACACCGATGCGAGGAGCGCGTTGTTCGGCTTTTCCGAAAACCAGCGGTCGAAACCGGAAAACCCGCTCCAGCTCGCTTTCAGCGTCTGGTAATCGCCCTGCAGCTCCCCGAAGAGAGCGGCCTTGCGGGCGCGCATCGCGGGGGCGGACAACCCGGACTCGTAGAGCGCGCTCAGGCGGCCGCGATAGGTTTCGATCAGGTTCACGAACTGGTTACGGCGCTGGGCGACGAGGACGCTGGTCGTGCGGTCCTGCTCGGTGCCGAAGCGGTCGAGCCAGCGGCGCATGCCCTCCTGCTCCACCGTGACCGCGAAGGACTCGTTGAACTCGCTGTCGTCACGTACGTAAACCACCTGGTGCGCGAGCTCGTGGAAGATGAGGCGCGCGAGATGCGGCGTCGGATAGTTCACGAAGGTGTTGAGCACCGGGTCGGGAAAATAACCGAGCATCGAGTACGCGGGAATGCCGCCGACGAAGACGTCATAGCCTTCGGCCGCGACTTCGGCTCCGAAGGCATCCGCGTCGTCTTTCCCGAAATAGCCGCGATAATTCACGCATCCGGCGAAAATGAAACACCACTGCCGCGGCTGGATGGAGAACTCAGGCGCCGCGAAAACGTTCCATGCCACGAACGGCCGCTCGAGGTTCGCATACGAGCGGTAGCTGCCGTTTCGCGGCAGCCCCAGCTCGACGCTCGCGAAATCCCGGATCGCCAGCACCGACTGCAGCTTCTGGCGCAGCGGCGGCGCGGTTTGCGGGTTTTCGATCACCGCCTCGATGTCGTGCTGCCGGCTCCACACGTCGAGCTGTCCGCGGACCGACTGGAGGTAGTAGGGAATGTTGCTGCAGGCGGTGAGCAGCGTCATCGCGAGCGAAATCGCGATCGTTCGGACAGGTGTGTGCACAGTCTGGTCGCGCATGGGATCTAAGAAGTTTAGGCCGCGGGGATGCCGGAACGTTCGAAGCGCCCGTTGTCGAGGAACGCGCATGCCTGACGCGCAACCTCGCGCGAGACCAGCATTGCAGAATGACTGACCGGAAGAACGATGTGGTCGCGCATTCCCGGCACGCGGGTCTCCTCGACGGCGACGACGCCGTCGTTCGGCTTCGGCAGCCCCGGCGCGATAAATCGGCCCATTCCGACGCCGCCGGTGCCTGCGATCACGCCGACGTCCAAACTTCGCACCGTATGGGAGCTGAGCAGCCGCGGCTCGTAGAGCCATTGCGTCATGCACGCCCCGAGGAGGCTCCGGCCCGCAGGCAACCGTTCGAGGCGCCTGCCTGAAAAACTTTCAGCAAAAGGTGTACCGACGAGAACGATGCGGCCGAGCGGCTCCCGGGGCATCAGCGCTGCGGCATTCATCGCGACGATGCCGCCCAGGCTATGGGCGACGAAGTGAGCCCGACTGCTCCCGAGCGTCTGCACGAAGGCTGCGAGTCGCACGGCGTTCTCGCGCAGATCGCAGCGCACGCTCGAATACGAATGCGCGCGAACCGCGTAACCGTGGCGCGCGATCCGCCGCTGCATGAGCCCCATCACCAGCCCGTGCATCCACAAGCCGTGAACGAGGACGACGATGTCCGCGTTCACGTTCAGCCTTCGCTACCGCTGCGCTCGACACGAACGGCTGTGAAGTCTCGCATCCGGCCGCTAGACGTTGGCGTCGGAGAACCGCGTCACGTCGTCGCTTCCGAGATGCGTGACATCGCACACCGCCGCCGCGAACCAGCCTTTGTCGTCAAGGCGAAAGGTGTTCAGGCTGCAGTTGAGCAGCGGAAAGCCGCGCGGGACCTCGAGCGGCATTCTGACTGCGGTGCGATACAGCGAATCGAGGACCAGGCCGTGGGTGACGACGACGATCGTCTCGCCTTTGTGCCGCGCGGCGATCGCTTCCAGCGCGCCGACGCAGCGGTCGCGAAACCGGGCGGCGCTCTCGCCCCCAGGCATCTCGAAGTCGGGATCGCGTCCGGCGAAACGCTCGAAGAGATCGGGGTGGCGCAGCTTGATCTCGGTGTTGGTCAGGCCTTCGAATACGCCGAACGCGCGCTCGCGCAGTCCGCTGTCGGCGACGATCTCGTGACCGGTCGCATCGGCGATGCAGCGGGCGGTCTGATGGGCGCGCCCGAGATCGCTGCTGTAGAGCGTCGAGAACCCGGTGGTCTTCAGGCGCTTCGCGAGCTGCCGCGCCTGCTGCATCCCGAGCGGCGTCAGCGGGCTGTCGTGCTGCCCCTGCATGCGCCCCTGCTGGTTCCACAGGGTCTCACCGTGGCGGATCAGTAATATTTCGGCCATTTGATTCGAAAGGCGCCCAGGGAGCGCGCAATATCCAAATAAAGATGAATTTCATTACAAGAAGCGCCACGATGAAGCCACTGCGACGCGTCTCGACGCATGATAAACGCGTGGTGGAGATTACTCTCAAGCCCGACTGTTCTGCCACTGCGCTGCATGTACTGACGTTCAACCTGCGCATCTCGAGGGCATGCGCGTTGCTTTCATAGGCTGAGCCCGAGCCATGAAAAGCATCTTGCACACGATCGAGCCGCGCGATGCGAAGAGCGGCCTCGTCAACGTCATCGTCGACACGCCGCGCGGCAGCCGCAACGAGTTCAGGTTCGACGAGACCCCGGGCTGCTTCAGGTTGTCGCGCATTCTTCCCGCCGCGCACTCCTGTCCCTGCCGCTTCGGCTCGAGTAAGGCCGATGGGAGATAAACGTTCTTTAGGCCGCAGCGTCTACGCGGCGCGCGTGGCGGAAGACCTGCGCCGGCACGTTGGCGATGCGTCGCGGCGACTGCGCGGCAGCGGCCCGATGTCCAACGAGCAGATACACAACACCCGACGGGATCTCAAACGCTCGCGTGCAAGCCTCAGGCTGCTGCGCCCGATCATCGGCAAACGCACCTATATGCGCGAGAACGAGGCGCTTCGCGATGCTGCGCGGCCGCTCAGCGCGGCCCGCGACGCGAAGGTGATCATGGACACACTCGACGGACTGCTCGAGTCCGGCGCGACCCCGGCGCAGCGCAAAGTGCTGCAGACTCTTCATACCCGGCTCGAGAACGCGCAGCATGCGGTCCGCGAGACCCTGTTCGCGGACGACACTCTCGGCGGCAGCGCGGACGCGCTGGAGCGCGTGTGGGCGCGCGTCGACCGGTGGCGCATTGCGCGCAAGGGCGCACCGCGCGTGCTCGCAGGCCTCGAGCATGTTTATCGGCGCGGCCGCGATGCGTTTGCGAAGGCCGAAGAAGACCCGTCCGCCGAGAACCTGCACGAGTGGCGAAAACAGGTGAAATACCTGGGGAATGCGATGGAGGTTCTCAGCCAGGACAACGGCTGCGCTTTTGCCAAGCCCGTGAAGCGCGCCGCGTCCCTCGCCAGCGCTCTCGGCGACGACCACGACCTCGTCGTCCTGAACGAAAAGATAGCGGACGTGCACGCGGGGTCGCAGAATGCGCACCGCGCATTGTCCAGCCGCATCACGCAGCGCCGTGCACAGCTCGAGGCGAAAGCGCTCAGGAAAGGCCGGAAGCTGTACAAGCTCAAGGCGAAAGCGTTCGTCAAACGCCTTCAGCGCGATTCCCGATTCAGCACTTCCATCGCACCCGCGAGCGCGCGCTCGTAGCGCGCTTTCTCGACAGCGATCGACTCGTCGGTCCAGTCGTAGAAGCCTTTCTTCGCTTTCATTCCGATGTGTCCCGCTTTCACGCGGTCGCTCATGCAGGGGCTCGGCGCAGTCTCGTTGCACAGATCGGGATAGATCGTCTCGGCCCCGGCATTGTGGACGTCGAGTCCCGCATGATCGCGCTGGAGCAGAGGCCCTGCGGCGAGGTATCGAAAGCCGAAGCCATAGCGCACGATATTATCGATGTCAGCGGGCGTGCAGATCCCGCGCTCGATGAGCTTGATCGCTTCCCTGGACAGGGCCGCCTGAAGCCGCGCGCCGAGAAAACCCGGAATGTCGAGGCTCACCCGCACCGGAACCTTGCCGACGCTCTTCATGATGTTGAAGACGCGGTCCGCGATCGCTTTTTTCGTGTACTGCGACGAGACGACTTCGACCGCGGGCACCAGGTGCGCCGGCATGAAGTAGTGGGTGCCGATCATGCGCTCGCGGGTGGGCAGGCTCGCGCCGATCGTGCTGATCGGAATCGCAGTCGAGTTGCTGCACAGCGGGGTGTTCGGCCGCGACAGCTTCACCATCTCTTCGAAGATCTGCTGCTTGACTTCGAGCCGCTCCGGCGCCGCTTCTATCGCGATGTCGACGTTCTCCCACGGGATCGAGCCGATGGCGTCGTGCACCGGAAAACGGGTCTCGTCGTAAGTCCCGCCGAGCTTCTCCATAGCTGCGCGCAGGCGCTGCGGCAACGTCTCGCGCATGCGGTCGTGCGGATTGACGATGTGCGCGGTCCAGCCGTGCGCGCCGAAAGTGGCCGCGATGTCCGCGCCCATCGTGCCGCCGCCGATGATCGCGACGGTTCTGGAATTTTCTGCCATTGGGGAGTGCTCCGATCGAAGGCGCTTATTTTATACTCGGGCGATGCCCCCCATCGAAGTTCTCGTCTTTGCGCCGCTCATCGTCCTCACCGCGTATGTGATCTTCGGCATCTCCGGTTTCGGTTCGACCCTGATCGCCGTGCCGCTGCTCGTACAGCTGTATCCCATCAAGTTCGTCATCCCGATGATCGTCACGCTCGACTGCATCGGCGCGATCAGCATGGGCCTGCGCCTGCGCGCCGACGTGAACAAAACCGAGCTCGTGCCGCTGCTGCCTTTTCTCGCGATCGGGCTGCTCATCGGCGCGTTCCTGCTGCTGAAACTGCCTGCGGAGCTTCTGCTCGGCGCGCTCGGCGTGATCGTCGTCGGATATGGGCTTCTTTACGCATCCGGACGGCAGCCGCGTTTTCGCGTCGGCCGATGGGCGGCGCCCCCCGTCGGGATATTCGCGGGCACGACCTCGTCGATGTTCGGTGTCGGCGGTCCGATCTACGTCATGTACCTCGCCGCCCGCGGCTCCAGCCCCGAACAGATCCGGGCGACAGTGCCGGTGATATTCATATTCACGACCATCGCGAGAATCGCGATCTTCTCCGTCGCGGGACTTTTCACGCTCGAGGTGCTTTACACCGCCGCCGCGCTGCTGCCGGTGATGGCGCTCGGCATGTGGCTCGGCCACCATCTGAATCTCAGCATGTCGCGCGAGCAGCTCGTGCGCATCATCGGAACCCTGCTCGTCGCGAGCGGCGCCGCGCTGATGATCCGCGCAGCAACGACATAACGTCATCGGGAAGACCATGAAGGTCCACGTCCTCATCGCGGCGCTCACCCTTTGCACGGCGCTGCCCGCATTCTCTCAGCAGCCTTATCCGTCGCGGCCGATCCGCATCGTCGTGCCTTACCCGCCCGGCGGCGGGAACGACATCATCGGCCGCATCGCAGCCGAAGAGCTGACCAGACGCCTCGGACAGCAGGCGGTCGTCGACAACCGGCCCGGAGGCAGCACAGTGGTCGGCGCGGAGATCGTCGCGAAAGCGCCTGCGGACGGCTATACGCTGTTCGTCACGAGCCACACGACTTTCGCGTTCATGCCGAACCTGCGGGCGAAGCTGCCGTACCATCCGATTCACGACTTCGCGCCGGTATCGCTGCTCGCGACGCAGTCGTTCGTGCTCGTGACGCACCCTGCGCTCGCCGTCAAAACCATCAACGATGTCATCGCAGCGGCGCGAGCGAAGCCCGGCGAGCTCACCTTCGCCTCATCCGGCATCGGCACCGGCACTCATTTCTCCGGCGAGCAGTTGAAGGTGCTTGCGGGAATCGACATCCGCCACATTCCATACAAAGGCGGCGGGCCGGCGCTCAACGATCTCATGGGTGGACACGTGCTGATGGGTTTCGGCAGCATCGCCTCGACGCTGCCTTTCGTGA
>JAQGMV010000464.1 GCA_028292225.1 Betaproteobacteria bacterium
CCGCGGTCGGCGGAAAGACCGCGATCAATCATCCGCTGGGCAAGAACATGATCGGCGCGTTCTACCAGCCGCGGGTCGTGGTCGCCGATACCGATACGCTGAAGACGCTGCCGGAGCGCGAGCTCGCTGCGGGTCTTGCCGAAGTGATCAAGTACGGCTTCATTCGCGACCGCGCATTCCTCGAGTGGCTCGAGGCGAACCTCGACCGGCTGCTCGCGCGCGAAGCCGACGCGCTCGCGTATGCCGTCGAGCAGTCGTGCCGCAACAAAGCCGAAATCGTCGCGCAGGACGAGCGCGAGAGCGGGGTGCGGGCGCTCCTCAATTTCGGTCACACCTTCGGTCACGCGATCGAAGCCGGTACCGGATACGGCACCTGGCTGCACGGCGAAGCGGTGGGCGCGGGCATGGTGATGGCGGCGCGGTTGTCCGAGCGCATGGGTCATCTGAGCAGCGCCGACGTGGACCGGGTCGTGCGAGTGCTCGAGCGCGCAGGGCTTCCGCTTGCAGCGCCTGACCTCGGGCGCGAGCGCTATCTCGACCTGATGGGGCACGACAAGAAAGTCGAAGGCGGCAGGCTCAAGTTCGTGGTACTCAGGAAGATCGGTGACGCGATGGTGAGCGAAGCGCCGGCCGCGCCTCTCGCGGAAGTGCTCGACCAGCCGGCAGTACATGCCTGACGCGGGGCTCGCGCCGTACGCGGCCGACGCCCGGCGTACCCAGGGACGCCGCCATCCCGAGCCGCCGCCGCGGGGCCGCACCGAGTACCAGCGCGATCGCGACCGCATCATCCATTCGACCGCTTTTCGCCGGCTCGAGTACAAGACCCAGGTTTTCGTAAACCACGAAGGCGATCTCTTCCGCACCCGGCTCACCCACAGCCTCGAAGTGGCGCAGCTCGGACGCTCGATCGCGCGCAACCTGAAGCTCAACGAAGACCTGACCGAAGCGATCACGCTCGCGCACGACCTCGGCCACACCCCTTTCGGCCACGCGGGCCAGGACGCGCTCAACGCGTGCATGAAGCCTTTCGGCGGCTTCGAGCACAATCTCCAGAGTCTGCGCGTCGTCGACCTGCTCGAGCAGCGCTACGCCGCGTTCGACGGGCTCAACCTCACCTTCGAGACTCGCGAAGGCATTCTCAAACACTGTTCGCTGAAGCACGCGCGTGAGCTCGGCGACGTCGGGGAGCGCTTCGTGAAAAAGCGCAGGCCCTCGCTCGAAGCGCAGATCGCCAATCTCGCCGACGAGATCGCCTATAACAACCACGACGTCGACGACGGCCTGCGCTCGGGCCTGCTCGAGCTCGACCAGCTCTGCGAAGTCGCCATCTTCAAGCGCCATCGAGCCGACGCGCTTCAGGCTTTCCCCGGTCTGACCGGCAGGCGCCTCATCAACGAAACGGTGCGCCGGATGATCGATACCCTGGTCACCGACCTCATCGACACGAGCGCCCGTCGGATCGGCAAAGAAGCCCCGCAGAGCGTGCAGGAGGTGCGCTCAGCACCGCCGCTCATCGCGTTCAGCGAAGCGATTCGCGACGCCCAGCTCGAGCTTAAGCGCTTCCTTCACGAGAACCTCTACCGCCATTACCGCGTCGCGCGAATGGCAAGCAAGGCGCGCCGCATCGTGACCGAGCTGTTCGGCGCTTTCGCGGCCGAGCCCGAGCTCCTGCCTCCCGAGTACCAGGCGCGGGCTGGCGAAAACAAGGCGCGGGGCGTCGCGGATTACATCGCCGGGATGACCGACCGCTACGCGATGCTCGAGCATCGCCGCCTCTTCGCGATCGAGCCGACCTGAGGTCTTGGCGCGCGTCCCCGGAATTTTTTTTATTGAAGTAACCCCTTGAAGTAGGTAGACTTAACGGGTTTCACTCCCGGTTCGGCATCACGCCTGTCGCAGCGCAACAACAGGTGTACCCAACCGCTTGACGCAACGGCTTTTTGGAGAAAACCCGGTGAACGGATCAGGTCTGCCACTGCCCCAGGGACTTTACGACCCCGCTAACGAGCACGACGCGTGCGGCGTCGGCTTTATCGCGAACATCAAGGGCCGTAAAAGCCACGCGATCATCCAGCAGGGCCTGCAGATACTGCGCAACCTTACCCACCGCGGTGCCGTCGGCGCGGACCCGCTCGCCGGCGATGGCGCCGGCATCCTGCTCCAGATCCCTGACGCCTTCTTCCGGGAGGAGATGGCGGCGCAAAGCGTGCGCCTGCCCCCGCTGGGCCAGTACGGCGTCGGCATGGTGTTCCTGCCGAAGGAACCGGCCTCGCGCCTCGCCTGCGAATACGAGATCGAACGCGCGATCAAGGACGAGGGCCAGGTTTGTCTCGGCTGGCGCGACGTGCCGTGCGACAGCTCGAGCCTCGGGGAGTCGGTCAAGAAGATCGAGCCCGTCATCCGCCAGCTCTTCATCGGCCGCGGCAAAGGCGTCACGGTCACCGACGCGCTCGAGCGCAAGCTCTACATCATTCGCAAGGCGGCGGGTCACGCGATCCAGCAACTGAAGCTCGCGCACGGCAAGGAGTTCTACGTGCCGTCGATGTCGGCGCGCACCATCGTCTACAAAGGCATGCTGCTCGCGAACCAGGTCGGCGCCTATTACAAAGACCTGCAGGACGAGCGGGTGACCTCCGCGCTCGCGCTTGTGCACCAGCGCTTTTCCACGAACACATTCCCGACCTGGCAGCTCGCGCACCCGTTCCGCCTGATCGCCCACAACGGCGAGATCAACACGCTGCGCGGCAACGTGAACTGGATCCGCGCGCGCCAGGGCGCGATCTCGAGCCCGATACTCCAGCGCGATCTCGACAAGGTCTGGCCGCTGATCTATCCCGGACAGTCCGACTCCGCGTCGTTCGATAACGCGTTCGAGCTGCTGGTCATGAGCGGATATTCGATCGCTCACGCGATGATGATGATGATTCCCGAAGCGTGGGAGAACCATCAGCACATGGACGCGAGCCGCCGCGCGTTCTACGAATACCACGCCGCGATGATGGAGCCGTGGGACGGCCCCGCGTCGATCGCATTCACCGACGGGCGCCAGATCGGCGCGACCCTCGACCGCAACGGCCTTCGGCCTTCGCGCTACATCGTCACCGACGACGACCTCGTCATCATGGGCTCGGAGTGCGGGTGTCTCCCGATACCGGAAGAGCGCATCGTCAAGAAGTGGCGCCTCCAGCCGGGCAAGATGTTCCTCGTCGACCTCGAAAAAGGCCGGATCATCGACGACCGCGAGCTCAAGGAAAGCCTCGCTTCGGCCAAGCCCTACGCCGAATGGATCGAGCGCATCCGCATCAAGCTCGACGACCTTCCCGCGCCATCGGAGCCGCGGCCCGTGCCAAACGAGTCGCTGCTCGACCTGCAGCAGGCGTTCGGCTACACCCAGGAAGACGTCAAGTTCCTGATGAGCCCCATGGGGATGAACGGCGAAGAGCCGATCGGCTCGATGGGCAACGATTCACCGATGGCGGTGCTGTCGGACAAGAACAAGACCCTGTACCACTACTTCAAGCAGTTGTTCGCGCAGGTCACCAACCCGCCGATCGACCCGATCCGCGAAGAGCTCGTCACGAGCCTCGTCTCGTTCATCGGACCGAAGCCCAACCTGCTCGGCATCGACGAGATGAATCCGCCGCTGCGGCTGGAAGTCTCGCAGCCGGTGCTCGACTTCGAGCAGATGGAGACGATCCGCGCGATCGAGCGCTACACCGACGGCAAGTTCAGGTCTTTCGAGCTCGACATCACCTATCCGCTCGCGTGGGGCAGGCAGGCGATCGAAGCGAGGCTCGCGAGCCTTGCCGCGCAGGCTGAGGACGCGGTGCGCGCCGGTTTCTCGATCCTCATCCTCTCCGACCGCCGCGTGCACCGCGACCAGGTCGCGATCCCCGCGCTGCTCGCGCTGTCCTCGATCCACCAGCACCTCGTGAACAAGGGGCTGCGCACATCGACCGGTCTCGTGGTCGAAACCGGGTCGGCGCGCGAAGTGCACCACTTCGCTCTCCTTGGCGGCTACGGCGCCGAAGCGGTCCACCCGTACCTCGCTTTCCAGACGCTCGACGAGCTCGCCGCGGGCAAGCTCCTCGGCGCCGACGTCGATTCGAAGAAAGCGTGCAAGAACTTCGTGAAGGCGATCGGCAAAGGCCTCAAGAAAGTGATGTCCAAAATGGGCATCTCGACCTACATGTCGTACACCGGCGCGCAGATCTTCGAAGCGGTCGGACTGTCGCGAGAGCTCATCGAGAAGTATTTCTCGGGAACGACGTCGAACATCGGCGGCATCGGCGTGTTCGAAGTCGCCGAAGAAGCGATACGCGTGCATCAGGCGGCTTTCAGCCGCGACGCGGTGCTCGCCGGAGCGCTCGATGCGGGCGGCGAGTACGCGTGGCGTGTGCGCGGCGAAGAACACATGTGGACGCCCGACGCGATCGCGAAGCTCCAGCACGCGGGGCGTGCGGGAAGCTATTCGACGTTCAAGGAATACGCGCAGCTCATCAATGACCAGTCCACGCGCCACATGACTTTCCGCGGCCTCTTCGAATTCAAGCTCGGCAACTGCACGCCGGTGCCGATCGAGGAAGTCGAGCCTGCCGCAGAGATCGTGAAGCGCTTCTCCACCGGCGCGATGTCGCTCGGGTCGATCTCGACCGAAGCGCATACCTCGCTCGCGATCGCGATGAACCGCATCGGCGGCAAATCGAACACCGGCGAAGGCGGCGAAGACCGCAACCGCTATGCGCCGATCAAGGCCGGAGAGACCCTGGCTTCGCGTCTCGGCCCGCGCAGCATCGTGCGTGACATCGAGCTCCAGGCGGGCGATTCGCTCAAGTCCAAGATCAAGCAGGTCGCGTCCGGCCGCTTCGGCGTCACCGCGGAGTATCTCGCGAGCGCAGAGCAGATCCAGATCAAGATGGCGCAGGGCGCGAAGCCCGGCGAAGGCGGGCAGCTACCCGGCAAGAAAGTGTCGGAATACATCGCGCTGCTGCGCTATTCCACGCAGTGTGTCGAGCTCATCTCGCCGCCGCCGCATCACGACATCTATTCGATCGAAGATCTCGCGCAGCTCATCCACGACCTGAAGAACGCGAACTCGTCGGCGTCGATCTCGGTGAAGCTGGTGTCCGAAGTCGGCGTCGGAACAATCGCTGCCGGCGTCACCAAAGCCAAGGCGGATCACGTGACGATCTCGGGCCACGACGGCGGCACCGGGGCATCCCCGTGGTCGTCGATCAAGCACGCCGGAACGCCGTGGGAGCTGGGCCTGGCCGAAACGCAGCAGACCCTCGTGCTCAACCGTCTGCGCGGACGCATCACGGTACAGGCCGACGGCCAGATGAAGACCGGCCGTGATGTGGTCGTGGGTGCGCTGCTCGGTGCGGACGAATTCGGTTTCGCCACGGCGCCGCTCATCGTCCAGGGCTGCATCATGATGCGCAAGTGCCACCTGAACACGTGTCCGGTGGGCGTCGCGACGCAGGATCCCGAGCTTCGCCGGAAATTCACCGGCAAGCCCGAGCACGTCATCAATTACTTCTTCTTCGTCGCCGAGGAAGCCCGTGAGCTCATGGCGCAGCTCGGTATCCGCCGCTTCAACGATCTGATCGGGCGCGCCGACCTTCTCGACACCAGGCGCGGAATCGAGCACTGGAAAGCGCGCGGCCTGGATTTCAGCCGGATCTTCCACCAGCCGCAGGTCGGCCCTGAAGTCGCGCGCTATCGGACCGAGGACCAGGATCACGGTCTCGATAAAGCGCTCGATCATCGGCTCATCGAGCTTTCGCAGCCGGCGCTCGAGCGCGGCGAGAAAGTCACGATCGACATGCCGATACGCAACCTCAATCGCACCGTCGGCACGATGCTGTCGGGCGAGATCGCCAAGCGCTACGGGCATGAAGGCCTGGCCGACGACACGATCCACCTCCGCTTCGCCGGATCGGCGGGCCAGAGCCTGGGGGCGTTCCTCGCCAAAGGCGTCACGATCGAAGTGATCGGCGACACCAACGACTACTGCGGCAAAGGCCTGTCCGGCGGACGCATCTCGGTCCAGCCGTCGCCGAAGTTCCGCGGCAAGCCCGGCGAGAACGTCATCACCGGCAACGTCGTGCTCTACGGCGCGATCGCGGGCGAAGCGTACTTCCGCGGGGTCGGCGGCGAGCGTTTCGCCGTGCGTAACTCGGGCGCCGAGACCGTCGTCGAAGGCGTGGGTGACCACGGCTGCGAATACATGACCGGCGGAACGGTCGTGGTGCTGGGTCTCACCGGCCGTAACTTCGCGGCGGGCATGTCGGGCGGCATCGCGTACGTGCTCGACGAGGACGGCGGGTTCAAAAGCCGCTGCAACCCGGCGATGGTCGATCTCGAGCCGGTGCTGACTGAAATCGAGCAGGATGCGAAGCTCTCGCGCGACCTGTGGCATCAGGGTCTCGCCGACGAAGTGGTGCTGCGCGGGCTGATCGAGCGGCATGCGCGTTACACGGGAAGCGCCCACGCGAAGGAAATACTCGAGCAGTGGGCGCAGGTCCGTGGCCGCTTCGTCAAAGTGTTCCCGAAAGAATATCGCCGCGCGCTGGCCGAGCTTGCCGCCAGGCACAAAAGAATCGCGGCCTGACCGGCATAACGAAATAACACTCCGCTCGCGTCACGCGCGAGCCGGCCCTGGACACGACCGGCTCAACCGCGCCCGCGCGCTTCACGTTTAGAGTAACCGACATGGGCAAGATCACCGGATTCATGGAGTTCGAACGGCTCGCGGAAACGTACGAGCCGCCGAAGGAGCGCGTGCGTCACTGGCGCGAGTTCGTCGCGCGGCTCCCCGACGAGCAGGCGGGCGTGCAGGGCGCGCGCTGCATGGACTGCGGCACGCCTTTCTGCATGAGCGGCTGCCCGGTGAACAACATCATCCCGGACTGGAACGACCTGGTTTACCGCCAGGACTGGAAGCGCGCGATCGACACGCTGCATTCCACCAACAACTTCCCTGAATTCACCGGACGGGTCTGCCCCGCGCCGTGCGAAGCCGCGTGCACGCTCAACATCAACGCGGACCCGGTCGGCATCAAGTCGATCGAGCACGCGATCGCCGACAAGGCGGCCGAGATGGGCTGGATCGCGCCGAAACCTCCCGAGCGCAAGACGGGC
>JAQGMV010000109.1 GCA_028292225.1 Betaproteobacteria bacterium
TACGCTGCGCGCACGGGGCGTCCGAACAACGTCGGCGTGATCGGCGTCGCGGTTTTTCGGGAGAAGCCGCGGCCGATCGCACGTCGCGATCTCGAGATGCGGCAGGCGCCGATGGCGGCGGAAGCCCCGGCCCCCAGCCAGCCCGCCTCGCGTGCGGCCGACAGTGCGGACGAGCTTGCGCGCCATGAATCCTCGGGGGCGGCTGCAAAGCCTTCCTCGCGGCTCGGGACCGGGCACGGCCGGGATGAAGCGTCGCGCGTGACCGTCGTCAGGTTCGAGCGCGCCGGCGACGCGCCGTCCGAGACGGTAACGCTGCGGTACGACCGCCGCGACAACCTCGTTGCGATGGGTGTGTTGCCGCCGGGCGGGCCTCGCTATTCGGCCGGCGAGCCGAATCCGTTCCCCGGGATGAGGTTTGCGCCCGATCCGCCGCGGTGACGCCGGATGACCTTTAGGTCGGACTCTCGCCGCCGAGCGCGAGCGCGCGCTTTTCAGCCAGCGCCTTCTGGATCTCCTCGTCCTCGAGCTGGCGGCGCTTGTCCTGCTGCTTGCGCAGTTCCTCACGCCGCTGCTGCTCGGCTTCCTCGGCCGAAGGCTCCTTGTCGAAGGACAGCGACAGGCCGCCCGCCGACTCGGGCTCGCCGCGCTCGCTTTTGAGCTTGATGTCGAGGCGCAGCTCGTTCGCGGAATCGGCGTTGCGCAGCGCCTCTTCATACGAGATGTGACCCTCGTTATAGAGCTCGAAGAGCGCCCAGTCGAAGGTGCGCATCCCGAGCTCGCGCGATTTCGACATGATCGCCTTGATCTCGTGAAACTCGCCTTTGAAGATGCGCTCGGCGATCGTCGGGGTGTTGATCAGGATCTCGACCGCGGCTTTGCGTCCTTTTCCATCGACGGTGCGGATCAGGCGCTGCGAAACGATCGCACGCAGATTGACCGAGAGGTCCATCAGGAGCTGGTTGCGGCGCTCGTCGGGGAAGAAATTGACGATGCGGTCGAGTGTCTGGTTCGCGTTGTTGGAGTGCAGCGTGCCCAGGCACAGGTGGCCGGTCTCGGCGAAAGTGATCGCGTGCTCCATCGTCTCGGTGTCGCGGATCTCGCCGATCAGGATCACGTCGGGCGCCTGGCGCAGGGTGTTCTTGAGCGCGTGGTGCCACGAGTGGGTGTCCACGCCGACTTCGCGGTGCGTGACGAGCGATTGCTGTGACTGGTGCACGTACTCGACCGGGTCCTCGACCGTGATGATGTGCCCCGGAGACGTGCGGTTGCGGTGGTCGATCAGCGCAGCGAGCGAGGTCGACTTGCCCGAACCGGTGCCGCCGACCACGAGCACGAGGCCGCGCTTGCCCATGATGACGTCCTTCAGGATTTCGGGCAGCGCGAGCTTCTCGAAATTCGGGATCTCGGACGCGATGGTGCGGATCACCATGCCGACGTGCTGCTGCTGGACGAAGACGTTCACCCGGAAGCGCGAGAGCCCCGGGATGGAGATCGCGAAGTTGCACTCGAGCTCCTTGGCGAATTCGGCACGCTGGCGCTCGTTCATCATCGCGTGCGCGAGCTTGCCCGTGATCTCTCCGTTCAGTTTCTGGCTCGCCATCGGGCGCATCGTGCCGTGGTTCTTCATGCTCGGAGGAAAGTCGTGCGAGATGAAAAGGTCGGAGCCGCCGGCCTGGCTCATCGCGGCCAGGAGCTTGTGCATATAGGCGCGGGCCTGGTCTTCCGAGAGTTCGGACATGTATTTCCTTGTTCGTGGACGGGGGCCGCCGGCGCAATGGACCAGCGTGTTGAGGAGACCGCAGCGGGGAGTGCCCGAATCTTATCAAACCGCACCGCCGGCCTTGCGTTCAATCCGTCACACGAGCCGTCGGGCAGCAGGATTCCCGGGGACGCATTCTCGTCCTGAAGCCGGGTTCACCGCCGGTGGCGTGCTGCTATCATGGCCTCGTTACGCCGCAGTTCCCAAAAACAGGAGGAGCCACCATGTCGCCGTGCCGCTGCATTCAGCAGTTCGTCCTCGCCGCGCTGGTCCTCTCCGGCGTCCTCGCTGTTCCGGCGCACGCGCAGCGCTATCCGGGTAAACCGATACGGCTGGTGGTTCCTTTCCCGCCCGGCGGCTCGTCCGACGTCGTGGCGCGTATCGTCGCGGAAGGCGCGCGCGAAGTGCTCGGCCAGACGCTGGTCATCGAGAACGTGGGCGGCGCAGGCGGCAACATCGGCACGGCGCGCGCCGCGAAAGCCGCACCCGACGGCTATACGATCATCGAATGCACGATCGGCACGTGCGCGATCAATCCCAGCATCTATGCCAACACCGGCTACGATCTGCAGAAGGATTTCGCGCCGGTGTTCCTGGTCGGCGGCGTCATGAACATCTTCACGGTCCACCCTTCGATGCCGGTGAAGACGATCAAGGAGTTCGTGGCGCACGCCAAGGCGAGCCCCGGCAAGATCGTGACGGCAATCGGCGGCATCGGCAGCTCCAATCACCTGACGCCGGTGTGGTTCGCAAACGTCGCGGACATCAAACTGCTCTACGTGCCTTTCAAGGG
>JAQGMV010000506.1 GCA_028292225.1 Betaproteobacteria bacterium
GGCACCTCGCTCGCCGCGTACGAAGGCGACATGGTGCTCGCGAGTGTGGCGGCCGATCTCAATATGCCGATGATCCAGAGCGGCGCATCGCTCACGCGGCTCGAGGAAGTGAAGGAAGTCGGGCGCACCGCGTGGTTCCAGGCGTATCTGCCCGGAGATGTGGGAATCATCACGCCGCTCGTCGAGCGCGCGCAGAACGCGGGCTTCGAGACTCTGGTTCTCACCGTAGACGTTCCGGTGATGGCGAACCGCGAGAACAACGTTCGCAACGGCTACAGCACGCCGCTGCGTCCGACTCCGCGAATGATGTGGGACTGTGCGATCCGCCCGCGCTGGCTGCTCGGCACGTTTTTGCGCACGATCATGAAGCGCGGCATGCCTCATCTGGAGAACATGGGCGACCAGCGCGTGCCGATCATGTCGCGCACCGCCGAGCGCCGCAGGCATCTTCGCGACAGCCTCGCGTGGGAACACCTCGAGCTCATGCGCAAGGTCTGGAAAGGCAAGCTCGTCGTCAAGGGCGTGCTCGCGCGCGAGGACGTGAAGATCGCCCGCGAAAGCGGCGCCGACGGCGTGATCGTCTCGAATCACGGCGGACGGCAGCTCGACGGCACGATCGCGCCGCTGCGCGCGATTCCCGGCGCGGTCGCCGAGAAAGGGAACATGTCCATCATGATGGACAGCGGCGTGCGCCGCGGCACCGACGTGCTGAAAGCGCTCGCGCTCGGTGCCGATTTCGTCTTCATCGGCAGGCCGTTTCTTTACGCGGCGTCGATCGCAGGCGAGCCGGGATTGCGCCACGCGGTCAGCCTGATGCGCGAGGAGATCGACCGCAACATGGCGATGCTGGGCATTGCGTCGCTCGACGAGATGCGGCGCGAGCTGCTCGTGCCGAGCAGAGGATCGCTGGTCTGAGGGATGGGGATGAGCGGGCGGTCTATTCCGACTTCAGCTCGACCTTTGCCTTGCCGCCCGGGTGCCACAAGGTCATCTGCGGCATGCGCCACGCGGTGAATGCGCCGAGCGCCGCGACGGCTGCCGCGCATAAAAACCCGCGGTGGAATGCACGAATGACCAGCGTCAGGTCGAGCGTATCGGCGTGCTGCAGGATCGTCTGACGATCAACGTCGGGAATCATCGCAAAAACCAGAGCACCGAAGAGCGCCGCGCCAGCGGCGCCGCCGGTCGATCGCGACAGGGACGTCGTCGCGGATGCGGCGCCGAGCTTCGTGCGTCCCGCGATGGTCTGGACCACCACCTGGTTGACGGGCATCACGGTTCCCAGCCCGAGCCCGATCACGAAACCCAGTACGATGATGAGCGGCACGCTCGGCGGCAGCACGCCGAGCAGGAGCAGTCCCGCACTCGTCAGCGACATGCCGATGACCGGAATCATGCGCGGCTGTCCGGTGCGCCGGAGTATTCGCGCTGCGGCCATCGCAGCAGTGACCTGTCCCGCGGTGACGGGCAGCAGCAGCAGGCCCGAGACCTGCGCGCTCATGCGGTGCCCGAGCTGGAGGTAGATCGGCAGGAAGAAGATGACCGCGAACATGCACGCGGCGAACATGACGATGAGAATCGCCGACAGGCGGATCGTCCTGTCGCGCAGAAGCTCCACCGGCAGGAAAGGCGCGCGCTGGCGGCTTTCGTTCCACGCGAGCAGCGCGGTCGACGCGGCGGCGGTCGTCATGAGTGCGACGCTGATGCCCGAGGCCCACGCGAACCGGTGCCCTCCCGAGGTGAGCCAGAACAGCAGGCTCACGCATGCGATGACAAAAAGGATCTGGCCCGGGATGTCCGCGCCGCCTTCGGCTCGCGGGTGACGGTCGCCCGGCGGCAGGCGGGTGAGGCGCCATGCAGCGAATGCGGCGAGCGGAAGGTTCGCGACGAAGAGCCAGCGCCAGCTCACGTGCGACACGACGAAGCCGCCGATCACCGGACCGCCCATGCTCGCGGTGGCGAACATCAGCGCGAAATAACCCTGGTATTTCACGCGCTCGACCGGCGGCACGAGCTCGCCGATCAGCGCATGGGAAAGCATCATCAGTCCGCCGCCGCCGAGTCCCTGCAGGACGCGCGCCGCGACGAGCTGCGGCATCGTCTGCGCCGCGGCGCACGCGAGCGACCCGACCGAGAACACGCCGAGAGCCCACATCAGGGTGTTGCGCTTGCCGCGGTGGTCGCCGAACCTGCCGTACAAAGGCACGATCGTCGCTGACGCGAGCAGATACGCGACCGCGATCCACGAGCTGTCGCGCAGGCCTCCGAGATCGGCTGCAATCGTGGGCGTCGCCGTCGCGAGCAGGGTCTGGTCGAGCGCCGCCATCAGCATCGGGAGGAACACCCCGACGAAGATGCTCAGAAACTGTGCGCGCGTGATCGCTGCGCCGCTCGTGCGAGGGGGCGGAGGGGAGATGGGGTTGTCGGGGGTATTCATGAAAGAGCCGAAGGATAAAGCTTCGCGGAAGCTCGGTAAACGCCTCAGAGGGAAACCAAAGGTTTCCTCGCTGCGCTCGGGTCGCCAGTTACGCCAAAGAGGGAAACCAAGGTTTCCCTCGCTGCGCTCGGCTCGCCAGTTACGCCAAGGAGGGAAACCAAGGTTTCCCTCCTTGAACCTCCTTTCCTATTCAGCTTCGTTCGTCATCGCGGTTGCGGCCGTGGTCAGAGATGTTCGGCACGAAACGTATGGTGTCGAGAACGATAAAGTCAGGCGAGCTTTTATGCTGAACGAATGCCGGGCCGTCTAAAATCGTCGCATGGCATCAGGCAGCACACGCAGTTCTGCGTCGTCGTCGAGCACTCCCGCGGCGACCGCTTTCGCGGGATTCATAGCGCTTGCGGTGGCGATGGGCATCGGCCGTTTCGCTTTCACGCCGGTGCTCCCGCTGATGCAGGACGATTACGCGATGCGGGTCGCCGACGCGGGGTGGCTCGCCGCGGGCAATTACGTGGGCTATTTCGCAGGCTCGCTCGCTGCGGCCGTCCTGCACGTGCGGCCTCCGACGGCGATTCGCATCGGGCTCGTTGCGATTGCGGCGCTGACTGCGGCGATGGCCGCGTTCACGAGCTTCGCGCCGTGGCTGGTGCTCCGCGCCCAGGCGGGTTTCTCGAGCGCGTTCGTTTTTATCGCGGTATCGGCGTGGGCGCTCGAGCGGCTCGCGGCTGTGCGCAGGCCGCTGCTCAACGCGTCGGTCTATGCGGGTGTGGGCACGGGGATCGTCGGCGCGGGATTGATCTGTGTCGCGGTGGTGCACCTCGATCTCGATTCGACGCATGCGTGGCTGATCCTCGGCGGCGTTGCGCTGCTGCTCACTGCCGCGACCTGGAGGCTCATCTCGTCAAAGCCCGCAGCGCACCCGGCGCCCGCGGCCGGCGCGGCGAAGCTCGCGTGGAACGCGGAGCGCGTGAGGCTCGTGCTCGCTTACGGGTGCTTCGGCTTCGGCTACATCCTTCCCGCGACGTTTCTTCCGGCGATGGCGAAGCAGTCGTTGAGCGATCCGCGGCTTT
>JAQGMV010000517.1 GCA_028292225.1 Betaproteobacteria bacterium
ACGTCTCGCGACGCTGCATCAGATGATGCACGACCAGTTCGATGTTTCGATCGTGGCGGTGACGACCGCGCTTTACCGGCTCCCGCCGGTCGCGTATCTCGCAGGTCACACATTCTTCTTCAAACAGGGCGACAAGCTCGACGGCGCGGAACTGCGGCGGCAACTGACCATCGCCGGCTATGCGCACGTAACGCAGGTGGTCGCGCCGGGGGAATACAGTTTCCGCGGCGGCCTCATCGATCTCTTTCCGATGGGGAGCGCATTGCCGTACCGCATCGATCTGTTCGACGACGAGATCGAGAGCATTCGCAGCTTCGACGTCGACACCCAGCGCAGCATCTACAAGGTGAACGACGTGCGGCTGCTGCCCGCGCGCGAATTCCCGATGGACGAGTCCGCGCAGAAGCGGTTTCGGCACAACTTTCGCGAGAAGTTCGAAGGCGATCCTTCGCGCTCGCGAATCTACAAGGACGTCTCGAAAGGCATCCCGACCGCGGGCATCGAGTACTACATGCCGCTCTTTTTCGAGAGCACCTCGCTGCTGACCGAATACCTGCCGGAGAACACGACCGTGTGCGTGTATCCCGAGCTTGCGCAATGTATCGACGCGTTCTGGAAAGACACCAACAGCCGCTACGCGCTGCTCCGCGGCGACCTCGCGAACCCCGTGCTGCCGCCGAAGGACCTGTTCCTCGCCGCTGACGAGCTTTTCGGGATGCTCAAGCGCTTCCCGCGGCTGGAGCTTTCGGGCGTTGCCATCGCGCAGGGCGCGACTCAGGGCAACGCTATCGAGGCCGTGTCCGCGCCGGACGCATCGTCGAACGCAGCCACCGCGCCACTCCCGCTCGTCGCGGTCGAGCGTCGCGCAGAAGATCCGCTGCATCGCGTGCGCGGCTTCGTTTCGAGCTTCGACGGCCGCACGCTGCTGCTCGCGGAAAGCGCGGGACGCCGCGAGACGATGCAGGATTATTTCGCCGAGCACGGTTTACCGACCGCTGCGGTGACGACATTCGAAGAATTCGTGACCGCGAGCGACAAGCTCATGCTCGGCGTCGGTCCGCTGCACAACGGTTTCCTCCTCACCGAAGACCGCATCGCGCTGCTCACCGAAAACGAGCTGTACGCCGCGCAGGTCAGGCAGCCGCGAACCCAGCGCGAAGCGCGCCGCGCGACCAACGAGTTCATGCTGCGCGACCTGTCCGAAGTGAAAGTCGGCGACCCGGTCGTTCACGAACACCACGGCATCGGCCGCTACCTCGGTCTTCAGAGCATGGATCTGGGCGAAGGCGAGACCGAGTTCCTGACGCTCGAGTACGCCGAAGGCGCGAAGCTTTACGTTCCGGTGTCGAATCTCGACCTGATCAGCCGCTACAGCGGTGCCGCGCCCGAGCAGGCGCCGCTGCACACCCTGGGCAGCGGCCAGTGGGACAAGGCGAAGCGCAAAGCCGCGGTTCAGGTGCGAGACACCGCAGCCGAGCTGCTGAACATCTACGCCCAGCGCGCTTCGCGCGTGGGCTATGCCTTCCAGCTCAAGCAGCACGACTACGAAGCTTTCGCCGAGACTTTTCCATTCGAAGAGACCCAGGACCAGGCCGCCGCGATCAACGCGACCATCGAGGACCTCAAGAGCGCGAAACCGATGGACCGCCTCGTGTGCGGCGACGTCGGCTTCGGCAAGACCGAAGTCGCGCTGCGCGCGGCATACGTCGCGGTCGCCGACGGCAAGCAGGTCGCGGTGCTCGTGCCCACGACGCTACTCGCCGAGCAGCACTTCAACACCTTCTCGGACCGTTTCGCCGACTGGCCCGTGAAGATCGCGGAGCTTTCGCGCTTTCGCAGCACGGCCGAAACCAGCGAAGCGCTCAAAGGCATCGCCGAAGGCCGCATCGACATCGTCGTGGGCACGCACAAGCTCGTGCAGGGCAACGTCAAGTTCAAGAACCTGGGACTCGTCATCATCGACGAGGAGCACCGTTTCGGCGTGCGCCAGAAAGAGCGCCTGAAAGCGTTGCGCGCCGAAGTCGACGTGCTCACGCTTACCGCGACACCCATTCCGCGCACGCTCGCGATGTCGCTCGAAGGGCTGCGCGATTTCTCGGTGATCGCGACTGCGCCGCAGCGCAGGCTCGCCATCAAGACTTTCGTGTCACGCTACAGCAAGGCGCTGATTCGCGAAGCAGTGCTGCGGGAGCTGAAGCGCGGCGGTCTGGTGTACTTCCTGCACAACGAAGTCGATTCGATCGGGCAGATGGAGGAGATGATCGCGGCGCTCGTTCCCGAGGCGCGTATCCGCGTCGCGCACGGGCAGATGCGCGAGCGCGAGCTCGAGCACGTCATGCGCGACTTCTACCAGCAGCGCTTCAACGTGCTGCTCTGCACGACGATCATCGAGACCGGAATCGACGTGCCGACGGCGAACACGATCATCATCAACCGCGCCGACCGCTTCGGTCTCGCGCAGCTGCACCAGCTCCGGGGGCGCGTCGGGCGCTCGCACCACCAGGCCTACGCGTACCTGCTGCTGCCGGAAGAAGGCAACGTCACGACGCAGGCGAAAAAACGGCTCGAAGCGATCCAGATGATGGAAGAGCTCGGCTCGGGCTTTTTCCTGGCGATGCACGACCTGGAAATCCGGGGCGCGGGCGAGGTGCTCGGCGAGTCCCAGAGTGGCGAGATGCAGGAAATCGGTTTCAACATGTACTGCCAGATGCTCGACGTGGCGGTGAGGTCGCTCAAGCAGGGACACGAGCCCGATCTTTCCGCCCCGCTCGGCATCAACACCGAGATCAATCTTCACGTGCCTGCGCTGCTGCCGAGCGACTATGTCGCCGATGTGCACGAGCGGCTGGTCCTGTACAAGCGCCTTGCGAACAGCGACGACGAGGATGCGCTCACCCTGCTGCGCGAAGAGCTCGTCGACCGCTTCGGGCCGCTCCCCGAGCAGGCGCGCGCCCTCGTCGAGAGCCATCGTCTGCGCATACTCGGCAAGCCCCTGGGAATCTCACGCGTGGATGCGACGGACTCAGCCGTGCAGCTTCAGTTCATCCCCAATCCGCCGATCGAGCCGATCAAGGTGCTCAAGCTCGTTCAGAGCCGCCGGAATTACAAGCTGGCGGGTCCCAATGGCATACGCATCGAGGCCAAGCTTCCCGACCTTCAGGCGAAGATGGCTTTGATCCGGCAGGCCTACGCGGAGCTCGGTTGAGCCCGTAGACGGGAGCGGTTTACCGGCAGGCGCAGAGCGTGCGCACGCGAGTCGCACGCCGAGACGGGCGCGCCACTACAGGTAAAAAAGACACAGGCGCGCTGAAACGCGCCTGCCTGGGTCGAAAAATGACAAGCCCGCGGGTGCCCGCAGGCCGTTCGAACAAGCCGGCGACTGCAGCGCCGGCTGTTCTATCCCCCTTACTTGCTCGACGACGAGCTGGAGCCGCCGGGGCCGCTGCTCGAGGCTGCGGATCCGCTCGTGCCGCCGCTGGTCGACGAACCACTGCCCATGCCGCCGCCCGAGGTGCTCGACGAGCCGCCCGTGCCTGCGCTCGAGCTCGAGTCCGAAGGCGAGCTCGGAGCGGTCGAGGACGAAGACGAAGAACCGCCCGGAACCACGACGGTCTCTTTCTCCTTCGTGGTCGTGCTGCTGGTCGAAGACCCGCTGGGAGAAGTCGTCGTAGACCCACCCGGCACGACCGTGGTCGTTTCCTTGCGATCGCACGCGGACAGCGCCAATGCACCCATCAGTACCAACAGATAACCGCTACGTTTCATGTTCACGCTTCTCTCCTCTGAGATCGTTGCAAAAATGCACTGCCGGTTTAGCAAGTGGTGTGCCGACCCGGAAACTACAGGCGTTCAAATGCTGTCGCTCGGACGATGAGCGCCTCCTGCGCGAAGCGCTCTTCGAGCGTCTTTCGGTACCCCGCCCACCACGGACGGTCGAGCGCTTCTAGCATAACCTCGAACATTACCACTTCGTCGCGGTCGACTTCACCGGTTTGTTCCTTCCACGACCCGTCGGCGGGGGATCGCAGATACGCCGTGACGCCTCCGTGCCGGTCGGTCAGCTCTTCCATGACCTGTGCATATCGCTCTTTCGGGAAGTGCCGCCCCGCGTTGTCATAGAGCGGCAGGAGCAACTGGACCAGGAACATCCCGACGGCGTTTCAGGTCGTGGACTCGCCGTCATCATCTCCGGCGTCCGGGATACGCTCGATGTGGTCCGGCAGCACGTCGCCGTTTGCGCGGCCTCGCGGCTCGCGCCCCGCGGCCATGTGCTCGCCGGTTCCGACCGAATCCGAGTCGCTGTCGAGATCGGCGTCGCCGATGTCGGCGCCGGCCGTCGCGGCGCGGGTCTCGAGGTCCTCGTTGGTGCCGTGATCGAGCCCGATCAGGTCGCCTTCGATGATGCCGGGACCGCCGGTGATGTCGCTCGCGCTGTCGCTGGTATCGCTCGGGCCGAGTGCGCCGGTGCCGTGTCCTTTTTGAGTTTCACGGTCCTTGCCGCGTCCGCCCATCAATGTGCTGGCCATGTGTGTCTCCTTTGGCGGCACTGCCGCAAATCCTGTGCCCGGATCGGGTGAAAGACTTGCAACGGGGTCGGTATAATCGCCCGCTTTTGCGGGTCGGCGACATGAATCTCATCGTACAGGGCAGCGAAGTCGAAACCGGCGACCTCAAAACGCTCGCGAAGCTCACCGGCGCGAGCGGTATCGAGCAGGTCACGCCCCGCACGTTCAGACTGACGGACGCGCAGCAGGATCCGGCGGTCCCCGCCGTGTGCGAAGGCGCAAAGCTCGACTGCGGCTACGTCCCACCCGAACGGCGCCTCGCCGATTACCGGTTGCTCGTGATGGACATGGACTCGACGCTCATCACGATCGAGACGATCGACGAGCTCGCCGACCTGGTCGGCCTCAAGAAGGAAGTCGCCTCGATCACCGAAGCGGCGATGCGCGGCGAGATCGAATACAACGACAGTCTGCGCCGGCGTGTGGCGGTGCTGAAGGACCTCGGCGAAGACGCGCTCCAGCGGGTTTATGACGAGCGCGTGAAGCTCACGCCGGGCGCCGAGAAGCTCCTCGCGGCGGCGCAGAGCGCAGGCGTGAAGACGCTGCTCGTCTCCGGGGGCTTTACCTATGTCACCGATCGCCTGAAAGCGCGGCTGAAGCTCGACTACGCGCGGTCGAACCGTCTCGAGCTCGTCGACGGCAGGCTCACCGGCGGCATCGTCGGCGAGATCGTCAATGCGGACGGCAAGCGCGAGGCGCTGATCGAGATCCGCGACCAGCTGCGCATCGCGCGCGAGCAGATCATCGGCATCGGCGACGGCGCGAACGACCTGAAGTTCATGGGCGAGTGCGGCGTGAGCATCGCGTATCATGCCAAACCGATCGTTCGGGGACAGACGACCTACGCGCTGAACTACGTGGACCTGAGCGGAGTGCTGCCGCTGTTCAACGCTCAATAGACCGCTCGAAGCGAAGTGCCGACACGCTGAAACGGCTGCCACGTACCGTCACTTTCCCGGCACATCCCGTACTGGAACGGCGTGCCGCCACGGCCAGGGGTGATGAAGCGCAGGTCCTCGAACCATGCGCACGGGCCCGGATTATCCGACTCGACGCTCACCAGCGCCGGATACGCCGCGAACCAGCGAAAGAAGCGAAACGCCGGCTGTGAAAACGCCAGTCGCGCGAACGCCGATTCCTGGTCGCTGCCGCCGTATAGACCGGCCTGCAGCCACTCGGCATCGCGCAGCGGGCGATAAGGCGCGTCGAGCCGCGCGATGAACCCGGTGTGTGCATCGGGCGCAGGCGGAACCGTCTCTCTCACCAGATTCACGTGCGCATACCGGTAGCGGCTGCCCTCCTCCACGATCACCGTCCAGTTGAACGGCGACACCGGCCTGGGCACCGCGGTGACCTTCGCCTGCCGCATGCCGGCACGCGCCGCGTAATCCCGGCCGAAATCGATCGCCTGCTGCTGCATCAGCCACTGGAACCCGACATAGCCGGTGAGGAGCGCGAGCGCGGCGACCGCGGGTGCGCGCGAGCGGCGCCACGCCAACGATGCAGCCAGACCGGCGAGGATGATGCCGGTAAACCACAAATCGATGATGAAGGTCACCGACAGCGCGTAACGCGCGTCGGAGAGCGGCGCGAAGATCATCGTGCCGAACGACGTGATCAGGTCTGCGGCGATATGGCTCCCGATGGCCATCGCGGCTATCCCGAAGTAGGCGCGCCATCCGGGCCTGAAGCGCCACAGCGCGGCGAAGATCAGGGCAACGAGCGCAGCCCAGACCGGGAGCAGGAGTATCGAGTGGGTCACCCCGCGGTGGTGATACAGGTACGACAGCGGCGTCATGTAACTCGTGACGAAATCGATGTCGGGAAACGCGGCTGCCGCGGCGCCGACGACGATGCGGCGGCCGGTCGGCAGGGCATCCGGCCGCTGCTCGCGCGGCGCCGTGGCGCGCGCGAGCAGCGCGCCGGCGAGGGCGTGGGTCAGCGTATCCATAAAAGCAGTTTTTAGTGTTGAGTGCTTAGTGCTTAGTGACCGTGCTCAGCATGTCGCGCGCCAACTCGCGCCTCCCGACTAAACACTAAATACTCAACACTCAACACCGACTTTTCAGTCCCAGCGATCGTCTCGAACCTGGATCTCGCCGTTCTCGACGCGCACCGGAAACTTCGCCGTCGGCTCATACGCGGGCGCGGTCAGCGCTGCGCCGGTGCGGATGCAGAAGCGCGCACCGTGGCGCGGACACTCGATCTGGTCGCCCTCCACGTGGCCCCCGGTAAGCTGCCCGCCGTCGTGCGTACAGACATCCTCGATCGCGTGTAGCTCACCGTCGAGGTTGAAGACCACGATCCGGGTGTCGTCGACGTCCGCGACGCGCCACTGGCCAGGCGCGATCTCATCGAGACGCGCGACCGCAACCCATGTGCTCAAACCGCGACGACTTCCATGTCGGGCTCGATCTGGCGCACGAGGCTCTCGATTCCGGCGAGGGTGCCGGAGAGCGAGCTCGGGCAGCTTCCGCACGCGCCCTGGTAATGCACCGTGAGCTGGTTGCCCTGGAGGCCGAGCACGTAGAGGTCGCCGCCGTCGCCCTGCAGATACGGCCTCACCTGCTCGTCGAGGATGGCGTTGATCCTGTCGAGGCGTTCGCGATCGGCTTCGCTCAGGTCCGACAGGTCCGGCGCGTCGGCCTGCGCAGCCGCTGCCGCGCTCTGATCATTGGCGGCAGGCGCCTCGCGGATCGGCTTCGCGATATCGCGCTTGAGCTCGCTCCAGTCCGCCTGGCCGTCCTGCGTCACCGTGATCCAGTGGTCGACGTAGAAGACGTTGGTGACGTGCTCGATGTCGAACAGCGCGGCCGCGAGCGGATCGGCCTGCGCCTGTCCCGCGTTGTCGTATGAGCGCGTGATGCCCCAGGTCAGCGGCTCCTTGAGGATGAACTTCATCGCGTTCGGATTCGGGGTCGGCTCGATTTCGGCAATCTTAGGCATGGTTTGAAACCAGTGTTTAGTTGTAAGTGTTTAGTGTTTAGTGGGTTTAGCAGCGGTTAACTCACCACTAAACACTTAACACTCAACACTCGGGTTGCCGCTAGGCAACTCCTCCAGGCGTCGATTCGTGCATCGGGTCCGCGTCCGCTTCGGTCGACGTCGTGCCCATGGAATTCAAGGCCGCGTGCAGCGTGTGCCACGGCAGGATCGCGCATTTGACGCGAGTCGGCAGGTCTTTCACGCCGGAGAAAACGGTGAGGCGGCCGAGATGGTGCGGCTGCTGATCCGTATCGAGCTTGCCGGTGGCCATGTCGCGGAATTCATGGATGAGCTGCTCCGCTTCGACGCGAGGCTTGCCCTTGACCGCTGTGGTCATCATCGACGCCGAAGCCTTGCAGATCGCGCACGATTCCCCCTCGAAGGCGATCGCTTCGACGGCGTCGTCGTTGACCTTGACCGCGAGCTGCAGCCGGTCGCCGCAGAGAGGGTTTACGCCTTCGGCCTGATGCGTCGCATCGGCAAGCGTCCCCCAGTTCCTCGGCTTGCGGTTGTGGTCGAGGATCACTTCCTGGTAGAGCTGTTTGCTGGCTGCCATTTCGAGCTATCCAAAAACCTTCTGCACTTTGCGTATCGCTGCGACGAGCGCATCGACTTCGGACATCGTGTTGTAGAACGCGAACGACGCGCGGCACGTCGCGGGGACTTTGAAACGCTGCATCACGGGCTGCGCGCAATGGTGGCCGGTGCGGATCGCGACGCCTTCTTCGTTCAGCAGCGTACCCACGTCGTGCGGATGCACCCCTTCGACGGCGAAGGAAAGCACGGCTGCTTTGCGTTCCGCAGTGCCGATGATGCGAACGCCGGGCGTGCGATTGACCTCCTGCGTGGCGTAGTCGAGGAGATCGGTCTCGTGCGCGGCGATCCTCTCGATCCCGACGCCGGTCAGGTAATCGATCGCCGCGCCGAGGGTGATCGCAGCGGCGATCGGCGGCGTTCCCGCCTCGAACTTGTGCGGGATGGTGTTGTAGGTCGTCTTCTCGAAAGTGACCGAGAGGATCATGTCGCCGCCGCCTTTGAAAGGCTGCATCTTCTCGAGCAGCGCGGCCTTGCCGTACAGAATTCCGATGCCGGTCGGGCCGCACAGCTTGTGGCCCGAGAAAACATAGAAATCGCAGTCGAGGTCCTGCACGTCGACGGGCAGGTGCGGCGCGGCCTGCGCCCCGTCGACGAGCACCGGTACGCCATGCTCGTGCGCGATCGCGATCATCTCCTTGACGGGGGTGATCGTGCCGAGCGCGTTCGACACGTGTGTCACGCCGACAAATTTCGTTTTCGCATTGAAGAGCCGCCGGTATTCCTCGACGTCGAGCTCGCCGTGATCGTTGATCGGCACGACCCGGATCTTCGCGCCTTTCTCTTCGGCGACCATCTGCCACGGCACGATGTTCGAGTGGTGCTCGAGCGTGGTCAGGATGATCTCGTCGCCTTCGCGGAAGAACTTCCGGCCGTAGCCGTGCGCGACGAGGTTGATGCCGTCGGTGGTCCCGCTGGTGAAAATGACCGCGTGCTCGTCCGGCGCGTTGATGAAGCGCTGCGCCTTGCGGCGGGCCGACTCGTACTCGGCAGTGGCTTTCTCGGAGAGGTAATGCACCGCGCGATGGATGTTCGCGTGCTCGCTCGTCTGGTATTTCACCCAGCGGTCGATGACCGGCTGCGGCATCTGGCTGGACGCCGCGTTGTCGAGGAAGACGAGCGGGTGATCGTTCACCTGCAGGCGGAGTATCGGGAAATCCTCGCGGATACGCTCGACGTCCAGCCCGCGTGAATCGAGAACTGCGGAATCGATGGCGCTCATGATTGCGCTATGCCTCGGCGCCCGTCTGCGCCATCACCACGCGCTCGAGACGCTGCACCATCGATTTCACCGGGATGCGCTCGATGACCGAAGCGCCGAAGGCATAAGTGAGCAGATTGCGCGCCGCCTGCTCGGGAAGTCCGCGGCTGCGGAGATAGAAAAGCTGGTCCGCGTCGAGCTGGCCGACGGTCGCGCCGTGCGCGCATTTCACGTCGTCGGCGAAGATCTCGAGCTGCGGTTTGGTATCGACCGTGGCTTTGTCGGAGAGCAGCAGGTTGCGGCTTTGCTGCGACGAATCGGTGAGCTGCGCACCGGGCCGTACGAAAATCTTGCCGTTGAACACCGCGTGCGCGGCACCGCCTACGATCGTCTTGTGCAACTGCACGCTGCGCCCGTTCGGAAACGCGTGATCGATCAGGGTGTGAGTGTCCGCGAGCTGGCGCTCCGAGATCAGCGCGAGCCCGTCGATCTGCGAAAACGCGCCCTCGCCGTTCAGCGCGACGTTCAGGTCATAGCGCGACAGGCGCGCACCGAGGCTGATCGCCTGGGTCGTATACGACGCATCCCGTGCGATGCTGACCGCACACGTCGCGATGTGAAACGCGCGGCCGTTTTCAGCCTGGAGCTTCACGTGGTGAAGCCGGGCGTTCGGCGCCACGGCCACTTCGGTCACGCTGTTGGTAAAGTAAGCGTCCGGCGAAATCGCCTGGTATTCCTCGACGACGGTACACGCGGCTCCGCTTTCGAGGACGACGATACAGCGCGGATACGAGGCGGTTCCCGGCTGCGTCGACAGGTGCAGGACATGCACCGGCTTGCCGCACGCGGTGTTCTCACGAACGATGACCACCGCGGCGTCGCGCAGATGCGCGGTGTTGAGCGCGACGAATACGTTCTTCTCGAAGCCGGCGAGGCGGGCCAGATGCGGCTCGAGCGCGCCCGCGTGGCTCTTCAGAGCTTCGGCGAGCGGTGCGACGCGCGCATTGTCCGAATCGGCGCCGGTGATCGACAGCGCAGGGGCAAAGATGCCGTCGACGAAGACGAGCCTCGCGCCCGCTTCGGGCATGACATACGGGCGGATCGCTTCGGCGCCCACGGTCGCCGCACCGGCGGCACCGCGCAACTGAAGGCGTGTCAGCGGCGCGAGATCGGTGAAGCGCCACTCCTCGTCCCGCGTGGTCGGCACCGAGAGCGCATTCGCGCGCTCGAGCGCGGCGCCGCGGCGCTCGTTCAGCCACGCGTAAGGCGTCCCGGGAAGCTCTCGCGTGCCGGTCAGCAGCGCGTCGATATAAGGGTGGACTGCAGTCGTCATGGCGCTCACGCCGCCGTCGTTGCGGCGGCTGCGGCCCGGCCCGAGGTGTTCGCGCGATCTTCCTCGACCACCCAGTCGTAGCCGCGGCTCTCGAGCTCGAGCGCGAGCTCCTTGCCGCCGGTCTTGATGAGGCGTCCGCCTTCCATCACGTGCACGTAGTCCGGCACGATGTAATTCAGGAGACGCTGGTAGTGCGTGACCAGCACGAAAGCGTTGTCCGGGCGAAGCAGGCTGTTCACGCCGTTGGCCACGACGCGCAGCGCGTCGATGTCGAGCCCCGAATCGGTCTCGTCGAGGATCGAGAGCTTGGGCTCGAGGGTCGCGAGCTGCAGGATTTCATTGCGCTTCTTCTCGCCGCCCGAGAAGCCCTCGTTCACGCTGCGCTCGAGGAACGCCGGATCCATGTCGAGGAGCTTCATCTTTTCACGTATGAAATCGTCGAACTCGAGCGGGTCGAGTTCTTCCTTGCCGCGGGCGCCCTGGACCGTGTTGTACGCGAGGCGAAGAAAGGCGCTGTTGCTGACACCGGGAATCTCGACGGGATACTGGAAGCCCAGGAAAATCCCTGCACGCGCGCGCTCCTCGGGCTCAATGCCCAGGAGATCCTTACCCTCGAATCTCACCGTGCCGCCCGTGATTTCGTAAGCGGGATGCCCCGCGAGCACCTTGGCGAACGTGCTCTTTCCCGAGCCGTTCGGTCCCATGATCGCGTGGATCTCGCCTTCACGCACCGTGAGGTCCATGCCCTTGAGTATCGGCACGCCCGCGACGTTCGCGGTGAGACCGCGGACCTCGAGGATCGCCCTGCCTTGTTCGTTTTTCATCCCACACTGCCTTCAAGCTTGAGGCCGAGGAGCTTGGTCGCCTCGACGGCGAACTCCATCGGCAGTTGCTGAAACACTTCCTTGCAGAAGCCGTTGATGATCATCGATACCGCTTCCTCGGCGCCGATGCCGCGCTGCCGGAAATAAAAGAGCTGGTCTTCGCCGATCTTGGACGTCGTCGCTTCGTGCTCGACCGTTGCGGTCGGATTGTTCACCTGGATATAAGGGAACGTATTCGCCGAGCACTTCTGGCCGATCAGCATCGAATCGCACTGCGAGTAATTGCGCGCGCCCGCGGCTTTCGCCCCGATTTTCACGAGACCGCGATAGCTGTTGTTCGAGCGGCCCGCCGAGATCCCTTTGCTGATGATCGTGCTGCGGGTGTTCTTCCCGAGATGGATCATCTTCGTCCCGGTATCGGCCTGCTGCATGTGGTTCGTCAGCGCGACCGAATAGAACTCCCCGATCGAGTTGTCGCCGAGGAGCACGCACGAAGGATACTTCCACGTGATCGCCGATCCGGTCTCCACCTGAGTCCACGAAATCTTCGAATTCGCGCCCTGGCAGAGCCCGCGCTTGGTCACGAAGTTGAAAATTCCGCCGAGACCGTTTTCGTCGCCCGCATACCAGTTCTGCACGGTCGAGTACTTGATGTCGGCGTTGTCGAGCGCGACCAGCTCGACGACCGCCGCGTGGAGCTGGTTGGTGTCGAACTTGGGCGCGGTGCAGCCTTCGAGGTACGACACCGTCGCGCGCTCCTCGGCGACGATGAGCGTGCGCTCGAACTGGCCCGACTCTTCGGTGTTGATCCGGAAGTAGGTCGAGAGCTCCATCGGGCACTTCACCCCTTTCGGGATGAACACGAACGAGCCGTCGGTGAACACTGCCGAGTTGAGTGCGGCGTAATAGTTGTCCCCGGGAGGCACGACGCTCCCGAGATATTTCTTGATGAGCTCCGGATGGTCGCGCACCGCCTCCGAGATCGAGCAGAAGATGATTCCGACTTTCGCGAGCTTTTCCTTGTAGGTCGTCGCGACCGACACCGAGTCGAAGATGACGTCGACCGCGACACCCGCGAGCGCCGCACGCTCGTTCATCGGGACGCCGAGCTTCTCGAAGGTGCGGAGCAATTCCGGATCGACTTCATCCATGCTCAGCTTCTTCTTCGGCTTCGGCGCCGAGAAGTAGATGATGTCCTGGAAGTCGATCTTCGGGTACTTGACGTTCGGCCAGTGCGGCTCTTCCATGGTGAGCCAGTGACGATATGCTTTCAGCCTGAACTCGAGCAGCCACTCGGGCTCGTTCTTCTTGCCCGAGATCATCCGGATCGTGTCTTCGCTCAGGCCCTTGGGCGCCGACTCGGTCTCGATGTCCGTACGGAAACCGTGCTCGTAAGGCTTGTTGACGAGTTGGTCTAATACGCTGCTCATAATTTCTTACTCGTAAATCGTAAACGGCAAATGGCGAATCGCTCTATCGTGCGTTGCGACCCGACTGCGGCAGCAACGCACGATTTACCATTTACGGTGCATAAAGCATTCACGCTTGCTTGACGCTGAAGCTTTCACCGCAGCCGCACATCGAGTCGACGTTCGGGTTGGTGAACTTGTAAGCCTGCTTCAGCCCGTCTTTCACGTAATCGAGCGTGGAGCCATTCAGGAAGTCGAGGCATTTCGCGTCGACCACGAGCTTCGTGCCGTGGGCTTCGAAAAGCCTGTCCTCGGGCCGGACCTCGTCGGCATAGTCGTAGGTGTACGCGAAGCCCGAGCATCCGACTTTCTTCACGCCCACGCGCAAGCCGAGCCCGCGCCCGCGCTTGTCGAGCTGCGTCCTGATCTGTTTCGCTGCACTTTCAGTGAGTTCTATCGTCATCGCCATTACCGTTTACGTTCAGTGTGCTCAAACCGCCATTGCGGTGAGGCCCTTCAATCGCTCGACCAGAGACTGTACCGTCCTCACGAATCCTTCGACTTCGGCGGGCGTGTTCTGTGCCCCGAGGCTCAGGCGCACCGCACCTCGCGCAAGCTCGGGATCGATACCCATCGCGATCAGGGTCGCCGAAGGCTCGGTGCTCGCGCTCGAGCATGCGGCCCCCGCGGCGACGGCATACCCCAGCTTGTCGAGCTCCACCACGAGGGTTTCGCCGTCGATGTGCGGAAACGCGAAATAAGTCGTGTTGCTGACGCGCGGCGCGCGCTCGCCGAAGATGACCGCGCCGGCTTCGTACAGTCCTGCTTCGAGCCGGGCCCGCAGCGTGCCGAGACGCTCGCTCAGCTCGACCCTGCGCGCAAACGTGAGCTCGGCAGCCGCGCCGAAGCCGACGATCGCGGGAACGTTCTCGGTTCCCGAACGCATGCCCTGCTCGTGGCCGCCGCCTGCGATCAGGGGCTTGAGCTCGATGCGCTTGTCGACGACGAGCGCCCCGGCGCCTTTCGGCCCGTAGATCTTGTGGCCGGAAATCGTCATCGCGTGAACGTTAAGCGCGGCGAAATCGACTTCGATCTTGCCCAGCGCCTGTACTGCATCGGTGTGCACCCAGGCGCGCGCGGCGCGCGCGCGGTCGGCCACGGCGGCGACGTCCTGTATCACGCCGGTTTCGTTGTTGGCGAGCATCACCGAGACGATTCCGGTCGGCTGTGTGAGCGCCGCAGCGACGTCCCCGAGGTCGATCTGCCCTTCCGGCGTGACCGCGAGCTTGCGCAGCGCCCAGCCGTGGCGCGCGAGCTCCTGCGCCGGCTTCGCGACGCACGGGTGCTCGATCGCGCTGATCGCGAGCTGCGTGGGCTTCAAGTAACCCGCAGCGCCTTTGATGAACAGGTTGTTCGCCTCGGTCCCGCCGGAGGTGAACACCACCTGCGACGGCTGCACGTTCAC
>JAQGMV010000018.1 GCA_028292225.1 Betaproteobacteria bacterium
CCGACACGAGCTTGATGCGCTGCGCTTCGCCGCCCGACAGGGTCGGGCTCTGCTGGCCGAGCGTGAGATAACCGAGCCCCACGTCCTGCATGAGCCGCAGGCAGTGGTGGATCGAGCGGTGCGCGGCGAAGAACTCGACCGCTTCGTCGATGTTCATCAGCAGCACTTCGCCGATAGACTTGCCCTTGAACTGCACGGCGAGTGTTTCGGCGTTGAAGCGCTGTCCGCCGCACACCTCGCAGGGTACGCGCACGTCGGGCATGAAGCTCATCTCGATGCGCTTCACTCCCTGGCCTTCGCACGCTTCGCAGCGCCCGCCGCTCGTGTTGAACGAGAAGCGGCTCGCGGTGTATCCGCGCATCCGGGCTTCGGGCACTTCCGCGAAGAGCCGGCGCACGCCGTCCCAGAAGCCGACATAAGTCGCCGGGCACGAGCGCGGGGTCTTGCCGATCGGCGTCTGATCGACTTCGAGCACGCGGCCGATAGCTTCCCAGCCTTCGATCGCGCGGCAGCCGGTGAGCGGCGCCTTGTCTTTCCGGGTTCGCGCGTCGTTGACGAGCCGCGCGAGGTTTTCGTGCAGCACGTCGCGCGCAAACGTGGATTTACCCGAGCCCGACACACCCGTCACGACGACCAGGCGGCCGAGCGGCACGCGCACGTCGATCCTGTTCAGGTTGTGCAGCGCCGCCCCGCGCACTTCGATCCAGGGCGCACCACGGGCAACGATGCGCGGCGGGTGCAGAGGATGCCTGAGCGGATTGGCGAGGAATCGTCCGGTGATCGACTGCGGGTTGCGAACCAGGTCGTCCGCATGGCCTTCGGCGATCAGCTCGCCGCCGCGCTTGCCTGCGCCGGGTCCCAGATCGATGACGTGAGCCGCGCGCCGTATCGTCTCCTCGTCGTGCTCGACGACGATGAGAGTGTTGCCTTTGGCCTGGAGCGCGTCCAGCGTGTCGAGCAGGATGCGGTTGTCGCGCGGATGAAGGCCAATCGTGGGCTCGTCGAGGATGTAGCACACCCCGCGCAGGTTCGATCCGAGCTGCGCCGCGAGGCGGATGCGCTGGGCTTCGCCGCCGGAGAGCGTCGGCGCTGCGCGATCGAGCGCGAGATAGCCGAGCCCCACGTGCTCGAGAAAACCGAGACGGCTGCGAAGCTCGGGAACGATGTCGCGGGCGATCTCCGCTTCGCGTCCCGCCATTGCCACATCTTCGAAGAAGCGATGGAGCTTCTGCACCGGCAACCCGGTGAGCGCGCCGATCGAGTGCCCGCGATATCGCACCGCACGCGCTTCCTTGTTGAGACGCTGGCCTTCGCACTCCGCGCAGACCTCGTCGATCTCGAGCCATTCCAGCCACGAATCGAGCACGTGGTCTTCGGTGCCGCTCTTCTGGCGCTCCTCGTCGAAGTTCACTTCATCGATCTTCAGCCCGGTGCCGTAACACGCCGCGCACCACCCGTGTTTCGAGTTGAACGAAAAGAGCCGCGGATCGAGCTCGGGAAAGCTGCGCGAGCACGAAGGGCACGCGCGGTTCACCGAGTACGCCGACTCGCTCATGTTCACGAGCGACGGGTCCTTCAGCGTGACCGCGCGCTCGAGCGTATCGAGGCCATCCATGATGTGCACCACGCCTTTGCCGTGCTCGAGCGCGGCCATGAGGCAGTCCCTGAGCTTTTGCTCGTTCTCCGGCGTGACCTGCACTTCGGCGACCGGGAGCTCGATCGTGTGCTCGATGAAGCGCGCGAGCTTGGGGAAAGGGCGCGTCGGCACGAACGCGCCGTCCACCCGCAGGTGCGTATAGCCTTTGCCCGCGGCCCACTTGGCGAGATCGGTGTACAGACCTTTGCGATTGACGATGAGCGGCGCGAGGAATCCGACCCGCTCATTGCGGTAATCGCGCATCACGTTCGCGACGATGCTGTCGACCGTCTGCGGCTCGATCGGCACGTTGCAGTCGGGGCAGTATTGCGTGCCGAGCTTCACGTAGAGCAGCCGCAGGAAGTGATAGATCTCGGTCAGCGTCGCGACCGTGCTCTTGCGCCCGCCGCGGCTCGTGCGCTGCTCGATCGCGACCGTCGGTGGAATCCCGTAGATCGCGTCGACGTCGGGCCGCGCAGCCGATTGCACGAACTGCCGCGCATAGGCGTTGAGCGACTCGAGATAACGCCGCTGGCCTTCGTTGAAAAGGATGTCGAACGCGAGGGTCGACTTGCCCGAGCCCGAGACGCCGGTGATCACGGTGAACTTGCCGCGGGGGATCTCCACGTGCACGTTCTTCAAGTTGTGCTCGCGGGCGTTGTGGACGCAGATGTTGTTCGAGCGGGGCGGCGCGGGAGGCTTGTGGGCGACGACGTCGTGCGCCGCGATCCCTGTCGGAGCCGCCAGCGCGATCTCGTAATCGCGCAGCGCTTTGCCGGTGTGCGACGCCTCGACGCGCATCACCTGCGACGGTGTCCCGGTCGCCACGATCTCGCCCCCGGCGTCGCCGCCTTCGGGACCGAGATCGATCACCCAGTCGGACGCGCGGATCACGTCGAGGTTGTGCTCGATCACGATCAGCGAATGGCCGACTTCGATCAGCTTGCGCAGGGCGTTCAGCAGCTTGGCGATGTCCTGGAAATGCAGGCCTGTGGTGGGCTCGTCGAAAAGAAAGAGCTTGCCGCCCGATGTCGCGGCCGGCATCGGCGGGGCGCTGACCATCTCGGTTATCCGGGAACCCGGCGCACGGCGGAACAGGGGAGCCGGCGCTTTCGCGGCGCGCGCTTTCGGGCGCCCCGCCGCTTCGGCAAGATGGCCCGCGAGCTTCAGGCGCTGTGCTTCGCCGCCCGAGAGCGTCGGCACGGGCTGCCCCAGCTTGAGGTAGTCGAGACCGACGTCTGCAAGCGGGCGCAGCACGCGCTGGATCTCGCGGTTGGTCGCGAACAGTTCGAGCGCTTCAGCTACCGTCAGCTCGAGAACGTCGGCGATCGAGCGGCCTTCGAGTTTGACTTCGAGGATCTCGTCGCGATAGCGCCTGCCGTTGCAGTCCGCGCAGCGCAGGTACACGTCGGAAAGAAACTGCATCTCGACGTGCTCGAAACCATTGCCGGAACACGTGGGGCAGCGCCCGTTGCCGGAATTGAAGCTGAAGGTTCCCGCAGTGTAGCTGCGCTCTTTCGCGAGCGGTTGCTGCACAAAGAGCTTGCGGATGGCATCGAACGCGCCGACGTAGCTCGCGGGATTCGAACGCGCGGTGCGGCCGATCGGCGACTGGTCGACCATGACCACGTCGCCGACCCGGGCGGCGCCTTTGAGCGAATCGTGCGCGCCCGGCGTTTCGGTCGGCCTGCCCTTCTGCTTGAGCAGCGCGGCATACAGCACGTCCTGTATCAGGGTCGACTTTCCGGAGCCCGATACCCCCGTCACACAGACGAGGCGGTTCAGCGGAATGCTGACATCGACGCTTTTCAGGTTGTGCTCGGTGGCGCCGACGATTTCGATACACGCTGCGCCGGCGACGTCTGCGTCGGTCTCGGCGCCCAGGCGATGCGTCTCGTCCACGTGCTTGCGCCCCGCGAGGTAGTCGCCGGTCAGCGATTGCGGCGCGCTGCGGATGTCGCGGGCGGCGCCGAAGTACACGATCTCGCCTCCGCGCTCGCCGGGGCCCGGACCCATGTCGAGAATCCGGTCGGCGGCGAGCATCACCTGCGGATCGTGCTCCACGACGACGAGCGAATTGCCCGCGTCGCGCAGCCGGTGCATGACTTCGACGACACGGCCCATGTCACGCGGGTGCAGGCCGATCGAAGGCTCGTCGAGGACGAAGAGCGTGTTCACGAGCGAGGTGCCCAACGCGGTCGTCAGGTTGATCCGCTGTACTTCGCCGCCGGAGAGCGTGCGCGACTGGCGGTCGAGGGTGAGATAGCTCAAGCCCACTTCGCACAAGTACTTCACGCGGGTGCAGATCTCGCCGAGGAGCAGATCGGTCGCGTCGTCCAGCGGCTTGGGCAGCTCGAGCGCGTCGCAGAAGGTTCGGGTGCGCGAGATCGGCAGCAGCATGAGGTCGTGCACGGTCAGGCCCGGCAGCCGCTCGAGCGCTTCACGGCCGAGCTTCGCGGTGTCGGGCATGAAGCGTCGCTCGGGCGCGAGCACGGCGTCGGCATTCGCCCGGGTCCCGAGCCGCCATGCCAGCGCTTCGGGCTTCAGGCGCGCGCCGCCGCACGTGGTGCACGCCGTATACGCGCGGTACTTCGAGAGCAGCACGCGCACGTGCATCTTGTACGCCTTGGTCTCCAGCCATTCGAAGTAGCGCCCGACGCCGTACCACGTGCCCGGCCACGATTTTTTCCAGCTTTTCCAACCGGGTTCGCCGTGCAGCACCCAATGTCTCTGATCCGGCGTGAGCTCGCGCCATGGGGTATCGAGCGGAATCCCGCGCTTGTTCGCGTAAGTCACCAGATCGTCCTGGCACTCCTTGCCCGACGCGGTCTGCCACGGCTTGACCGCACCGATACGCAGGGTCTTCGATTCGTCCGGCACGACCAGGCCGAAATCGAGCCCGATCACGCGTCCGAAGCCGCGGCACGATTCGCACGCGCCGAGCGGAGAGTTGAACGAGAAGAGGCTCGGCGTCGGCTCCTGGTAATGGATGTCGCACTCGGCGCAGTGGAGGTCGGAGGAGAACTTCCATGCTTGGGGGAGGTTGGGAGGGGGGTGGGCTTCAGTTTCCTCGGCGACTACATACACGTTCACCCGCCCCTGTCCCACACGCATCGCGGCTTCGAGCGCCTCGACCACGCGCGAGCGCTCGACGCTTGCCATCCTGAAGCGGTCCTGGACCACCTCTATCGTAGTTCCGTGCTTGGCGTGTATGCGCGTATAGCCCTGCTGCTCGAGGAGCGCTTTGACTTCGGCTTCCGAGAAGTTCTTCGGGACCGAGACCGGAAAAGTCACGAGGAGCCGCGGGTTACCTGCGGCTTGCGAGCGCGCAGCCATGTCGTCGGCGATCGTTTCGGCGGTATCGCGCCGGACCGGCGCCCCGCAGCCCAGGCAGTAGAGCTGGGCGCCGCGCGCATACAGCAGCTTCAAATGATCGTTGAGCTCGGTCATCGTGCCGACGGTGGAGCGCGAGGTGCGAACCGGATTGGTCTGGTCGATCGCGATCGCAGGCGGTATGCCTTCGATGGCGTCGACCTGCGGCTTGTCCATGCGGTCGAGGAACTGGCGCGCGTACGGCGAGAAGGTCTCGACATAGCGGCGCTGGCCTTCGGCGTAAAGCGTGTCGAACACGAGCGAAGACTTGCCGCTGCCCGATACGCCGGTGACGACGATGAGCTCGTTCGCGGGAAGCTCGAGCGTGAGATTCTTGAGATTGTTCTGGCGCGCGCCGCGAATGACGATCGAGTCTTTCGCAGGTTGTGCGGCGAGAGAATATTTCACGGGAGCAACAGCGGGCTTGTAGCCGGATTCGGGCATGGGACCTGATGACGGAAAGAGGGACGCCGGGAGGACGCGGCTGCGGGTGCATTACGCGCCGATGAAACGTTCCGGCGCGACACCTGCTCGATGCGCTATTTTAACCCGACTGCACCGACCCTGCTGCGGCGCAGCAGCGGCACGGTTGTGATAACGTCGGACCTCGACCGGCTATAGACTCGAAGCCCGCCGAAGCGTTCAGATATTCGTTGGGAGGACTCGTATGGCAAACAAGATTCTGCTGGTGGTGCCCGAGGCGCCCGCGCCCGCAGGCGAGGCCGTGGTAAACGAGCGCGCGATCGACAAACGAGGAATCCGGCTCGGCGTGCTCGACAACAGCAAAGGCAACGCGGATCACCTGTTGAAGTTCATCGTCGATGCAGTCAAGGCCGCGGTTCCTGTCGCCTCGGTCGTGTCGCTGCGCAAGGCGAGTGTGAGCCTGCCGGCGCCGAAGGACATTCTCGACAGGCTGGCGGGAGAAGCCGACGTCGTCGTCAGCGCGATGGCCGATTGAGGGTCCTGCACGTCGTGGAGTGTCCACGACATGGCAGAGCTCAGAAAGCGCGGGCTGGTCACCGCAGTGGTGTGCTCGAACGCTTTCCTCAAGCTGGGACAGACGCAGGCGAAGATATTCGGGGTTCCCGACCTGCCGCTGCTCGTGATCCAGCATCCGCTCGGCGGGCTCGATCTCGCCAGCGTCCAGGGGCGCGCCGAAGTCGCGACGCCGCAGTTCGTCAAGCTGATCCAGGAGCACGTTCGATGAGCGACCTGAGCGACCTGCTGAAGGCGCCGGGCGCGGCGATCGAAGCGGACGAAGATTTCGACGCCATCAACGCGCTGTACATGGAGCGCGGCTGGAGCGACGGTTTACCCATCGTTCCGCCGACTGCGGCGCGGGTCGAGAAGATGCTCGCGTACTGCGACCGCCCGTGGAACGAGTCGATCGCGAAGATCGCGCCGCGCTACGGCGAAGCGACGCCGCTCAGGCTCGCCGCCAACGCGGTGATGGCGGGCTGCCGTCCCGAGTACTTTCCGCTCTTCATGCTCGCGATCGAGGCGATGTGCGAGGAGCCGTTCAACCTCTACGGCATCCAGGCGACGACGCACCTGTGTGCGCCGCTGGTGATCGTGAACGGCCCGGTGGCCGTGGAACTCGGCATCAACAGCGGCCACAACGCGTTCGGTCCGGGCACGCAGAGCAATGCGACGATCGGGCGCGCGATACGCCTCGCGCTCGTCAACATCGGCGGCGCGATCCCCGGGGCGGGGGACATGTCGACTTTCGGCGCCCCGTCGAAGTTCAGTTACTGCGTCGCCGAGAACGAGGCCGACAGCCCGTGGGAGCCACTGCACGTCGAGCGCGGCTTCGCGAAGGACACGACGACCGTGACCGTGATCGGCGCCGAATGCCCCCACAACGTCAACGATCACGAGAGCCTGTCGGCTGAAGGCATCCTCACGACGATCGCCGGCACGATGGCGACCACCGGCAACAACGACGTGTACTACGACGCGCTGCCGCTCGTGGTCATGGGGCCGGAGCACGCGAAAACCGTCGCGCAGGGCGGCTTCTCAAAAGCCGATGCCAAGCGCTTCCTGCAGGAGCACGCGACGCTGCCGATGAACCGCTTCTCGAAAGAGAACATCGAGCGGCGATTCAGGGGAACATTGAAGGCGCGCTACGGCGAGTCGCCCCTGGATACGCCGATACCGGTCGTGCAGCGCGCCGAAGACATCATCATCGCGGTGATCGGCGGCGCGGGTAAGCACTCGGCGTTCATCCCGACCTTCGGCGCGACCAGGGCGGTGACGCGTGCGCTGAGAACAGGGGAAGGCCAGCTTGCGAAGAGCGTGAAGGACTTCAGGCGCTAGCGCGTCGTTAGGCCTGGGTTATGCCGTTTCTCCGAGCGCGCGATTCACGCGTGGCATCACTTCATTCGCCATCAGCTCGAGCGAGCGTTTAGCGAGCGCAGGGTCGGCCCAGTCGTGACCGACGTAGAGCACTGTCCCGAAAGGCCCGACGGTGCGCCGCAGATCGACGATCTGTTCCGCAACGCGCTCCGGCGTGCCGTGGATCGGCAGGTGATCGAGCACGTATTCGAGAGTGCAGTCGGCGTCCGGCATCGCGAGGTCGTGCTTGAAGGTGTCGAGCATGCCTCGCGCGCGGCGCTTGGTCATCAGGTTCCAGAAATAGAAGCCGTAGGCGCCTTGCGGGTCGAGCGCATAACGTCGGGCTGTCGCTTCGTCGTCCGCGACGAAGATGCTGCGTGCGACTCGCCAGTCGTCGCCTCGAATGGCAAAGCCGCCGCGCTCGCAGCCTTCCTTGTAGGTGGGCCAGTGGGTGGCGACCCAGTGCGGATGAATGAAGTTGGCCGATATCGGATGCCAGCCTCGCGCGGCGGCCGCAGCGAGCCCTCGCGAGTTCGGCACCACGACGGTGATCACGATCGGCGGATGCGGCTTCTGGTAGGGCTTGAGGATGACGCCCTGGCCGGCTTCGCGCAGCAGGGTGCGGCGCGTGCTGATGTTCCAGAATTTGCCTTCGAGATCGTACGGCGCATCGCCAGCCCAGATCGCGAGCATCTGATCGATGCACTCGACGAACATCGCGTTGCGGTCGGCGTCGAGGTTGCCGAAGACCTCCCAGTCCGAGCGCAGGCCTCCCGGCCCGATGCCGAGGATGAAGCGGCCCTCGAGCATGTGATCGATCATCGAGACATGGGCGGCGAGCTGCGCGGGATGGCTGTTGGGCAGGTTGAGCGTCCCCGGGCCGAGCCTGATCTGCTTCGTGTCGTGGGCAACGCTCGCGATGAACGACAGAGACGACGGAATCGTTTCGCAGATGTCGGTGATGTGCTCGCCGATGAACGCTTCGACGTAGCCGAGACGGTCGGCGAGCAGTATCGCCTCGCGGTCCTCCTTGAGCGTCTGCGTGTAGCTGCGCTCAGGAGGGTGAATCGGCATCGTGAAGTAGCCGAGCTTCACGGTGCCTGCCCCACGACAGGCGCGGCGAACAGCCGCGCCACTTCGGTGCTTCGAACTTTCACCTGGTAGCGTTGCGCATCTTCCGGCAACAGCAGGCGCTGCTGAACCAGGCGCTGGACCGCTTCCTCGTACCGCTTCACGTACACGGCATGGCTGCCGTAGCGCTCTTCGAGCGACGGGCGCGGATCGCCGCGAGCTTCGCGCTCGGCACGGGTGCGCGGGAAAGGCGAATAGGTCCCGTCACGGTCGCAGAGCTCGCCTTCGGGAAAAGGGGCGCGATAGAGGTTCCAGCCGGTGTGGGTCGCCAGAGGCACCGCGAGGTCGGGGAGCAGCACGCCCGCGGTCTCGTTGCCGTCGGCGTCGACCTGCGGCACGAGCGGGCGGTAAGGCCTGGCCATGTCGATGAGCGGCCGGGTCCAGTCGGTGATGAGGCCGATCTCGCTCATGCGGTTCGCGACCTGTACCCCGGGTAGCGCCGGGAATCTGAGCCTGCCGAGGGGCGCCAGCGTACCGTCCGCGATGCGCGGCACGCTGGACGGCGGCGGCGCTTTGCCATCGACCCATTCGTCGAGCGCGACGAAGAGCGCGCGCTGCAAAGGCGTCGGGCTGTGCGGGTTGCGCGGGTTCACGCACGTGCCGCGGGTGGAGGTCATCCACGCAGCCGCGTTGTGCTGGGTTCCGGCGAGCAGGTAGGAGCGCGCGTTGGCGGGCAGCTCGATGTCGCGGGCGCCCAGCGGGTCCGTGGTGAGCAGCGAAGCGCCTTTCTGCCAGTATTCGGTCGAGGTGTTGGTCTCCATCCACAACGGATCGAAACCGTCGTTGCGAAAGACGCTTCCGGTCCTGCCGGTGACCGGGTCGGTGAGACGCGCCGTCGAAAACGGAAAAGCCGCTTCCGGAAACGTATGGTCCTCATGCTGCGTGCTCGTGCGGTTGGGCTGCGCGAATTCCTCGTTGAGGAAAACGCCGCCCACACCCGCCGTATGCGCCATCATGCCGTCGAACACCTTGCGTTCGGCCTCGTCCTGGTTGAAGCCGTCGCGAACGAAATCGCGCAGGAAGCGGCCGCTTTGCGAAGCGCCGAACGCGAGGGTGCGCTTGACGCCGGCTCCCGCAGGGTTCGGCGTTCCCGCCGCGTCGCGCGCTTCGAATCGCAGGAACGACACGAGATCGCGAGTGGCAGCCATGCCGATGCCGAGGACTCGCGGATTTTTCGCCGCGTACTGAAGCTCGTAGAGGGAGCCCGGCTCGGGCTTCGTCCCTGCCGGGAGCAGCTGTATCGTGCGCGGGCTCGCATACTTCCAGCCGGTGGCCGCGATCTCGCGGCGCTCACCGCCGTCGGTCCTGCGCACCGTGAGCTTCGCCGCGCGAGGGTCCAGGCTCGCCGCGTCGTACGAGAGGCGGAACACTTCACCTTCGGCGCGCGAGCCGCCGTCGCCCTCGTCGCGGGCGCGCGTGCCGCTGATGAATTCCTCGCGGATGCGGCGCAGGATCGCCGCGCCGTCGTTGGTGGCGACGACCGGTTTCATCGCGAGCCCGTTCCCGATCAAAGGCGCATCGGGGTCCCACCCGCTCCACACGAAGGTGTAGCCCTGACGGAAGAAGAGTCCGTCGCCGACGTCGGCTGCGACCTTCGGATCGTTCGTGCGCCCTTTGGCTTCGGTAAAGCGCGAGTGGAAGTTCATCCGGCCGCGATTGGTCACGTCGTAGACGAGCCTGCCATTGCGCTTCGCCGCGTCGGCGGGACGCATCATGAAGAAGTCCGCTTCGTACTCGACTTTGCCGTTTGCGTTGCGCGGCGCGCGGTCGATGTTGACGATGACGGCGTTGCGCGGATCGGCAGGATCGAGCTCCCCTTTGAAGACGCCTTTCACGCGCTCGTAAGCGCCGGCTGCGCCGAAGCTCGTTTGCGCTGCGAAAGGTTCGACGGCTGTGATCGTGATCGTCGTCAGCCGCGCAAGCGCGGGCGGCGAAACGAAGACGAGGGTGCACGCCAGTGCGCTCGCATAGAAGAGCGCGCGGCCCGGCGCACCGGTAAGGAGCGCGCGGCCAGGCGCGCGTATGACGATGTTCATGGACCCCTCCGTATGCGGTCGCGGGTGTCCGCCGCTATGGCGGCTGCCGGGCTATGTTACAGCGCTTTTTATCGAGCTCCAGCGCCTCAGGCCCTTCCCGAGCCGGCCGCGGTGTCTCTACGCCTGCGCCTAAGTGCGCCAACGTACATACGTGCGCCTTCAGACAATGAACAATGCAGTCATGAGCACAGACACAGACGCACCCTGCGAGCTGAACAGCGCCGGAACGAATCATCTGCTCGACCTGCTCGCGGAAGGCGAGCGAGCGCGGCTGCTCGGCCGGATGGAGCGGCTGTCGGTCAGGCACAAGGATATGGTCTTCCGGCGCGGTGAAAGAATCGCATTCGTCGATTTTCCGCTCAGCGCCATGATCTCCGTGGTGACTACGATGCATGACGGCGATGTGGTCGAAGTCGGCACGGTCGGAAGCGAGGGTTTCGCGGGGCTCCCTTTGTTCTTCGGGGTTCCGCACGACGCCAACGATGCGTTCTACCAGGCGCCGGGAGAGACATTGCGCATGGCGGCAGCCGACTTCACCGCCGAGCTCGCGCTGTGCGGACGCTTCGAGCAGGTCGTGCGCCGTTACGCACAGGCGTTTTACTGCCAGATCACCCAGTCGGTCGGCTGCAACCGGCTCCACCCCGTCGAGCAGCGCCTCTCGCGGTGGCTCCTGATGTCGCAGGATCGAGTCCAGCGGCCGGTGATCGAGCTCACGCAGGAGTTCCTCGCGGACATGCTCGGCGTGCGCCGGGCCAGCGTGAGCGAAGTCGCCGGGGCGTTGCAGCACGCAGGCCTGATCCGCTACAGCCGCGGCGTCATAGAGATCGTCGACCGCGCAGGCCTGGAGAAGGCTTCGTGCGAATGCTACGCCGTCGTGCGCCGCGAGTTCGAGCGCCTGCTCTGCTGAGCCGATGATGGCTCCGGCCCGGGGCCGAAGGTGAACGATGCGGGGCTCACCGGCGGCCGCCCCCGCAATCCGCTATCATGGACGTCTTCCTGTTCCAACCATTCCGCAGGTTATCCATTCCATGGCTCAGTACGTCTATACGATGCGCAAGGTGGGCAAGGTCGTGCCCCCGAAGCGCCTCATCCTGAAGGACATCTCTCTTTCTTTTTTCCCGGGCGCGAAGATCGGCGTGCTCGGCCTGAACGGCTCCGGCAAGTCGAGCCTGCTGCGCATCATGGCGGGTGTCGACAAGGATTTCGAGGGCGAAGCGATACCCATGCCCAACATGAGCGTGGGCTTTCTGCCGCAGGAGCCCCACCTCGACCCGAAAAAAGACGTGCGCGGAAATGTAGAGGAAGGCGTCGGCGCGACGATGGAGCTGCTCAAGCGCTTCAATGAGATCAGCGACAAGTTCGCCGAGCCGCTCGAAGACGACGAGATGAACAAGCTGCTCGAAGAGCAGGGCGAGCTTCAGGGCAAGATCGACGCGGTGAACGGGTGGGAGGTCGAGCGCAAGCTCGAAGTGGCCGCCGACGCGCTGCGCCTGCCGCCGTGGGACGCCGACGTGAGCACGCTTTCGGGCGGCGAGCGCCGCCGCGTCGCGCTCTGCCGGCTGCTGCTCTCCGAGCCCGACATGCTGCTCCTCGACGAGCCGACCAACCACCTCGACTCATTGAGCGTGCAGTGGCTCGAGCAGTTCCTTGCGCGTTATTCGGGAACGGTCGTCGGCGTCACGCACGATCGTTACTTCCTCGACAACGTCGCGGGCTGGATCCTCGAGCTCGACCGCGGCTACGGCATCCCTTACGAAGGCAATTACTCGGCATGGCTCGACCAGAAAGAACAGCGCCTGGAGATCGAGGAAAAACAGGAATCGGCGCGCGCCAAGGCGATGAAAATCGAGCTCGAGTGGGTGCGCTCCAATCCGAAGGCCCGGCAGGCGAAGAGCAAGGCCAGGCTCGCGCGGTTCGCAGAGCTCGAGTCCGCCGAATTCCAGAAGCGCAACGAGACCAACGAGATCTACATCCCGCCGGGACCGCACCTGGGCGACCTCGTCGTCGAG
>JAQGMV010000004.1 GCA_028292225.1 Betaproteobacteria bacterium
GTTTTCGGCGATCCGGTGCTGACGGAGATCGCAAACAAAAAAGAGCGCACCCTCGCGCAGGTCGCGCTCAGATGGCTGATGCAGCAAGGCAACATCTCGGCGATTCCGCGCTCGGCGGACCCGAAACACATGGCCGAAAGCCTTAAGGTTTTCGATTTCGAGCTGACTGCCGACGAAATGGCCCGCATCGGCGCGCTCAAGCGCGCCGATGGCCGTATCGCGAACCCGAAAGGGCGTGCGCCGGCGTGGGATTGACGCACCGGCCGCGCGGCACTGTGCCTGCGTTCCGGTGACCGTCACCCCGGATTCCGAGGCCGATCTCGGCGACCTCGACGCTGAACGAACAGCCGCATCAGGCGGTCCGACAGGTACCCTCACAGGGAAACCACCATGCGCCATCCCCTCTCCATCCGGAAGTTCGCTGTCGCCGCGCTGCTAGCGGCCGCGGCGCCGCTGGCCGGCGCGCAGCTGTACAAGTGGACCGACGACAAGGGCGTGGTCAATTACTCGAACAAACCGCCCGAATCGCGCGCTACGAAAGGCGTTGCGGTCGTCGAAGACCGCGTGTCGGTGTACACGCAGGATCCCGCCGTGCTGCAGGCGACGCAGAATGCGCGCGAGCGCCGCGGGCTGCCTCCGGTGCCGCCTGCGGGCAGCGATCGCCGTCCCCCGCCCGCGGCCGGGATGACCCCCGGCATCGGTGCTTCGCCCGGTCCTTCGGCAGATCCGTGTTTCGGCGCGGATCCGAACGTCGACTGCTACGGCTACGACGGCTCGCTGGCGTTTCGCGGCAGGCATCGCGCACCCCGGCTCGTTCAGCCCGAGCTGACGCCGGGGTCGATCGCGGGCAACGTAAACGCTGGAGGCGGTTACACGCCCGGACTCTCAACCCAGGCGCCGCTCGGCGCGCAATCTCCGCGGGTGCGTACGCCGGCTCGCCAGAGCGCCCCCATGAGAGATTTGCCGCCGCGCTGACCCCGCGCGCTACGCCAGCTTGGCCAGCAAGGCCTGCGCGGCTGCGGGCGCCCGCTCCTTCGCCCCGTTGATGAAGAACACGAAGACGTCGCGCGGGCTGCCTTTTTTCACCGGTTTGTCGATCCGCGGAAATTCCGCGGGCTCGCTGCCGCGCGCGAGTGTGCGGGCAATCTTAGCCCACGCGTCGAGCGCGACGTTGTCGTAGCCGGTTTTAACCGACGCCTTCGCACGCACGAGGCGGGCATAAGTAAAGTCCGCGGTGATGTCGCCGATAGCCGGGTACTCGTCGGAATCGGTATAGACGATCGCCGCGCCGTAACGCTTCGCGAGCTCGACGAACTGTGGCGTCATGAAGCTCTCGTGCCGCGGCTCGAGCGCGTGCCTTGCAGGACGCCCGCCGATCTCGCGCGGGAGCAGATTCAAAAAGGCTTCGAAGTCTTCGGCGTCGAAGCGCTTGGTCGGCGCGAACTGCCACAGGATCGGTCCGAGCTTCCCGCCCAGCTCAGGCAGGCCGCTCGCGACGAAGCGCTCGATCGACTCCCCGGCTTCCGCCAGGACCTTGCGCACAGTCGAGTAACGCGGCGCTTTCACTGGAAAGACAAAGTCGTCCGGGGTCTGGTCGCGCCATTTCGCGAAGGTCTCCGGTTTCTGCAACCGGTAGAAGGTGCCGTTGATCTCGATCGCAGTGACCTGCGTGCTCGCATAATCGAGCTCGCGCGCCTGCGTCACGCCTTCGGGATAGAACGTCTCGCGCCACGGTGCGTAGGTCCAGCCGCCCATGCCGACCCGGATGCGACCTTCCTTGGATTTCTGAGCCACGCTTTGCCCCCTCTCGCTTGGGCTTCGTTTATAGCACGCACCGCCGGCAATCCAGGCGGTGGCACGGCAACTCGCGCCGCTCTTCATCCGCAACCGCATCTTCGCGCCGCTCGGGCACGAGATCCGGGAAGGTAGAATCTGTGGATCGCAGATCAGTGAGATGCGGCGCATCAGTGACTCGCCGGGATGGGCGGGCCGGAGCGTCTGAAAACATATGACTACACTGGAACTTTCCCCCGGCGTCGACATGCACTACACCGTCGACGACTACACCGATCCGTGGCGCACGCCCGAGACGGTGCTGATGCTTCATGGAAACGCCGAAGCGGGCGCCGCGTGGTACGGCTGGGTGCCCACGCTCGCCCGGCGCTTCCGGGTGGTGCGCCCCGACATGCGCGGCTTCGGCGCGTCGACGCCGATGTCCGTCGAGCACCGCTGGACCATAGAAGAGCTCGTCGCCGATTACGTGAAGCTCATGGATACGCTCGGAATCGAGCGATGTCACGTGGTCGGCGCCAAGCTCGGCGGCACGGTCGCGCGATCGCTCGCTGCACGGCAACCGGATCGCGTCATCACGCTGACCGTCGTGGGCACGCCGCCGCCGGATCGCGCGGGAGGCGACAAGCTCCCCGCGCTGCTCGACGACCTCGTGCGCCACGGGGTCGCGCACTGGGCGGGAAAGAACATGGCCGGGCGCCTGGGCGACGGCTTTGCGCAGGAAGGCCTCGAATGGTGGACGCACTTCATGGCGCGAACCGCGCTTTCGACCGAGATCGGCTTCCAGCGCGACATCGCTTACGCCGACATCAGCGCGGACATTCCGAACATCCGGTGTCCGACGCTCGTCGTCACGACCGAAGAAAGCGGCCTTGCGTCGATCGAAGAGAATCGCCGCTGGCAAAGTGCGATTCCCGATTCCACACTCCTCGTGATGCCGGGGAATTCGTATCACATCGCAGCGAGCGACCCTTCCGCCTGCGCGCAGGCGACGCTCGATTTCATCGACCGCCGTGGGGTCTGATCCCGGTCCCGCCGCGACACCCGAATCCCGCCATAATGTCGCCATGCATATCTGCGCGAACTCCATCGAAGCGATCGGGCGCACCCCACTGATTCGGCTCACGCGAGCGTCCGAGCTGACCGGCTGCGAGATCTACGGCAAAGCCGAGTTCATGAATCCGGGAGGCTCGGTCAAGGACCGCGCAGCGCTCTACATCGTCAAGGACGCCGAAGAGCGCGGCCTGCTCGAGCCCGGCGGCGTCATCGTCGAAGGCACCGCAGGCAATACCGGGATCGGCCTCGCGCTCGTCGCGAACGCGAAAGGCTACCGCACCGTCATCGTCATTCCGGAAACGCAGAGCCAGGAAAAGAAAGACGCGCTGCGGCAGTACGGCGCAGACCTGCGTGAAGTCCCCGCGGTGCCGTATTCGAATCCGAACAACTACGTCAAAGTGTCAGGGCGTCTTGCTGAGGCGATTGCTGAAGCGCATCCCGCGGGGGCAGTCTGGGCGAACCAGTTCGACAACGTCGCGAACCGCCGCGCGCATTACGAGACCACCGGCCCCGAGATCTGGGCGCAGACCGGGGGCAGGATCGACGCCTTCGTCAGCGCGGTCGGCACCGGCGGCACGCTCGCCGGCGTGGGTATGTACCTCAAGACCCGCAACAGCCGCGTCAAGATCGCGCTCGCCGACCCTATGGGCGCGTCGCTCTACAACTGGTACACCCGCGGCGAGCTGAAAGCGGAAGGCTCGTCGATCACCGAAGGCATAGGCCAGGGGCGCATCACGAAGAACCTCGAAGACGCGCCGGTCGACCTCGCCTTCCAGATCCCCGATGGCGAAGCGATACCGGTGGTGTTCGACCTGCTCGAGCACGAAGGCCTGCTGCTCGGCACCTCGACCGGCGTCAACGTCGCCGGTGCGATACGGGTGGCGCGCGAGATGGGACCCGGTCACACGATCGTGACGATCCTGTGCGACGGCGGCCAGCGCTACGCGAGCCGGCTTTTCAATCCTGAATTCCTGCGCTCGAAGAATCTGCCGGTGCCTGCGTGGCTCGAAGGCCGCGGCGGATTGACCGTTCCGACACCGCTGGTTTAGACCACCCCCACCCGGATTCAGCGCCTGCGGGAGGCCTCGGCCTGGTCGACCGGGTTCGGCACCGGCTTACCTGCGAAGTGCGCGGCTAGATTGGCGAGCAGCTTTGTGCTGCGCTCTTCGCGCAGTTCGCGCGTCGTCGAGCCGACGTGAGGCGCGAGCACGACATTCTCCATCGCGAGGAGGGCCGCGGGGACTTCGGGCTCGCGCCAGTAGACGTCGAGGGCGGCGCCTGCGATGCGCTTGCGCTCCAGCGCGTCGATCAGCGCTTTTTCGTCGACGATCTCACCGCGCGCGACGTTCACGAGGAAACCGTCGGCGCCCAGCGCGTCGAGTATTCGCGCGTCGACCAGGCCGCGGGTCTCGGCCGTCGACGGACACGCGATCACGAGGCAGTCGCTGATTTGCGCCATCCCGTGCAGGTCGGCGCAGTAGCGATAAGGCACGTCCTTGCTTCGCGGCCCGTGGTAACAGACCGCCATCCCGAACGCCTCGGCGCGACTCGCGATACCCGCCCCGATCTGTCCCAGCCCGATGATGCCGCAGGTCTTCCCGCCGACTTCGCTCCCCACTGCCGGCGCATTCGTGCGCCACCTGCCTGCGCGCACGAATCGATCGCCTTCGCAAATACGGCGCATGAGCGAGAGCATCAGGCCCAGCGCGAGATCTGCGACCGAAGGCGCCGTGACGTCGGGCGTCGTGGTGACGACGATCTTGCGCGCCTGCGCCGCCGTCATGTCGAACGTGCCTCGAGGCGAGCCGAAGCACGCGACGATCTCGAGCTTCGGCAACGCATCCACCTGCTCGCGACTGAAACCGATCACGCCCGTGGTCACGAGCCCACGCACGTTGGAACCGACCTCCCGCATGAATGCCAGCGCATCGGGTGCATCCCACAGCTTGTGCAGGGTGTAATCGCGCGCCAGCGCCTCCATGGTCGGCGCGTAAATCGGCTTCAGGATCAGGATTTCAGGTTTCACTCCCCTTTGATCCCCGCTTCCTTGATGACTTTGCCGAAGCGCACCGACTCGCTCCGTATGTAATCGCGAAACTGCTCGGGCGTTCCGCCCAGCGGATCGACGCCGTTCGCCGCCATCTTTTCTTTCATGTCCGGCGCGGTCACGACCTTGTTGAGCTCCGCGTTGAGCCGGTTGATGATCTCGCGAGGCGTCGCGGCCGGTGCGAGCATCCCGTACCACACGCTGATCTCGAAGTTGTCGTACCCCGACTCCTTCGACGTCGGGACGTTCGGCAACTGGTTCGAGCGCTGCGGTGAGAGCACCGCGAGCGCGCGCACGCGGCCCGCCTGGATCTGCGAGATCGCCGCGGGAACCGCCATGATCTCGAGATCGACCTGCCCACTCACCACGCCGATCAGCGCGAGCCCGGAGCCTTTGTACGGAACGTGCACGATGTCGAGCTTCTCGAGGTTCTTCAGCAGCTCGGGCGCGAGATGGGTCGTCGTGCCGATGCCGCCTGAGCCGTAGTTGAGCTTGCCGGGATTTCTCCGGGCGATCGCGACGAGCTCCTTCATCGTCTTCGCCGGGACTGAAGGATGGACCACGAGCACGTTGCGCAAAGCGCCGATGAGCGCGATCGGCGCGAGGTCCTTCTGCGGGTCGTAGTTGAGCTTCGTATACAGGTGCGGGCTCAGCGAGATGACCGGCGAGCTCAGAACGATGGTGTAACCGTCCGGCGGCGATTTCGAGGCGAGCTCGAGGCCGATGTTGCCGCTCGCGCCGGGACGGCTGTCGGCGAGCACCGACTGTCCGACCTGCTCGGAGAGCTTCTGGCCGGTCAGCCGCCCGACGATATCGGTGGGTCCCCCGGGAGGAAAAGGCAGGATCAGGCGTAAGGGTTTCGACGGATAAGACTGCGCGAGTAGCGGCAGAGCAGGGACAGCGCAGAACAGTGTGATGAGGACGGCAACGACACGACGCATGATCTCCTCCTCTTATGGTTTTCGTAAGCGGTAAACGGTAAGCGTCGAACCGGATATGCGGAGCGCCCGCTCAGGTAGCTGCGAAGCTCGGACGGTTTACCGTTCGCGGCTCACCGTTCACGCACTAATAATGCGACTTGAAGCTGATCGCCTCGCGGTAGGCGAGGTCTTCGAGGTCGATGTACGAGCGCTTGGTTTCCTTGTCGACGGTGTACTGGATCTTCTTGTCCGTCTCGTTGGTCGCGCGGATGTCGAGGAGCTCCAGCGATTCCTTGACTTCCCACTCGTGCGCGCCCGCAATGCCCGGCGGGGCGTAGATGATCGAGCCCGGGCCGACTTCGAACTCTTCGCCTTCGAAATTGCGCACCGTCGCATGGCCCGCGATGACGTAGTAGCACGCTTCGATCGGATGCCAGTGGAGCTGCTCGTAGGTCCCGGGCTTGTAGGTGGCGCGACCGAGGCGCACCCGGTCGGTCTGCTGCACTTCGGGCCAGCCGACGAGGCGCTGGTAGGTCTGCCCGTCGGTCACGCCGCGGCGGCCGGGATAGTCTTTCTCGCTGATGACCCGCAATGTCGATTTCACTTCCACTGCCATGTCCACTCCTCCTTGATCAGCCGAGCATGTGCACCGCGCCCAGCTGCAGCATGAGCCCGAGCTCGTCTCCGAAATACCACCCTTCCTTCCACTTGCCGTCGGCAAATCGCGCAATCCCGATCTCGGGAATTTCGATTCGCCTGCCGGTCGCGGGGAAGCCGTACAGATTCGCTTTATGCGTGCCTGCGATCTTGAACTGCATCCAGACCGTGTCGCCCTCGGCCAGGAATGTGTCGATGAGGTCGCGCCGGTCGGGCAACGCGAGGGTCGGCGTCTCCTTGCCGACGCCGTGCGCGTTGCCGTAATCGCGCAAGTGCTGGAATCCCTGCCGGCTCTGGCGATAATCCACTGAGCGAACGCCTGCCGGCGGCGCCGCGCCTTTCGACTGGGCGACGATCAGCCGCTGGCGATCCTGACGCTCGGCCAGGGGGCCTCGTTCCAGGCGGCGCAGCACGACGTCCGGATCTTCGCCGGCGTTCGTCACGGCAGGCACGAATAGCTTTCCATCAGCGCGCGCAGGGAGCTTCGCGCCGAGCTGCTTGAGCAGGCCGGCTTCATCCGCCATGAACCAGCCTTCGACGATCCGGCCGTCGACGACGCGCAGTATCGCGGCCTCGTAGATGTCGATCTTCCGGCCGGTCGGGGCGATACCGAAAAGATTCGCGCGGTGCGTACCGGTCAAGCGAAAGAGCAGCCCGACTTTGTCGCCTTCGGCGATCACGTCTTCGATGACGTCCACGCGGTCGGGTATCGCTGTTCTCAGGTCGGGGCCCGCGCTGGGGTGGCCTTGTCCTTCGGCGTTCCTCGCGAGATGCTCCATGCCCGCGCGCGAGCGGCGGTAGCCCGGTGCGAGGAGCTGGTTGATTACGGTTTCACCCCCCTTCTCGCCCTGCGCCTGCTTGAACCGCAGCGCGACCGCCTTGTTCCGCTCGAGCTGCGAGCTCTGCGTGCCGCGCGCGCCTTGGTTCGTTGCGCAACCCGGCAGAAACGCGCCTGCGGCGAGCGCGCACATGCCGGCTGTGAATCGCCTGCGACCGCTGTCGTGACTTTCAAAGGTCATGGATCTTCCCCGCGTCCGCAACGAGACGATGATGCCAGATTAATCGCGTGCGGTGATGCTTCAGGCCGTGCTGCGCTTGCGGCCGGCGAGACGCTCGAGCTCGTCGATGAGCGGCTGAGGCACTTCGATCCCGTGCTCCTGCGCGGCAGCGACGGCCGAGTGGCGACGCGTGCCGGGAAGCCGCACGCCTTCCTCTTCGAGCATGCGAGTAATCATCACTTCGAGGCGCTCGAAAAAACCCGGGCCTGCGAGGGCGTCGGGATCGATCGCAAGAATCGCATGACCGATGCGCGGCTTGTTGCCGGGCTCGAAGTACGAGTCGTTCTCGAAGCTGAACGCGGCGCCGGTCAAAGCGCAGCACAGCACTTCGACGATGAGCGCCAGCATCGTCCCTTTCATTCCGCCGATCGCGGACAGGCTGCCGGTGAGCGCCGCCTGCGGGTCGGTGGTCGGGTTGCCGTCGCGGTCGAGCGCCCAGCCGAGCGGGATCGGTTTGCCTTCCTTCGCGTACAGCATGATCCTGCCGCGTACGACCTCGGTCAGCGAAAGATCGACGATGACCGGTGCTGCGTCTTTACGGGGGAAAGTCGCAGCGATCGGGTTGGTGCCGAAGAACGCGCGCTTGCCGCCCCACGGATTGATCGCTGACGGTGAGTTCGTGAACGCGAGGCCGACGAGCCCTGCCGCGGCGATCGGCGCGAGGTGGTAACCGGCCGCACCGAAATGATGGCTGTTGGTGACTCCCACGAACGCGACACCGTAGCGGCGCGCGCGCAGGATCGCTTCCTTCACCGCGATCGCGCTCGCTTCATAAGCAAGGCCGCCGTGGGCATCCACGAGGCACGTCGCCCCTTTGCGCTTGACGATCTTCGGCTTCGCCTTGCCGTCGACGCGGGCTTCGCGCAGGTGCTGCGAGTACAAGGCGATTCGCGACACGCCGTGGGTTGCAAGGCCTTCGGTATCCGCGGCTACGAGCGCTTTCGCGGCGGCGAGCGCCATGGATCTGGACGCGCCGGCGCGCCTGAGGGCGCGGGAGGCAAGGTCGGTGAGTTGTTCGATACTGAGTTTTGGCATTTATATGGTGGGGGTGGGGTTGGGTTCAAGCAGCAACCGGCTCGGTCAGCAGCGTCTCTCCAGGCTTCACCCGGCTGAACACCACCGGCCGGGTGGTCACCTCGAAACCGCCGTCTTTCCAGGTCACACACGTATACCGGGAGTTCTCGAGATCTCTCACGTCCGGGAAATCGGCGCGAAAGTGTGCGCCGCGCGAATCTTCCCGAGCCACGGCCGCTGCGCGGATGGATCGGGACACGAGCAGCAGGCTCTTGAGGTTCAGCCAGTCGTGCCAGGTCAGGTTGAACGCGAGATTCGATTCCGCGACGCCGGTCTCGTCGAGCTCGGCTTCGAGCTCATCGAGCGCGGTCGCGGCCCGGGAGAGACTCGCCGCATCGCGGACGATGCCGACTTCGTCCCACATGATGTCGTAGAGGCGCTCGCGCAGCGCGTCGATGTCGCCCGGAGGTTTGGCGAGCGGCGCGCGGCAGCGCGCGATCGCCGCATCGATTGCGGCGGCATCGGGCTCGTGGAAACCGCCGTGGGCAATGAGCCAGCGCGGCATCGAATCTCCCGCGACGCCGCCGAATACGGTCGAATTCGCAACGCCGTTTCCGCCGAGCCGGTTGGCGCCGTGCACGCCGCCTGAATCTTCACCCGCGATGAAAAGCCCCGACAGCTCGCTCGTGCAGTCGGCGTTGAAGATCACGCCGCCCATCATGTAGTGCGCCGTCGGCACCACTTCGACGAGACCGCCCGCGAGATCGAAGCCGCAGTCGTCGCAACGCTCGACCATGCCTTTGAAGAGCCTGCGCACATTCGCGGCGCCCAGATGGCCCATCGCGATATAGAGGCCGCCGTTGGGCGTGAGACTGCCGTGGCGCATCTCCTGGTACATCCCGCGCGAGACGATGTCGCGGGTCGCGCGCTCGCCTCGGGGATCGTATTTGTGCATGAAGCGCTCTTTGGCGCCGTTAAGCAGGTAACCGCCCGCGCCGCGGAGCCCCTCTTCGAGCACGGTGCCGGTCATGCGCGTGTGCTGCCCCGCGAGCAGGCCGGTCGGATGGAACTGGACCATCTCCATGTCGCGCAGCGTGAGCCCCGCCCGCAGCGCCATCGCCATGCCGTCGCACGTCTTGTCGCCTGAAGGTGTGTGGTACTTGTACATCGTCGGCCCGCCGCCGGTCGCGAGCAGCACGGCCTGCGCCTCCACCAGCACGAACTCTCCAGTGCGCACGTCTATCATCAGCACACCCGCAACCGCGTCGCCCGCCTTGTTCCTGATGAGCTCGACCGCGCGATGCTCTTCCAGCCGGTTGATCCCGCGCGCCCACACCTGCTCGGCGAGGCGGTTGATGATCTCGATCCCGGTGAGATCGCCTTTATGCACGGTGCGGTCGAAAGTCTGTCCGGCGAAAGCTTTCTGGTGCACGGTGCCGTCGGGATTGCGATCGAAGAAACACCCGAGCTCGTTCTCGAGCTCGTGGATGCGCTCGACCGCGACCGACACGAGCTTCCACGCGAGCTCCTGGTCAGGCAGCCATTTGCCGCCTTCGATCGTGTCCATGAAATGGCGCTCGACCGAATCGCCTTCGGCCAGAGCGACGTTATAGCCGCCCTGCACCATGCGCGTGCAGCCGCACTTGCCGAGGAGACCCTTCACCGCGACCGTGATCGAAAGTGCGGGATTCGCCTGCTGCGCGTGCAGCGCGGCGAACAAGCCCGCACCGCCTGAGCCGAGGATGAGAATGTCTGTTTTATAGGTTTTCATTAATAAAAAAAATTAACCACGAAGGACACGAAGGGGCACGAAGGACTGCGTGAAAGTAAACGGCGAATGAAGCGTGCGCATGTTTCATGCATATGCGATACGCACCTGCCGCTCAATGCAGTCGAAGACATCGGAGTTGGTTTCCTTCGCGCCCCTTCGTGTCCTTCGTGGTAAATGCCTTTCAGGCTTTAACTCCGAGATACGCCAACGCCGCAGCGCGTTTATCGCGAGCCGCATTGTTCACCTGCGTATAGAGGCTGCCGCCGTGGCTGTCCATCGAGACCAGCAGCGGGCCGAAGCCTTTCACGCGGAATTTCCACAGCGATTCGGGATTCAGATCGTCGAGGTCGACGTCTTCGATCTGCTCGACCCAGGTCGTCTCCAGAGCCGCGGCGCCGCCGACGATCGCGAGATAGACGCCGCCGACGTCGCGGAAAGCATCGGCAGAGCCCTGCGAGAGGCCGCCTTTGCCGATGATGATCCGGACCCCGTACTCCTCCATCAGCGGCCGCGTGAAACGCTCCATGCGCGCGCTGGTCGTCGTGCCGATGCAGATCGACGCGTAACCCGACGGATGCTCGGCGCTCTTCTCCACCTTTTTCACGTTGGGCGCGGTATGCACGACCGCGTGGCCTTTCATGTCGAAGTGCGTCTTGCGCCCGTGGTCGAACATGTGGATCTGCGTCGCATCGCGTATGCCGTACAGTGTGCCGTTGAGCGTCACGGTATCGTTCACGGCCAGCCTGCGCGCATCGGCCTCGCCGATGGGCAGGTTGAAATCGTAATGAGCCATTTCAGGACCTCTCGATGGCGAGATGCCGGACCGCTTGCAGCACCACGGCGCGGCCAGTCTCGGGGGCGTGCAAAAAGACTTCGAGCGACATCACGCCTCGCACGTGCGCTCGATGTGCCCGGCGATCGTATCGTAGAACGTGCGCCACGAGTGTGCGGCCCTGATGTGCGCCGTGACGCACTCGCTTCGGTGGCGCAGCTCTTCCTCCGGCATTTGCAGCGCCTGCGCGATGATCTCCCGGTTGCGGCCGGCGTCACGTGTGAGATAGATCGCGCCCTCGCATTCGAACCCGGACTCCGGAGTCACGACAGGCACCAGGCCGCGGACGCCGAATTCGAGGATCGTCGTCGCCTGCGCATCCATCGATGACGTGTGCAGGTAGAAATCGTGGTCGTCGACGAGCTTCTGCATCCGCACTCCGTCGCCGTTATCGATGTCGCCGAGGTTGTCGATGACGTACTCGTTGTCATAGATGCGTATCTTGACCACGCCGGGTTCGAGCTGGCCGAGGCTGCCCGAGCCTATGCTCGGCACCGCCGTCCCTTTGGTGCTCTCGAGCAGCAGGTCGAAGCCTTTGAAGGTTCCGAGGTGCGATACGTGGATCATCTTGCGGCGGCCGAGCGGATTGAAGCCGCGTTTTCGAACCGTCAGCGCATCCGGGTTCACGCACATGTTCAGCCGCACGAATTTCGACTTCGCACGACCCTGAGCCGTCGTCCCGTCGAGCGCCATCGTCTGCTCGTGCCAGATCGATCCGCAGATGCCGAAGACGAGCTTCGCGGCGTCGAGCTGCGACTCCAGCCACGGCATGCTGTGCTCCCATTCCAGCGGAAAGCGCGGCACCCACGGCGTCAGGATGTAGGTGTTCGGATGAGCGTGTGCTTCGGGCGACAGGCGGTTGTCGCGCACCCAGTCGCGCTGCGAGCGTCCGGGAGGCACGGGCTGGGCGAAATCGAGATGCCACGTCGGATGGCCGACGAGAATATCGGACGGCGACCGCGTGACCCGCCCCTGGGTCGCGCATGAGGTGCTGTGCACGTCGAAGCGGTCTTCCAGCATCCTTTCGGCCCATTTCTGTATTTCGCCGTTGCTCGTGTCGTACACGTCGCGGTCGTTCTCGCGCCGGTCGTAGTTGAACCAGAAAAAATGGAGCAGCCGCTTCATGTTCGCATCGCGGGGGACTCAGAAGCCATACTCGAGGCCCGAGCGCGTGAAGGTCGCGCGCGCGCGACGGGCCGAGTGGCACTGCATGTTCACCGCGACCGGGTTCATCGTGATGTGTGTCGCCGCGGTCTCGACGTGAACGGCGAAAGAGGTCGAGTCGCCGCCGAGGCCCTGGGGACCCACGCCGAGCTGATTGACCGCGCGGGTGAGCTGGGCTTCGAGCTTCGCGCCTTCAGGGTCTTCGCAACTGCTGCCCAGGGGACGCGTCGCGGCGACCTTCGACAGGTGCACGCACAGGTCCGCGGTACCGCCCACGCCGACCCCGACGATGGTGGGCGGGCACGTCTTGCCGCCGGCGTCGAGCACGCAGTCGATTACGAAAGTCTTGATCGCGTCGACACCGTCTGCGGGGACTGCCATCCTGAGCCATGAGTTGTTCTCGGAGCCCGAGCCTTTCGGGATCATCTCGATCGAGAGGGTCTCGGCGTCCGGCACGAAGTCGATATTGATCACCGGCACGAGGCGCCCTGACGAGGTGTGCTGGTTGGCCCGGGTGAGCGGGTGCACGACCGATGAGCGCAGCGGATGCTCGCGAGTCGCGCGCTCGCACCCTTTGACGATGGCCTGCTTCAGCGCGTAGCCGTCGACTTCCACGCCGCTGCCGATCCTGACGTTGTAGATCGGGATACCGGTGTCCTGGCACAGCAGGTTTTCGTTCTGTTCGGCGACCTTGATGTTGCGGATCATCGTGCCGAGGATCGCTTTGCCCGTGGCGTCGGTCTCGGCTGCGTCCAGCCGCGCGAAGCCCGCCTTGATGTCGGGCGGCAGGAGCTTGAGCGCGCGGATGTAGAGCTCCTTGCACGCGTCCTCGACTTGCTTCAGATCTATTTTCATCGTTGATACCCTCAGTGCCCGGTGCCTGAAACACCGGCTCCCGCGTTAGCGGCGCCAGCGCCTGGCGCGGTCACGGTCCTCACCGGTCTCGGCGGTAACCATCACTCCACCTGCAGCTTCCGCTCTTTGATGACCTTCGCCCATGTCACCGACTCGAGCTTGATCGCTTTCGCGAAATCGGCAGGCGCATTGCCTACGGGCACCATGCCGAGCTGCTCGAAACGCGTGCGGATGTCGGCCGCCTGCAGGACTTTCGCGGTGTCCTGGTAGACCTTGTCGATAACGGTTTTCGGCGTGCCCACCGGCGCGACGAAACCGAACCAGCCGAGGTTCTCGAAACCCGGCAGCGTTTCGGCCGCGGCAGGTACGTCGGGGAGCTGCCGGACGCGTTCCTTGCTGGTGACCGCGAGCGCGCGTAGCTTTCCCTGCTGCACGAATCCGATCGCCGCCGAGAGGTTGGGCGTCACCATCTGGATCTGTCCGCCCAGCAGATCGGTCAGCGCAGGGCCCTCCCCTTTGTAAGGCACGTGCGTGACGTCGATGCCTGCGGTATAGAGGAAGTTCTCGGCGGCGAGATGGGTCTGCGTCGCCACCCCTGCCGATCCATACGAGAAGCTGCGCGGCTTTGCCCTGGCGACCGCGATGAAATCCTTCAGTGTTTTCGCGGCAAAGCTGGGGTTGACCACGATCACCTGCGGACCGCTCGCGACGTTGGTGACTGCGACCAGATCCTTCTCCGGGCTGTACGGCAGCTTCCTGAAGATGTAAGGGTTAGCCGTGACGATAGAGCCCGACGTCATCAGCAGCGTATAGCCGTCGGCCGGCGCTTTGGCGACGATGTCGCCGCCGATGTTGCCGCCGGCGCCGGCGCGGTTATCGACCACGACCGTCTGCCCCCACGCCTCAATGAGCTTCTGCGCGACGATGCGAGTCACGATGTCGGTGGCGCCGCCAGGTGCGAAAGGAACCACCACGCGCACCGGCCGCGCGGGGTAGCTTTGCGACCATGCGGGTTGCAGGACGAGCAACGTTGCCGCGACTACGAGGTGTTTCGCAAAGCGCATGCTTCCTCCGGTGCTTTGTTTTTATGGCATCCGACCTGCCGGCAGCATACCGGATGCGAATCTATCTACGGCGCGGCTCGGGCGATTCAGGTGAGATTCAGCGCGAAAGCGAGGCCGAAAGCGACGGTAACCGCGGCCGCGGCAGTCAGCAGGGTCTTGTGCCAGTCTCGCCACGGCAGAAACTCTATCGCGAGCAGCCTCATGCCGCCTGCCATGTGCGCGGCGAGCAGGAGCACGAGCCCGATCTCGCTCAGCTTCACGAGCGGGTGATCGGTCCAGCGCAGGAACGATTCGAGCCGGGCTTCGCCCTGCAGCGATTGCGCGAGCGCCCAGAAGTGCAGCGGGAGAAAAAGCGTCAGCGCGACGCCCGACACGCGATGCACGACGAAAGCCCAGTACGCGGGATGGCTGCGGGCGCGAAAATCGTTTCTCACGCGATTCGGCTCCCGACCACGGCGTATACCGCTCGCCATCCCCAGAGCGCGAGGACGATACCGACGAGCAGGACGCACACGTCGAGACCGCGGCCGCGCCAGCCGAAAGTCTCCGCAACAACGTTGCGCAGCCCGATCGGTGCATGCACCGCGACAGCCGCGACAAACACCCCGTAGAAAATCGCCCACGCCATGCTTCCCGACGTGCGCGCGAGGATCTCCGCTGCGCTTAAGCCCCCTCGCACCGCATAGATGATGGTGGCGAGATGGACGAGCACGCACAGCGCGAGCACTGCGGCGGAAGCGCGCTGGGCGCCCCAAAGGAGGACCTGCGTGCGCAGGCCGAGGGATGAGGGATAAGGGATGAGGGATGAAGATGGAGCCGTGGCGCCTGCAGGCTCGGTCATCCCTCCGCTCTTCGCCCGCATCCCTTCAGTCATCCCTCATCCCTGCATTCATAGCTCCCCTTTCAGCGCCGCCGACAGCACGGCGCGCTTCAGGCCTGCGATGCCGGCTGTCGGCGACAAGGCCTTGGGACATCGTTCGGTGCACGACATGTGGGTGTGGCACGAATGGCAGCCTGCGTCGCCCGCCACGGCTTCGAGGCGCTCGCGCTGGGCGTCATCGCGCACGTCGTTGACGAGGGTCCACGCGCGAGTCAGCGCCGCAGGGCCGAGATAGTCCGGCTTCCAGGTGACGACGTCGCACGAGCTGTAGCACACGCCGCAGCCGATGCATTCGATAGACTCGTCGACGAGCTTGCGCTTGGGAGAGTCGGGCTGAACGCGTGCGAAGTCGTCGTGGCGGGTCGCGGTGCCTTTGAACCGGCCTTTGGCCGCCGCCCACTTGTCGAAGAAAGGCGCCATGTCGGCGACGAGGTCCTTCACCACCGGCAGGTTGCGCAGCGGCCCGATCTCGACGCGGTCGCCGTCAGCGACGACGGACACATGCGTACGGCACGTCCAGCGCGCCTTGCCGTTCACGGTCATCGCGCACGAGCCGCACATGCCGACCCGGCACGCGTAGCGATACGAAAGCGTCGGATCCAGCTTGCGCTGGATATGGGTGACCACGTCGAGCACCGTCTGGCTTTCGTGCCGCGGAACCGGGAAATCCTGATAGCTGCCCGACTCGGTTCCGCGCCAGACGCGGACTTTCAAGGTCGCGCTCATTGCGCGGACCTTACGTTACGCCGACTCGTACAGTCGCGTGAGCACGAACTGCCGGTGGCCCAGCGCTTCGGCAGCAGTCAGGCGCCCATTGCAGGTGCGCAGCATGATCTCGATGAGCTCGTCGCCGGTCTGCTCGAGGTTCTTCTGGCGCTGCAGGAGGCCGGAGCAGTCGTAGTCGATGTGCTCGGACATCGTGCGCACCGTGCGCGGGTTTGCACAGAGCTTGATCACCGGGACGATCGGATTGCCGATGACGTTGCCCTGTCCCGTCGGGAAGAAGTGAACCACGTAGCCCGACGCTGCGCAGAGCGTGACCATCTCGGCAGCGGCCGAAGACGAGTCCATGAACCACAGGCCCGGACGCGTCGGTGTTTCAGCCTTGTCGAGCACGCCGATCACTTTGCACTTCTTGCCGATCTTCTGGATGTTGCCCAGCGCTTTCTCTTCGATCGTCGTCAGGCCGCCGGCGATGTTGCCCTTGGTCGGCTGGGAGTCGGAAAGATCGCTCGTCTTGTGGCGCTCGATGATTTCCTGATAGCGGTTGAACATCTTCATGAACTGCTCGCGCACCTCCGGCGTCGCGCAGCGGTCGGCAACGATGTTCTCGCCGCCGGTGATCTCGGTCGTCTCGCCGAAGCACATCGTCACGCCGAGCGGCTCGAGCTTGTCGAAGGCGCTGCCGACGGTCGGGTTCGAACCGCAGCCGGACGTCGTGTCGGACTCGCCGCACTTGGTCGAGACCCAGAGGTCGCTGATCGGGCAGTCTTCCTGCTTGCGCTCGGAGGCCCACTGCACGTATTCCTTCGCGACTTTCGAGGCGCGCATGATCGTGTCGTGATCGCCGTGCATCTCGATGCCGAAGCCGGTCACCGGCTTGCCGGTGGCGGCGATCGCGTCGACGATTTTCTTGGTCCAGCCTTCCTCGATGCCGATCACGACGACCGCGGCGACGTTCGGGTTCGAGCCCGCGCCGATCAGCGTGCGGAAATGCAGGTCGAGGTCGGCGCCGAACTGGAGGCGGCCGTAAGGATGCGGGATCGCCATCACGCCTTTGATGTTGTGCGCGACCGCTTCGCACGCGGCGTTGGACAGGTCGTCGACCGGGAGAATGATGACGTGATTGCGTATCCCTGCGCGGCCGTTTTCACGCCGGTATCCGCGGAAGGTCGTGTTTGCGTTGATCATTTAGAACCCCGTAAATCGTGAATGGTGAATGGTTGAATCGTGCTGTCGTGGTCAAGCGCAAATCTTGCGATTTACGATTGGAGATTTGCGATTCACGGCTTCCTACCAGCGCTTGGTCTTGATGTTGTGCACGTGCGCGTGCTCGCCGGTCTTGATGTCGGCGACCGCTTTGCCGATGTCGAAGCCGTACTTGATGATCGTGTCGCCTTTCTTCACTTCGCGGGTCGCGACCTTGTGGCCGATGGGGATGTCGTTCGCCGCTTTCACGGTGATGGTGGAATCGTCTTCCATCACCCAGCCGGTGAGGTCCTGGCCGGCCTTGATGCCTTCGATCACGGCCACGCCGACCGTGTCTTTCTTGTCGTGTACGAGTATGTGGATCATCTAAAGTCTCCTGCGCCCGGGGGCGTCACTTTGGAGGTTGAGCAGCGAACGGTTGGTTCATTCAGGTGGCCGACATGCTAACGGCCGAAGGCGCCCAAGTCAACTATATGACCTATATGAATCGGTGGGGGGGTGCTAGAATGCGCGGGACGTGAAAACTCGGGGATAACGCCGGATGGCCGACACGCTGGCAGCGGGCAGCCTCACTTTCAACCCGCTCTACAAGGAAGTCAAGATTCGGCTCACGCGCGGGCTGGCAGCCGGCGAGTGGAAGCCGGGCGAGGCCATCCCGAGCGAGGCGAAGCTCGCGGAGCGCTTCGACGTGTCGATCGGGACGATACGCAAAGCGATCGACGAGCTCGTGGCCGAGCGCATCCTGCTGCGGCAGCAGGGGCGCGGCACTTTCGTCGCGACACACACCGAAGACCGCACGCTCTTCTACTTCTTCCACATCGTCGGGAAGGACGGCAGCCGCGAGCTGCCGGTGATGGAGCTGTTGTCGTTCAAGACCGGCCCCGCGACCACCGTCGAAGAGAAGCGGCTGCGGTTGACTCGCGGCGCTGCGGTCCTGCGCATCCAGAACGTGCTCAAGCTCGGCGATAAGCCGGTGATCTTCGACGAGATCAGCGTGCCTGCCGCGCTTTTTCCCGACCTCGACGAGGAGATCTTCGCAGGGCGCGAAGGAACGATTTACGGCCTTTACCAGGCGCGCTACGGCATCAGCGTGCTGCGCATCAGCGAACGCCTCGCGGCCCGCCATCCGCCGGCGCGCGCCGCATCGGTGCTCGACATCACCACCGGCACCCCGGCGCTCGCGATCAAGCGAGTCGCCTACACCTACGACGACTCACCGGTCGAATACCGTGTGAGCTGGGTGAATACCGAGCGGCACGAGTATCTCAGCGACCTCTGGAAGAACGACGGTCCGGCGTGACTTTGCTATAGCCGGGCGAGTCCCCGCTTCGCCGCATCGGTGAGCACCGCATCCTTCGAATTCTTCACCAGCCACTCGAATTGGGCGCGGGCGTCTTCCTTCAGCCCCGCCCGCATGAGGTTGAGCGCGGCGAGCAGGCGCGACTGAAACGCGAGGTTGTCCGGCGCCGCGGCCTGAACGAGCAGCGCCGAGCGCAGATACGCCGCAGCCGCGGCAGGCGCGTCGTTTTTCAGCTCTTGCACCCGCCCTAGACCGAACAGCGCCTGTCGCGCGTGGGCGTCGGCCGCGAGCTGCGCGAGCGGCTCGTAAACGCTCTGCGCCGCGTCGAGCGCGCGCAGGTCGAGCATTTCCTGTCCGAGCTCGAGAACGGCCTGCGCGAGCTCCGTCGAGACCGACGTGCGGCCCGCGAGCAGCCGGTCGACCGTCTCGGCGCTGAGTGGCGCGTTCCCCGCCTGCAGCGCGGTGCGCGCGAGCGTGAGCTGCCAGTCGAGCGCGTTCACATTGGCCGGGGTCGACAGGCCGTTCCAGAGCTTGAGCGCCGCCGGGGCGTCGCTGCGCTTCGCCGCGAGCGTGCCGAGCAGATAGCGTGTCTGCGGATCGAGCGCTTCAGCTTCGAAGCCGATGCTTTGCATGATGCGCAGCGCCGCGAGGTCGAGCCCTGCTGAAGACAGCGAGAACGCGAGCTGAAGCTGTGCATCGCGGCGGATGTCGGGGTTCTGCGCCCGCTGCGCGAGATAGCCGTAGAACGCGCGGGAGAGCACCGCGTCCGAACCGAGGCGTCTCGCAGCATAGTCGGCCCACGCCGCGTCCTCGCCCATCAGCAACTGCTCACGATTGCCGATCTGCTCGGCCGTCGCGAGATACGCCTGCCAGAGGCGCTGCGACGCTTCGCTCGCGCCCCCCGTGTTTCGCGGCTCTATCGATTGCAGCACGCGCTCGAGCGCTTCGATCTGGAGCGGCCCGTTACCGCTGCGCACTGCGGCCTCAAAGATCGTGCGCCAGTAGCCGGCGTCGGGCGCCCGTGCGTAGGCCGCGCGCGCCTGCGCGATCACCGCGTCCGGTGTCAGCATCGCGCCGCGCAACTGCAGCCTCAAGAGCGATGGGCTGACCTCGTCGGTGCGGCCGAGCCAGTTGAGCGCGTCGCGATCCATGCCCAGGTCGATCAGGGCTTCCGCGAAGCGGTCGGCGACCCCACGCTCGAGCGGCTGGTAGTCCTGCTGGTAGCGCAGCATGCTGCGAAAGGCGTCGTCGCCGCGGCGCTCGGCGATGTAGCTTTCGATCACGCTGAGCCGAACGGCCTTGGCTTCGGTCGCCGTCGCCGCTGTGGCGCTGCGCTGCCACAGGAGGCGCGCGGCGTGCGCACGCGCAGCGGCCGGATCGTTGACAGCGAGAGCGGCGTGCGCGGCCGCAACCAGGCAACTGCCGAGCGGCGCGGCAGTGGCAGCGACATCCTCGGGAAGCGCTTTCACCCGCGCGAGCAGCGCGTCGTGCCGGTTGACCCGGGCGAGCGCGTCACACCGAACGCCTTCCCATTCCGCCCAGCGCGGTGCGCCGGTGTCTCGCGGCTGGAGGGCGTCGATGCGGGCAAGCGCGAGCTCCACTGCACCTGCGTTCACCATCGCGCGAACCGCAGTCGGATCTTCGGGCGCGGCCGCGTATGCGCAGCCGATCCCCCCGAATACGGTCGCCGCGAGGCTGCACGACATGCAGCCCATAAAAAAAGCGGCTCGCAAGCCGCTTTTTTCGTTCCTCATACGCGTTACTGCTGCGCAGCTTCCGGAGCCGCTTCGGGGGCGGCGGCGGTGTCCACGCGCAGCTTGAGCTTTTCCTTGATGCGTGCGGCCTTGCCCGAGCGCTCGCGCAGGTAGTAAAGCTTGGCGCGGCCGACATCGCCGCGGCGCTTCACTTCTACGCTCGCGATCAGCGGCGAGTAGGTCTGGAACGTCCGCTCCACGCCTTCACCCGACGAGATCTTGCGCACGATGAACGACGAGTTCAGGCCGCGGTTGCGCTTGGCGATGACCACGCCTTCGTAGGCCTGGACGCGCTTGCGCTCGCCTTCGACCACGTTGACGCTGACCACGACGGTGTCGCCGGGATTGAACGCCGGGATGTTCTTGCCCAGGCGCTGGATTTCTTCCTGCTCGAGCTCTTTGATGATGTCCATGTTCACGATCCTTCTTTCTTGAATTCTTCCAGCAGCACGCTTTCCGCTGCGCTGAGACTACGCTTTGCCAACAAATCCGGCCGCCGCTGCCACGTTCTGCCCAGCGCCTGCTTCAATCGCCATCGGGTGATCTCCGCGTGATTGCCCGAGAGCAACACCGGCGGGACCGCCGCACCTTCATATACTTCGGGCCGCGTGTAGTGCGGGTGATCGAGGAGCCCGTTCACGAACGAATCCTGGCTTGCCGACTCCGCGTCGCCGAGCGCACCCGGCAACTGCCTCACTACCGCGTCCATCACCACCATCGCCGCCAGCTCACCGCCTGACAGCACGTAATCGCCGATCGAAATCTCGTCGTCGAACACCCGGCTCGCGAGGCGCTCGTCGACGCCTTCGTAGCGTCCGGCCAGCATCACCAGGCCCTGCTCCTGCGCCAACTCGGCAACCAGCGCGTTGTCGAGCACCCTGCCTTGCGGCGTCAGGTGCACGATCCGAGGCTTCGCAACACCCGTGCTCTTCTGCCGCTGCCGCGCCGCGCCTATCGCTTTTTCGAGCGGGTCGGGCATCATCACCATCCCCGGTCCGCCGCCGTACGGCCGATCGTCGACCGATCGGTAAGCGTTCGCCGCAAAATCCCGCGGGTTCCACAACACCAGATCGTACAGCCTGCGCTCCAGCGCCCGTCCGGTCACGCCGTTTGTCGTCACCGCCTCGAACATGCGCGGGAACAGCGTCACTACGTCGATCTGCAACATCAGTAGTCGGCGCCCCAGTCGACGCGGATCACACGACCCTGCAAGTCAACCTGCTTCACGACCTGGTCGAGGAACGGGATCAACCGCTCCCGGTCACCTTCCACCACCAGCACGTCATTCGCGCCGGTCTCGAAAATCTCGGAAACAGTCCCGAAATCTTCGCCCTGCTCGTTCACTACTTTCAGGCCGATCAGATCGGCCCAGTAAAACTCGTTCTCTCCGGCTTGCGGGAACGCTTCCCGCGGTATCGCGACCTGCCGCCCCCGGTAGAGCGCCGCCGCGTCCCGGTCTTCGCATCCGGCCAGCTTCGCCGCTACCGTATCGAGGTGCGCTTCGGCCTTCTCGACTCGCACTTCCTGCCAGACCGGATCATTTCCGATCCACCACTTCGGGTAAGCAAGCAGGCTCTCGGGCGTCTCGGTAAAAGGCTGGAGCTTGACCCAGCCCTTGATCCCGAAGGCGCCGACGATCCGGCCCATCACCACCAGGTTCGAAGGCGGCGCGCCGCTTGGCGCCTGACGTACTTCAGGCGCCACGTTTCCCCCGGCGCTTACCGCCGGCTTCTGGCCGGCCTGCTTTACCGGCAGCTGCTGGCCGGCCTTCGAGCTTATCGGCGGCCTCTTTCCGACGTTCTTACGAGGCTGCAGGTGCAGCCGCGGGTGCGAGTTGCTGCTTGCCGAGCTGTTTCACGAGCCGCGCTGCGGTATCCGACAGGATGGCGCCCTGCGATTGCCAGTGGGCCAGACGCGCGCGGTCGATGCGCAGCGATTCCTGACCCTGGGGCGCTTTCGGGTTGTAGAAACCCAGGCGCTCGATGAAACGGCCATCGCGTGCGCGGCGCGAATCGGCCACGACGACATTGAAGAACGGACGCTTCTTGGCGCCGCCGCGGGCTAAGCGAATCACTACCATGGTTTGATCTGCCGGTTGGAAATGCGAAAGGGCGTGATTTTACGACACTTTTTGCCTGCTGCGCAACCTGAGACAGGGCCGGGGCGCGGGCAGGGGCCGTGGGCTAAGTCATTGATTACTTTGAAACGCCTCGGCGCCGCGGCACAATGCGCGTTTTGCGCAGCGAGTACTCACTTATGACGATCGACGATTCACCGCCCGCCGCCCGTATCGAGGCCGCGCTCAAACAGAGGTTCGGCGCTGACGTGCCCGCCGATCCGTCGCTGCGCGGCCTCGACGACCTTGCGCGGATCGCGGAGCACCGCTCCCATCGCCGCTACACGGCCGACGCCGTGGAGCCGACGCTGTTGCGTCTACTGTTCGCCTCGGCGCTCTCCGCCCCATCTAAGTCGGACCTCCAGCAGGCCGACGTCGTGCACGTGGCGGATCGCGGCAAAGTCGCGCGCATCGTCGAGCTGATCCCCGACATGCCGTGGATCGCCCAGGCGCCGGTGGTGCTCGTGTTCTGCGGCAACAACCGGCGCATCCGCCAGATCGGCGAGTGGCGCGGCAAGCCTTTCGCGAACGACCACCTCGACCACTTCATGAATGCCGCGGTCGACGCCGGAATCGTCATGACCACTTTCATACGCGCGGCTGAAGCGGTGGGCCTCGGCTGCTGCCCCATCAGCGCCATCAGGAATCATCCGGACGCCGTGAGCCGGTTGCTCGAGCTTCCCGACTGGGTCTTCCCCGTCGCCGGCCTGACTGTCGGCTGGCCCGCCGAAGCCGGCCGCATCACGCCGCGCCTGCCGCTCGACGTCACGGTCCACGTCGACCGGTTCGACGATTCAGCCGTGCGCGAGAACATCGATGCTTACGACCGCCGCCGTCACGAGCTCATGCCCTACCGCAAGCAGCGGCATCTGAAGCTGTACGGCGAGGCGCCGTTCTACGGCTGGTCGGAAGACAAGGCACGGCAATACTGCGTGCCCGAACGCGCCGACTTCGGCGCGTTCATCCGCGGCAAGCGCTTCAGGCTGGATTGAAACAGTCGGTGCGTTTCCACGCACCCTACGAGTGCTGCCGCCACAGCCCGCAGGCGGCGAGCGAGCGATAGCGAGGCGAAGGAAAGGAGGTCTCGGAGGGAAACCATGGGTTTCCCTCTGAGGCGTTTACCGCGCCGAAAGGCAAGTTCCCCGGAATGCGCTTTAGCGCATTCCGGGGAACATGCCTTTCATCGAGCGCATCATCTTCTGCATCCCGCCCTTGGCGACCATCTTCATCATCTTCTGGGTCTGCTCGAACTGGCTGAGCAAACGGTTCACTTCCTGAACCGAGACGCCCGCGCCGGTCGCGATGCGGCGTTTGCGTGAAGCCTTGATGAGCTCGGGCTTCGCGCGCTCCTTGCGAGTCATCGAGTTGATGATGCCTTCGATCCGCCGCACCGAGTTGTCGTCGACCTGGGGCGCACCCTGCGCCATCTGCGCGAGATTGCCGGGCAGCTTGTCCATGAGCGCCGAGAGGCCTCCCATCTTTTTCATCTGCACGATCTGCTGCTTGAAGTCCTCGAGGTCGAAGCCTTTGCCGGATTTGACCTTGTGCGCGAGCTTTTCGGCTTCCTTGCGATCGACGTTTTTCTGAACGTCCTCGATCAGGGTGAGCACGTCGCCCATGCCGAGGATGCGCGAGGCCATGCGCTCGGGATGGAAAGGCTCGAGGCCGGTGAGCTTCTCGCCGGTGCCCGCGAACTTGATCGGCTTACCCGTGACGTGGCGCACCGACAGCGCCGCGCCGCCGCGCGCATCGCCGTCGAGCTTGGTCAGGACCACGCCGGTGAGCGGCAGCGCTTCGGAGAACGCGCGCGCGACGTTCACCGCGTCCTGACCCTGCATCGCGTCGACCACGAAAAGAGTCTCGATCGGCTTCACCGCGGCGTGCAGCTCGCGGATCTCCTGCATCATCGCCTCGTCGATGGCGAGGCGGCCCGCGGTGTCGACGATGAGCACGTCGTTGTAGTGCCGGCGCGCGTGATCGAGCGCGCGAGTCGCGATGTCGACCGGCTTCTCGCCGACCGCCGACGGGAAGAAATCGACGCCGACCTGGCCCGCAAGCGTCTGCAACTGCTCGATCGCCGCGGGACGGTAGACGTCCGCGCTCACCAGCAGCACTTTCTTCTTGTGCTCTTCCTTCAGCCACTTGGCGAGCTTGCCGCTGGTCGTGGTCTTGCCGCTGCCCTGCAGGCCCGCCATCAGGATGACGGCAGGCGGCGTGGTCGCGAGATCGAGCGCATCGTTGTGCTCACCCATGAGCGCGGTGAGCTCGCGGTGCACGACGCCGACGACGGCCTGGCCGGGCGTGAGACTGCCGACGACGTCCTGCCCGAGCGCCTTGTCGCGAACCGCGGCAATGAAATCGCGAACGACCGGCAGCGCGACGTCCGCTTCGAGCAAAGCCATGCGCACTTCGCGCAGCGCGTCCTTGATGTTGTCTTCGGTGATGCGAGCTTCACCGCGCAGCGTTTTCAGGACACGAGAGAGCCGCGTCGTAAGGTTATCGAACATAGGGGGAGTGGTATCCTAAAGAGATGGAAATTCTAGCGTACATGGCCACCGCGCTCCTCTATGGAGGCCTGGCGGTGTACTTCTGGCGCACGCGCTGGGCGAGCGCCGCAGCGCACGCACCGCAACCCGCGTTATCGCCGATGGCCGATCACTACGCAGTGTTCGTGCCGCTCGCGCTGCATGCCTTTCTGCTCGGCCGCTCGCTGTTCGCACCCGATGGCCTGCACCTCGGGCTCGGAAACGCGCTTTCCGCGATCCTCTGGCTGACCGTGCTGATCTACTGGATCGGCAACTTCTTCTACCGCCTCGACGGCCTCCAGGCGCTGGTGTTGCCGCTTGCCGCAGCGGCGGTGATCCTGCCCGGCGTCATGCCGCCCGCGCGCGCGCTGGCCAATACCGATCTGCTCGCGTTCAAGATGCACCTGCTCATCGCGATGCTCGCGTACAGCCTGCTGACGATCGCGTCGCTGCACGTGCTCCTGATGGCGCTGATCGAGCGCAGGCTGCACGACGGAGCCGTGACCCAGGTGCTGCAGAAGCTGCCGCCTCTGCTGACGATGGAAGCGATGCTGTTTCGCATCATCTGGGCCGGGTTCATCCTGCTCACCCTCACGCTCGGCAGCGGCATCGTCTTTTCAGAGGAGCTCTTCGGCAAGGCCGCACCGCTCAACCACAAGACGGTCTTCGGCTTTCTCTCCTGGTTCATCTTCGCCGCGCTGCTCGCAGGCCGCCATATCCACGGATGGCGGGGACGCACGGCGGTGCGCTGGACTCTCGCCGGATTTCTCACGCTCGTGCTCGCTTATATAGGAAGCAAATTCGTGCTCGAGGTTGTGCTCGGCCGGTAGGCCGAGCAGTGTTTAGTGTTGAGTGCTTAGTGTTTAGTGAGTCTTCGCGAAGCGACCAGCCCACTAAACACTCAACACTAAAAACCAAACACTATGGAAGATGTTCCATTAGGCACGTTGTTCGCGGCGCTGTTCATCCTGCTGATCGCGTCGGCCTTTTTCTCTATTTCCGAAACCAGCATGATGGCGCTGAACCGCTACCGGTTGCGCCACCTGGTGCAGCAAAAGCATCGCGGCGCACGCCTCACCAGCGAGCTGCTCGCACGCACCGACCGCTTCCTTGGCGTGGTGCTGCTCGGCAACAACGTGATCAACGCGGCGGCCGCCCTGCTCGTGGGCGAGATCGCCCGGCGCTTTCTGGGTGACAGCGAATTCGCGCTGGTGATCGCAACCGGCGCCGCAGCGTTCGCGATCCTGGTTTTCAGCGAGATCACGCCGAAAGTGATCGGAGCGGCGTATCCGGAGCGCATCGCGCTGCCCGCGAGCTATCTGCTCATGCCGCTCCTGAAGCTGACGCGGCCTTTCGTGTGGTTCGTCAATCTCTTCGTACAGGCGATCCTGCGCATCCTCCGCCTGAATACCCGGACCGACGCGACCGAGCACAAACCGTCGGTCGAAGAGCTGCGCACCATCGTCCTCGAGACCGGCTACCTGCCGCAAAAGCATCAGAGCATCCTGCTCAACCTTTTCGATCTGCAGGCGATCACCGTCGACGACGTCATGGTGCCGCGCAACCAGATCGAAACGGTGGATATCGACTCACCGCTCGAGACCATCGCCGAGCAGATCGGCACCGCGTACCACCGGCGCCTCCTCGCTTACGCCGGTGAGCCCGACGAAGTCGCCGGGACTCTGCGCGCGCGCCATGTCCTCAATCTCGTCCAGCAGGGGGGCCTCACGCGTGAGCGCCTGCTCAAACTGGTTCGCGAGCCTTACTTCGTGCCTTCGGGCACGCCGCTCTTCTCCCAGCTCCAGAACTTCCAGGAGCACCAGGACCGCATCGCGCTGGTGGTCGACGAATACGGCGACTTGCGCGGGCTCGTCACCCTCGAAGACATCCTCGAGGAGATCATCGGCGAGTTCACGACCGGCTCTCCGCTTCGTACCGGCGGTTTTTACCCGCAGGCCGACGGCAGCTTCCTCGTCGAAGGGAGCACCAGCTTGCGCGAGCTCAACCGCAAGCTGGGCTTCAGTTTTCCTCTCGACGGGCCGAAAACAGTGAACGGGCTCATCCTCGAGCACCTTCAGGAAATCCCCGAACCGGGCACCGGCATGAAGATCGGCGGCCACGCGATCGAGATCGTCCAGACACACGACCGCACGGTGAAAGCGGTTCGCATCTATTCGGTCCCGGTCACGCAGGCGGCTCACCAATGACGCCCCGGCGCGGAAGTGACCCGGCGTGTCCTTTACAAAGCTCGGCGGCAAGTGCATCATCCGTCGAGGTATTTAACGTAAGCCGTTGGTTAATTTAGGCAATCAGGCGCTTTTCAGGGGATCCGCATGGCGACCGCAGCCGCTTCGGCACGAAAAAAGCCGGAGATCAAGGAATACAACTTCACCTACGTGGGCCAGGACCGCGGCGGGAAAACCATCCGTGGCGAGCTCCGCGCCACGGGCGAAGCGCAGGCCAACGCAGTCCTGCGCCGGCAAGGCGTCAAGGTCGCCCAGCTCAAGAGAGAGCGGCGTGCCCGCGGCGGCAAGATCACCGAAAAAGACATCACTCTTTTCACCCGGCAGCTCGCGACCATGCTCAAGTCGGGCGTACCGCTGCTGCAGGCTTTCGACATCGTCGCCAAAGGACACGGCAATCCGGCGGTGTCGAAGCTTATCTACCAGATCCGCACCGACGTCGAAACCGGTGCGAGCCTGAAACAGGCTTTCGAGAAACACCCGATCTATTTCGAGCCGCTGTATACGAACCTGATCGGCGCGGGCGAGCAGGCGGGGATACTCGACAACGTGCTCGAGCGCCTGGCGCACTACAAAGAGAAAATTCTCGCGATCAAGAGCAAGATCAAGGCGGCGCTGTTCTACCCGATCGCGATCGTGGTCGTGGCCTTCGTCATTACCGCGGTCATCATGATTTTCGTGATCCCGGCGTTCAAGCAGGTCTTCGCGAACTTCGGCGCCGACCTGCCTGCGATGACGCTCGTCGTGATCAGCATCTCCGACTTCTTCGTCGAGTGGTGGTGGCTGATCTTCGGCGGGATCGCGGGAGGCATCTGGTTCTTCTTCTATACCTGGAAGCGGTCCGTGGCCATGCAGCATACGATGGATCGCATCCTGCTGAGGATCCCGGTGTTCGGCCAGCTCATCCGCAAGTCGGCCATCGCCCGCTGGACCCGCACGCTGTCGACCACATTCGCAGCCGGCGTTCCGCTCGTCGAAGCGCTGGATTCGGTCGCCGGAGCCGCAGGCAACCAGGAATACTACGCCGCGACCAAACGCGTCCAGAGCGAGGTCGCGACGGGCACGAGCCTCAACAGCGCGATGCAGGGCACCGACGTGTTCCCGAACATGGTCATCCAGATGGTCGCGATCGGCGAAGAGGCCGGCTCGCTCGACACGATGCTGTCGAAAGTCGCGGACTACTACGAGCAGGAAGTCGACGATTCGGTCGCGGCGCTGTCGAGCCTGATGGAACCCATGATCATGGTGGTGCTCGGCACGCTGATCGGCGGTCTGGTCATCGCCATGTACCTGCCGATCTTCAAGCTCGGCGCAGTCGTATGAGATGCGACG
>JAQGMV010000054.1 GCA_028292225.1 Betaproteobacteria bacterium
TATTGTCGATGCAGATTTTCGAGTGCGCCGACGTGAGTATGCCTTTGGTGTCGTAGATGTCTTTCAGGCCGAGCGGAATGCCGTGCAGCGGACCGCGATAGTGCCCCGCTGCGATTTCACGCTCTGCCGACTTCGCCTGCGCGCGGGCGAGATCGGCGGTGATCGTGATGAATGCGTTCAACTGCGGATCGAGCGCTTCGATGCGCCTGAGGAACGCCTCGGTCAACTCGACCGGCGAAAGATCGCGGCCGCGCAGCAACGTCCCGAGCTCCGCGATGGTTTTGAAGTGAAGCTCGTCAGTCATGGGCTTTGGTCATTCGTCCTGTTACCGCCGGTGCGGTAGGCAGGCACTATACTAGAGGCCGTCGGTTTTCGTGGAGTGCCTGGATGCATCTCACCGCCGTATTTCACTGAGCTTGTCGAAGGGGGCTCAGTACGAACGGTTCCGCGCGACATAGCATCGAGCACTACCGAAACATCCCGCGCACCTTCTCTCTGAGTCCGTCGAGTAGTTCCCGTGCCGCCGGCCAATCTTGCTCCGCGTCGCGCACCCGCTCGTATGGCGTCATCGCCGCCCGCTGCGGCATGCCGAACTCGGCGCGGGGGTCGATCCAGCGATTGCGCAGCGCCTCCTGGAACACGTCGCCCACGATCGGCAGCGCGCTGCGGGCGCCCGTGCCCCACGCGCCCATGTCCCGCTTTTCGTTGAAGCCCACGCGTACGCCGGCGACGAGCTGCGGATGCATCATGATGAACCACGCGTCGTGGTTCCCCTGCGTGGTGCCGGTCTTGCCGGCCACGTCCGCAGTGATGCCGTAACGTTTCCGGATGGCCGCGCCGGTGCCTTCCTTGACGACGCCGCGCATGGCGTTCAGGAGCTCGAGCGCCGGCGGCCTCGACATCGCCGGCACCGGTTCGGGCTCCCCGGCGAATCTGGCGAGCACCCGGCCGTCGCGGTCTTCCACGCGGGTGACGATCGTCGGCTCGACGAAATGCCCGAGGTTTGCGATGGAGCCGTAGGCGCTGACCATCTCGCGCAGCGTAACCGGACTCGTGCCCAGCGCGAGCGAAGGCACGGGGTCGAGCGTGCTCTGGCGCACGCCCATCGCCCACGCCAGGTTCATGACGCGGTGGATACCCACGTATTGCACGAGCTGGGCGGTGATCGTGTTCTTCGAGTACACCAGTCCGTCGCGCAGGGTCATCGCGCGGTACGAGGGCCGCGACACGTCCTTGGGTTCCCACACCCCGCCGCCCTCCAGCGGGATCATCACGGGCGCATCCATCAGCGTCATGGTCGGGCGCAGGCCCGCGGTGAACGCGGCGGCATACACGAAAGGCTTGAATGCGGAGCCCGGCTGGCGGCGCGCCTGGCTCACCTGGTCGAACTCCTCGGTGGCGAAATCGCGGCCGCCGACCCACGCACGTACGTATCCGGTGCGCGGGTCCATCGCCATGAAGCCCGCCTGTAGCGGGGTGTGCTCCTGGCCGCGCCTGCGCTCGCGGTCTGCGAGCCTCTGCAGCTGCGTCATCTGACGCGCGACGGCCTTGTTCGCCGCCGCCTGCAGCCTGGAATCGATCGTGGTGCGCACCACGAGTCCGTCGTAGTAGTGGCGTTGGCCCGCCCATTCGATCAGCCAGTCCCGCAGATGCCGCACGATGTGGGGCACAGGGCTGGGCGGCACGGCCTGCCGCTCGAAATCGAGCCGCAGCGGACGCGTGCTCAGGACTGCGAGCTGCGCCGCCGAGAGCTTGCCGTGCTTCGCCATCTGCGTGAGCACGAGATTGCGCCGCTGCAGTGCCCGCTCCGGATTCAGCACGGGGTTGAACGCGCTGGTGGCTTTCAGCATGCCGACGAGCGTCGCGGCCTCCAGCACATCCAGGCGTTCGGCGGGCTTGTCGAAGTAAGTGCGCGCCGCCATCTCGATGCCGAACGCGTTGAACAGGAACGGCACGGTGTTCAGATATGTCTCGAGGATCTCGCGCTTGGTGTAGAGCGCCTCGATCTTGAGCGCCGTGATCGCTTCCCTGATTTTTCGCGTGATCGTGACCTTGCGGCCGATCTCGTCCGAATAGAGGTTGCGCGCGAGTTGCTGCGTGATGGTGGAGCCGCCCTGCAGATTGCCGGTAAGGGTGCTCAGCAACGCCGCGGCTGTGCGTCGCAGGTCGATGCCGTGGTGGTCATAGAAGCGATGATCCTCCGTCGCAATCAGCGCGTCGACGACACTCGGCGAGATCTTGTCGAGCGGCACCCATTGCCGATCGGGGCGCTTGAACTCCGCGAGCACGACGCCGTCGGAGGACAGCACGACGGACGGCGTCGGAGACCTGGCTCTGCGCAGGTCTCCGACGCCGGGCGTGAAGGGGATCAGCGCAAGCACATACAGCAGCATCAGCGCGGGAACCGCGATCGCGGCGCCGACGAGACGCCGCCTGGATGGCGCGATGAGGCGGCGCAACTGATCGAGGGCGACACGGGGACCCGCCTCGAACGTCGGGCGCGGGGAATTCACTTCGTGCGAGTCCGTTGCGCGCCGCCGGGCGCGCGCCTGAGCGAGGAGAGGTTGGAGGCCATGGCGAGCATGCCGTGATGGGATTCACGGCGACCTCAGCAAGGGGGATGCCGGATCGATCGTCCCCGATGCTCATACCACGGCTGGAAGCTCCTAAGCCGCCGCCCCCAGCGCCGGCGCACCCTTGTCGGCGTGCCGCGCCTTGATCGCCAGCACGTCGTCGATCACGTCCAGGAATGCCTGCATGCAATCGGGTGCAAGCTGGCTGCCGGTGCTGTCCTTCATCACCGAAAGCGCGCGGTCGACGTCCCATGCGCGCTTGTAGGGCTTGGCGCTGGTGAGCGCGTCGAACACGTCGGCGACGGCGACGATGCGGCCGAAGAGCGGGATCGCGTCGCCTTTCAGCCCGTAAGGGTAGCCGCTGCCGTCGAAGTTCTCGTGGTGGGAGATTGCGATCCGGGCGCCCGCCTTCAGGATCGGCGACTCGCCCTGACCGAGGATTTCCGCGCCCATCACCGTGTGCTGTCTCATCACTTCCCACTCGGCCTCGGTGAGCTTGCCGCGTTTGAGCAGGATGTGGTCGGGTATGCCGAGCTTGCCCACGTCGTGCAGGGGCGCGGCGAGGCGGAGGAGCTCGGCTTCCTGCGGCGTGAGTCCCATGCGCAGCCCGATGAGCTGAGCGTAATTCCCGAGGCGGACGAAGTGCTCGTGCGTCTCGGGCTGGCGCCGCTCGGCGGCAAGGCTCAGGCACAGCAGCGTCTCGCGCTCGCGCGCGGCGATTTCGAGCGCGGCCTGGCCGTTCCTGAATGCCTCGTCGGCGAGCTGTTGCGCGCGCTGCTCGAGGTTCTTCTGGCTGGTGCGCAGCGCGAGCATGTTCTTCAGCCGTGCACCGATCTCGATGACGTCGACGGGCTTGGTGAGGAAGTCGTTGATGCCCATCTCGAGCGCGCGGTGCCGCACGACGCGATCCCGCGTGCCGGTCACCATGAGCATGGGGACTTCCGCTTTGCCCGTCAGCCGGCGAAAGCGCTGCGTGAACTCGATGCCGTTCATCTGCGGCATGACGTAATCGACGATGACGATGTCCGGCTCGTTCAGTGTGCACCAGTCGAGCGCTTCGACCGGATCCATGAATGTGATCGGCCGGCAGCCACCGAGCTTGGCGACGTGACCTTTCAGCAGTGCGAGCGAGATGCGCTCGTCGTCGAGTATTACGATGTTCATCGAGTGAGCAGCCTGCGGCAGGCGCGGCGCATTTCTAGTAATAGAGCTTTGACGGCAAAAACAGCCATTACTTTAGCGGGGATTCGGGCGCCGGCCAGACGCACGGCCTCACAACCGTCGCCGGCCTCTGCTATCTTCCCGGTTACAACGAGGAGGATGGCCATGAAACAAATCACAATGATGTTCATCGCGCTCGCGGGCTTGTTGCTCGCGACACCCGCGAGCGCCGGGGAGGCATATCCCGCGCGGCCTGTGCGCATGATCGTGCCGTACGCACCGGGCGGTAATGCCGACATCCAGGCGCGCTACATGGCCGAGCGCCTGACCGATGTGCTCGGAAAGCAGTTCGTCGTCGACAACCGTCCCGGCGCGAACGGGCTCATCGGCATGGAGACCACCGCGCACGCGGCGAGCGACGGCTATACCCTGATGCTCGTGTCCAACGGGTTCACGGTGAACCCGGCGCTCTATCCGAAGCTGCCGTACGACACGGTGAAGGATTTCGAGCCGATCAGCCTCGTAGGGGAGACGCCGCTGCTGTTCGTCGCCAACAACGCCGTCCATGCGGGCAACGTGAAGGAGGTCCTGGCGCTGGCGCGCAGCCGACCCTCGCAGCTCAACTACGGCTCGTCGGGGAACGGCTCGCCTGCGCACCTTGCCGGCGCGCTGCTCGAAGTGACGACGGGACTCAAGCTCGTGCACGTGCCTTACAAGGGGACTGCCGGCGCGATGGTGGACGTCATCGCCGGCCAGATACAGCTCGGGTTTCCGAGCATGACGTCGGTGCTGCTCCACGTGAAATCGGGAAAGGTGAAAGCGCTCGCGATCACCGCGAAATCGCGTTCCGCGCTCGCGCCGGATATTCCCACGATGAGCGAAGCGGGCGTGCCCGGTTACGAAGCGACCATCTGGAACGGCATGCTCGCGCCGGCCGGAACCCCGAAGGCGATCGTGAGCCGGATGAACGAAGCGATCGCGCAGATTCTGAAATCGCCGCAGTCGCGCGAACGCTACGCGGCCGTCGGCGCCGAGATCCGCTACGACTCGCCCGAAGAGTTTCGGGCGCTGATCGGGTCCGACATGGCGAAGTGGGCGAAGGTCATACGCGTGGCGGGCATTCGGGTCGATCAGCGGTAGGCGGCGAGGGCTGGGGCTGCTCGGAAGAATTCCACGAGCTGAGCGGCGGCTTACCGATCTCGCCAATAGCCGGGGCGCCGAGACTGGTGGGCGAATGCAATAACTACGATCTCGTCACCTACCTGCCGGACAATGATGTCGTAGGGAAAGCGCCTGAGGCCCAGGCGTTTGGCTCCTCGGCGCCCGGCGACGCCTGTCATGGGTGATAGCGGCAGGATGTCTTCCTGCAGCAGGTCGAGGGCAGCATCAATCGCCTGCTCGAAGTCGGTGCCCAGTCCCGGTCTTTGTATTTCATACCACCCTGCTGCCTCGACAGCTTCCCCGGCTGCAGCCTCGAGAATGCGCAGCCGGCGCATCAGCCTTTGTCGATACGCTGTTTCATGCGACGTCTCAACTCGTCTTTATCGATCATCTGCGCCGCGCCTGCGTCAATTGAGTCTAGCCGGCGGACGAGTTCCTCGTCCCACCCCTTTGCCGCATCAACATCTTGCGGTTTGTCGAGACTTCTCAAAAGCTCGTGCGCGAGCTCGGCACGGTCCTCTTGCGGAAGGGACAATGCCTCTGATTGCAATTTCTTGAGCGCTGTACTGGTCATGCGCGTGCTCCGCGATATGGGCAGAAGCAGAATAGCTCAAAACAGGCGACTACATCGTCTACCTCGGCGGAAACAGACTCGCCCACGTCTCCTTGATCGAAGCGATCACGATTCGCGTCGCCTGCTTGTCCCCATGTAATAGCGCGGAGGCATACGCCTTCATCTGTGATGCGGTGATGTGCGGCGGGGTCATCGGCACGGCGGGATCGGTCACGAACTCGATGACCGTGGGACGGTCCGCGGCGAGCGCCTGCTCCCATGCGGGTGCGACGTCCTCGGCACGATCGACACGCAAGCCTCCCAGGCCGAGCATCCGCGCGTACTCGGCGTAAGGAAACTGCGGCAGGTCCTGCGACGGCGCGTAGCGCGGATCGCCCGACATGCCGCGCTGTTCCCACGTCACCATGTTCAGATCGCCGTTGTTGAGGACGGCGATGGTGAGCCGCGGGTCGGGCCACTTCGGCCACAGGCGCGCGAGTCCGATCAGCGCATTGATGCCGATCATCTGCATCGCGCCGTCGCCGAGGAGGGCGATCGGGTGGCGGTCGGGGTGAGCGAGCTTCGCGGCGATCGCGTACGGGACCGCCGGGCCCATGGTCGCGAGCCCGCCCGAGAGCGACGCCATCATGCCGCGTCGGATCCTGAGATCGCGCGCATACCACGCCGCCGCCGAGCCCGAGTCGCACGTGAGGATGCAGTTGTCCGGAAGGCGAGGTGACAGCTCCCAGAACACGCGCTGGGGATTGATGGGATTCGCCGCAGTCATCGCGCGGCCTTCGAGCACGCGCCACCACTGCGCGACGTGCTCTTCGATTTCCTTCTGCCACGCGCGGTCGGTCTTGCGCTGGAGCAGCGGGATGAGTGCGCGCAGCGTCTCGCGGCTGTCGCCGACGAGACCGGCTTCCATCGGGTAGCGCAGGTTGAGCATGCGTCCGTCGATGTCGATCTGCACGCCGCGCGCCTTGCCTTCCTGCGGCAGGAACTCCGAATACGGGAAAGCCGAGCCCACCATGAGCAGCGTGTCGCAGCCCGTCATCAGCTCGTAGCTCGGCTTGGTGCCCAGAAGTCCGATCGAGCCCGTGACGAACGGGAGATCGTCCGGGACCGCGGCTTTGCCGAGGAGCGCCTTGGCCACACCCGCGCCGAGGCGGTCTGCGACTTCGATGATCTCGTCGGTCGCGTGCAGCGCGCCGGCGCCGACCAGCATGGCGACCTTCTTCCCTGCGTTGAGCACATCGGCCGCGCGCCTGAGGTCATCGGCGCCGGGTGCCCTCATGCGCCCGGTCCATCCGATGCCGCTGTGGACGGTGCCGTGCTTGTGAGGCGGGGCCTCGACCGCGTCGAGCTCCTGCACGTCGTTGGGGAAGATGATGCACGTCACCGTGCGCTGCTCGAGCGCGATGCGGATCGCGCGGTCGACGAGATGGCGCACCTGCGCCGGTACCGTGGCCATGTGCACGTACTGGCCGGCGACGTCCTTGAACAGCGAGACGAGGTCGACTTCCTGCTGGTAATCGCCGCCGAGCGCCGCGCGCTGCTGCTGCCCGACGATCGCGAGGACCGGCTGGTGATCGGCCTTGGCGTCGTAGAGCCCGTTCAGGAGATGGATCGCGCCGGGCCCCGAGGTCGCGAGACACACGCCGATCTCACCGGTGAACTTCGCATGCGCGCACGCCATGAAGGCGGCGAGCTCCTCGTGCCGCGTCTGCACGAAGTCGATCGCGTCGCTGCGGCCGAACGCGCCCATGATGCCGTTGATGCCGTCGCCGGGATAACCGAAGACGCGCTTGACGCCCCATGCGCAGAGGCGTTGAAGGAGAAAATCGCCGACTGTGGCTGCCATTGTGTGCTCGCGATAGGCGGCGCGATCGCGCGCCGATCGGGGAGGGACGCAACACACGTACCCAGGCCGGCACGGTGCAGCGCGAGCTCGCGAGATGGAACAAAGCGATTCGTCGGAACCCACGGCCCTCTACAGAGCGGTAAACGCCACGCGAACAAGTCGGGAAGGATATACATTTTAAGATCTATATCGATCTCTCGGAGGTGGTCCATGAAGGTTACCAAGTGGGGCAACAGTCTGGCGGTGCGCCTGCCGGCGAGCGTCGTTGAAGTGCTACGTCTCGAGGAAGGGGACGATATCGAGATTCACGTCGTGGGCGAGCGGACGTTCGAAATAAAGAAGGGGCCCGGGGCGAGAGAGCTCCTGAGCCGACTGCGCAAATTTCGTGGGAACTTGCCTGCGGACTTCAAGTTCGACCGGATCGAGGTCAATGAGCGCCGCTGATCTTATCTAGCCAGCATCCTTTGCCATCGACCAGACTCTCGACGAGCTCTACCGCTCGACCACTTACCGCGTTTTCCTGCCGGACGCGCCGCCGATCGATCTGCGCATAGGCGAGCTTTCCGCGGATCTCGATCTGCTCCTCACGAGGGACGGCGTGCGCGAGTGGGCCTTCATCACCGCCTGGAATCCGGGGTCGCGCCGGCTTGCTCTCGAAGCGAACGAGGCGCGGCAGGCCGAGCTTGTCGGCATCATCCGGGAGCGCGGCTGGCGTCACTTCGAAGGAAGCGGGATCCCGGCGCGTGGCGATTGGCAGGCGGAAGCGAGCGTGCTGGTGCTCGGTATATCGCAGGGCGAAGCGGCGGACCTCGGCAGGCGGTTTGGTCAGAACGCGATCGTGACGGGGCGCTGCGGCGGGGCGGCGGTGCTCGTTTACTGCGGTTGATCCAATCCGACGGCGTGTGTTCATGAGATCAGGACTCATGCGATGGACCTGAAATCCCAACTGCCCGTGCTGTTGCCGCGGGCAATCGAATGGGCGGAGGCTGAGGAGCGGCGCGTTCTCGCGAGCGGTACCAGCCTGACGGATGCGGAGCTGACCGTAGCGAGGTCCGTTGGTGTGTCGCGTCCCGAGCGGGTCAGGGTCGAGCTCGTCGACGCCATCCCCACGCCGTCCGATCCGCTGCTTCAGACGGCGATATCGGAGACGGGGATGTTCGGTCCGAACACCCGGGGGCTCACGCTCGGCTACGCGATTTTCATTCATCACGATGCGCGGAGCCGGCGGCTGTTGTCGCACGAGCTGCGGCATGTGCATCAATACGAGTGCGCCGGCTCGGTTGCCGTGTTCCTGCCCGTGTATCTGAGCCAGATCATCGAGCTCGGCTATGAGAACGCGCCGTTCGAGATCGATGCGCGGGCGCATGAGCAGGCGGGTCCGTAGAG
>JAQGMV010000063.1 GCA_028292225.1 Betaproteobacteria bacterium
AAGATGGTCATCAATGCCCTGAACTCGGGCGCCAACGTGTTCATGGCCGACTTCGAGGACTCGAACACACCGAGCTGGCAGAACATGATCGAAGGGCAGATCAATCTGCGCGACGCGATTGCCCGCGCGATCGAATTCACGAGCCCGGAAGGCAAGTCGTACCGCCTCAACGAGCGCACCGCGACCCTGATCGTTCGCCCGCGAGGCTGGCACCTGGTCGAAAAGCACGTGGTCGTAGACGGTGAGCCGATCTCCGGGGCGATCTTCGACTTCGCGCTCTACTTCTTCCACAACGCCAGGGCGCTGCTCGCCTCAGGCAGCGGTCCGTACTTTTACCTGCCGAAGATGGAAAGCCATCTCGAAGCGCGCCTGTGGAACGACATTTTCGTGATGGCGCAGCGCGAGCTCGGCATCCCGAGCGGTACGATCAAGGCCACGGCTCTCATCGAGACGGTCGTCGCCGCGTTCGAAATGGACGAGATCCTCTTCGAGTTGAAGGAGCATTCCGCCGGGCTGAACATCGGCCGCTGGGATTACATCTTCAGCTGCATCAAGAAATTCCGCTCCAATCGCAATTTCTGCCTGGCCGATCGCGCGCAGGTCACGATGACCGCGCCTTTCATGCGCGCCTACGCGCTTCTGCTGGTGAAAACATGTCACCGCCGGGGTGCGCACGCGATGGGCGGGATGGCCGCGCAGATCCCGATCAAGGGCGACGAAGCAGCGAATGCAGCGGCGATAGAGAAAGTCCGCGCCGACAAGCTGCGCGAAGCGACCGACGGCTGCGACGGCACTTGGGTCGCGCACCCGGGCCTGGTCGAAGTGGCCAAGGCGGTGTTCGACGCGCACATGCCGGGACCGAACCAGATCGGCAAACAGCGCGACGACGTCCAGGTGACCGCGGAAGATCTGCTCGAATTCCAGCCGACAAGTCCCATCACCGAAGCCGGCCTGCGCAACAACATCAGCGTGGGTATCCAGTACATCGGCGCGTGGCTCGCAGGCAACGGCTGCGTCCCGGTCTATCACCTGATGGAAGACGCGGCGACGGCGGAGATCTCACGCTCGCAGATCTGGCAGTGGATGCGCAGTCCCAAGGGTGTCCTGGACGACGGCCGCAAAGTCACTCGCGAGCTTTTCCGGCAGCTCCTCCCGCAGGAGCTCGCCAAAGTGCGCGCGCTCATCGGCGACGTCGCATGGCAGGCCGGTGAATATGAAGAAGCCGCGCGGCTTTTCGACGAGATCAGCACCAACGACAACTACGTCGAGTTTCTGACCCTTCCCGGCTACGAATGGCTCACCCGCGATTTACAACGCCGGGCCCGCGCTGCATGATGGCGCTGCCCCTGAAGCTCGAAGCCCTCGCGCGAGCGGGGGCTTTTTCTTTGTGGAAGCCATGAGCACCATTATTCTTCTGAACAAGCCTTTCGGCGTCCTGTGCCAGTTCAGCCCCGAAGCGGGGCGGCGCACGCTCAAGGATTTCGTGCCGGAGCCCGACGTCTATCCCGCCGGGAGGCTCGACGCCGACAGCGAAGGCCTGGTCGTGCTCACCGCCGACGGCGTGCTTCAGAACCGGATCGCCGATCCGCGCCGCAAGCAGCTGAAGACCTACTTCGTTCAAGTCGAAGGCACGCCTGCGCACGACACGTTGAACCCGCTACGGTCGGGCATCGCCCTCGACGGCACCCAGACTCTTCCCGCAAAGGTCGAGCAGGTCGAAGAGCCGTCCTGGCTGTGGGCGCGCACGCCGCCGATACGCGTCCGGCGGCTCATCCCCACGGCGTGGCTGAAAATCGAGATCACCGAAGGCAAGAACCGCCAGGTGCGGCGCATGACGGCGGCAGTCGGTCTGCCCACGCTGCGGCTCATCCGCTACAGCGTCGGGGAGTGGACGATAGACGCGCTCGAGCCCGGCGCGTGGAGGGAGCTCGAGGTCGCGACGCCCAAGCGCAGCAGCGCGCCCAGGCGCGGTCCGGAAGGCATCGGCGATCGGCGTCAACCGTTTCGTCCGCGCGGCGTTAAAGGCCGGGCACTCCCACACACCTCGAAAAGGAATAAATGATGAAACAACTGATCGCCGCCCTCGTCGCCGCCCTCTTCGCAGTCGCCAGCTTCAGCGCTGCCGCCCAAGCGCCGGCCCCCTCCACCGACACGCCGCCCGCTGTCGAGAAGAAGGCCAAGAAAGTGAAGAAGGCCAAGAAAGCCAAGAAAGCCAAGAAGACCGACGACGCAGCAGCAGCACCCGCCGCGACGAAGTAAGTCGCCGCCAGGCAAAAGAAAAGCGGGCTTCGGCCCGTTTTTCTTTTGGGTGAACCGTTTTGCGGCTCCATGACGGATGCATAGACTCGTCCCTGGGCGTCCCGCTTTTTTGTCTGCGCGGCCGGAACGTTTAAAATAGGGGCACCGCGACCCCCCTTTCCGTTCCCGCACTCCACCGCCCCCTCCGTTTTCATGGCTGCAAAGAAAAAAATCGTCGTCGGCATGTCCGGCGGTGTCGACTCCTCGGTCGCCGCGCTCCTGTTGAAGCAGCAGGGCCATGAGGTCGTCGGGCTCTTCATGAAGAACTGGGAAGACGACGACTCGGACGAATACTGCAGCTCGCGCCAGGATCTCATCGATGCAGTCGCGGTCGCCGATCGCATCGGCGTCGACATCGAGGCGGTCAACTTCTCGGCGGAATACAAGGAACGGGTCTTCAACGAGTTCCTGACCGAGTACTCCGCCGGTCGAACGCCCAACCCCGACGTCCTCTGCAACGCCGAGATCAAGTTCCGCGCGTTCCTCGACCACGCCATGTCGCTCGGCGCGGACTGTATCGCCACCGGCCATTACGCGCAGACGCGTGAAGTCGACGGCCTGCACCAGTTGCTCAAAGCCGAGGACGGCTCGAAGGACCAGAGCTATTTCCTGTACCGGCTGAACCAGCGCCAGCTCGCCCGAACCGTGTTCCCGCTCGGTGAGCTCTACAAGCGCGAAGTGCGCGAGATCGCGCGGCATGCAGGCCTCGCCAACCACGACAAGCGCGATTCGACGGGAATCTGCTTTATCGGCGAGCGTCCCTTCCGCGAATTCCTGAACCGCTATCTCCCCGCCGACCCGGGCGAAATCTACGCGCTCGACGGGAGGCTCGTGGGCCGCCACATGGGGCTCATGTTCTACACCCTCGGCCAGCGGCAGGGCCTGGGCATCGGCGGCCAGCGCAACGGCGAAGGCGATGCGTGGTACGTGGTCGACAAGGATCTGAAGCGCAACCGTCTGGTCGTGGTCCAGGGCCGCGAGAGCCGCGCCTTGTACTCGCACCGCCTCAGCGCAGTGCGCTTAAGCTGGGTCAGCGGCACGCGCGCTCATGCGAACTGGGTGTACGGCGGAAAGACCCGCTATCGCCAGAAGGACGCGCCGTGCGCGATCGTCGAGGCGAGCGACGAGCGCTGCACGATCGACTTCGCCGAAGCGCAGTGGGCGGTGACTCCGGGGCAGTCGGTCGTGCTGTATGAAAGCCGGGTGTGCCTGGGTGGCGGCATCATCGAGGCCGCGCAGAAAGAGCATTCCGCAGGGACGTCGGCCGAGTGCCCCGCCGGCACGGTCAGGCCCGCGGGCTGACGGCCCGCCGGCGACAACGCCGCTTCACGCTTTAGGCGGAACGGTGTCCCTGAAGGAGGCACGCTGGGCGAGCTTGTCGGCGAGCTTGGCCAGATTGGGATATGCCTTGCGCCAGCCGAGGTCGGGCAGCCTCAGGTCGATGAAGCCGAGGCAGCAGCCGACCGCCACGTCGGACAGGTTGAAGAAGTCCCCGCAGCACCAGTTGCGATGCCCGAGGTCTTCGGACATCGCCTGCAGCGTCCGATCGACTTTGCCCTGCTGGCGCGCGGTCCATTGCGCGTATTGATATTCGGCGGGCCTGCGCGTCTCCATCACCATCGCGACGACGGCGTCGGTGCAACCGTCGGCAAGCGCTTCCCAGCGCCGCACCTGGATGCGCTGGCGCGTGTCTTCGGGTACGAGCCTCGTCACCGGACTGGCGTTGTCCAGATATTCCGCGATGACGCGCGAATCGAATATCGTCGTTTCGTCGTCGAGGACGAGCACCGGAATCTTGCCGAGCGGGTTGTACGCCGGAACCGCGGAGTCGGGCTCGAACGGCAGGTCGACCACGAACTCGTAATCGATGCGCTTCTCTGCCAGCACGACTCGCGCCTTGCGCGTGTAAGGACTGGTGGGGGTTCCAATGAGCTTCATCGATGTTCGTTGTCGAGGCCTTGCGAGGGGGCATCATTATAACATCGCGAGTCGCGATGATTTGCGTCAGGCGCGACGCGCTCATCGGGCGCTGCCTTGCGCTGCTTACACCGCGGGCGTAGCCTTGCGACTCCCCGACCACACCGAGATCCCATGAATATCGTCGCTGAAAAATTTACGCTCTTCACCCAGCCTGGCTGAAGCAGCTGTCTTCGGGCGAAAGAGTTTCTTTCGCGTAAAGGCATAGCGTTCGAAGCCGTAGACGTTCTGAACGACGCCGGCGGGCGCGATCGCCTGCTGAAGCTCGGTGTGCGCAACGTGCCGGTCGTCGCCAAAGGCGAGAGCTTCGTCTTCGGACAGAATCTCGAAGACGTCGCCGAGTTCGTCGGCCTCCAGGGCACCGGCCACACACCGCTGCCGCCCGATGTGCTCGTCGGCAAGTGGGTCAACGTGCTGCGCGCCGCGCAACGGCTCGTGCGCCAGATCCCCGACGACAAGATGGGCGAAAGAGTGATCCCGAATCGAGATCGCGCCATACGCCTGCTCACGCATCACGTTTTTCGCATCGGCGAAGCGTTTCTCGAGACTGTGATCGAGGGCGTCGATTACGCCGTGCAGCACGCGAACAAGCCGCCTGCCGAAGGTACTTACACCCAAGGGCCGCAGGTGGCGGAGTACGGCGGGCAGGTGATCTCGCGCATCGAAGCCTGGTGGGCGCAGCTCGCGGATAAATCGGGCACGCAGATGCTGCCGACGTACTACGGACCGCAGCCTCTGCATCAGGTGCTCGAACGCTCGACGTGGCACTCCGCACAGCACTCGCGCCAGCTCGCCGCGGTACTCGAGCGCTACGACATACAGCCCGACGGCGCGCTCACGCCGCAGGATCTGGCCGGGCTGCCGCTTCCGGAGCGCCTCTGGGAATAACGCGCGCGTTCCGACAGAAAAGCCGCGCCGCGAACGCGGCTTTTTTCTCGACTGCAGACTCTGCAGCTTCCCGCCGTCGCGGAATAGATAGTGACGCCCGCTTGGGCTAAACTAGCCCGCTCCACTCGCTTTGCTCCTTCATGTCACAGTCGTGCAGAGCAGGCCGTCCATATATGCCTGCATACCGCGTTTCTTCCCTGCGACCGCCGAGATGTTGAATCCGGCTGCTGCCGCGCGTCGCGCGATTCCCTCGGTAGACCGGCTGCTCAACGACAGCCGCATCGCGACGCTCGCCACTGAATACGGCCGACCCCTGGTTCTCGAGACCGTCCGCGCATTTCTCGATCGCGCGCGCGGCGAGCTCGGTCACGACGACTCCGCACCCGCTTTCGACGACGCGCAATTCGTCGAGCGCTGCACACGCGAGCTCGAGCGGCTCACGCGCCTGTCGCTCAAGCCGGTCATCAACCTGACCGGGACGGTTCTTCACACCAATCTCGGCCGTGCCGTCATGCCCAAATGCGCGGCGGAAGCGGTGATGCGGGTGATGACCCAGCCGGCGAACGTCGAATTCGATCTCGAAGGCGCAGCGCGCGGCGAGCGCGACAGCCACATCGAGCGCTGGCTTTTGAGGCTCACCGGCGCCGAGGCTGCGATCGTCGTGAACAACAACGCTGCTGCGGTCTATCTCGTGCTCAACACGCTCGGGATGAAGAAGGAAGTGCTGGTCTCACGCGGCGAGCTGATCGAGATCGGCGGCGCCTTCCGTATCCCCGACATCATGTCGCGCTCGGGATGCAAGCTGCGCGAAGTCGGGACGACGAACCGCACGCATCTGAAGGATTACGCCGAAGCGCTCGGCCCGCGCGCCGCCGCGATCATGAAGGTCCACACCAGCAACTATGTGATCCAGGGATTCACCGCGAGCGTGGCTGAAACCGAGCTCGCAACGCTCGCTCACGACCATGCGCTGCCTTTCATCGTCGACCTCGGCAGCGGCATGCTCGTCGATCTCGAAGAGTACGGACTGCCGCACGAGCCGACGCCGCGCGAAGCGCTCGCGCAGGGCGCGGATATCGTCACCTTCAGCGGCGACAAGCTGCTCGGCGGCCCGCAGGCGGGTTTGATCGTAGGGCGACGCGAGCTGATCGCGCGCATCCGGAAAAATCCCATGAAGCGCGCGCTGCGCGTGGACAAGATGACCCTCGCCGCGCTCGAGGCGGTGTTGCAGCTCTACTCGAATCCGGCGCGGCTGAAAGATGAGCTGCCGACGCTGCGCGCCCTGACCCGCGCCGCCGCCGACATCGACTCGCAGGCCCGGCGCATCCTACCTTCCGTTGTCGCTGCAGTGGGCGACAAAGCCACGGCACGGGTCGTCGAATGCGCGAGCCAGATCGGCAGCGGATCGCTCCCCGTCGATTCGCTCCCGAGCGCGGGAATCGCGATCGAAGGCAGCGGCAAGAACAAAAGCTCGGCGGCGCAGCGCATCGCGGCCGCATTTCGCGCGCTGCCGCTCCCGGTCATCGGACGCGTCAGGGATGCCGCTTTCATCATGGATTTACGCTGCCTGGACGACGAAGCCCCTTTCCTCGCACAGCTCACCGAACTGAAGCTCTGAGCCGTGCCCGGAGCCCTCACGCTTAAACCGAAACGATGATCGTCGCCACCGCAGGACATATCGACCACGGCAAGACGCTCCTGGTCAAAACGCTCACCGGCGTCGACACCGATCGCCTGCCGGAGGAAAAGGCGCGCGGCATCTCGATCGATCTCGGGTTCGCGTATCTGCCGCTGCCCGGAGGCGAGCTGATCGGCTTCGTCGACGTGCCTGGCCACGAGCGCTTCATACGCAACATGCTCGCTGGCGTGTGCGGAATCGATTTTGCGCTGCTGGTCGTCGCCGCCGACGACGGCATCATGCCGCAGACCGTCGAGCATCTGCACATCCTCGATCTGCTGCACGTGAAGCGAGGCGCTGCGGTGATCACCAAATCCGATCGCGTGGAAGCCGAGCGGGTTCGCGAAGTGCAGGATGCCGTTGCGGCGCTGCTGCAGACGACGCAGCTCGCAGGCGCGCCGGTGCTGCCGGTCTCGGCGGTATGCGGGCTCGGCATGGAAAGCCTGCGCGCAATGCTCGTCGAGGAGGCGACTCGCGGCGGCAGCCGCAAAATCGAAGGCGAGCATTTCCGCTATGCAATCGACCGTACATTCAGCGTGTCCGGAAGCGGCACGGTCGTCACCGGAACGGTCTTCAACGGCGTCGTCAAAACGGGTGACAGGCTCGTGATCTCGCCGGCAGGTCTCGAAGTGCGGGTGCGCGGAATCCAGATCCAGGGCAAGGCCGCCGAACGCGCGGCTGCGGGCGAGCGCTGCGCGCTCAATCTCACCGGAGCCGACCTCGCGGCGGTTCACCGCGGCGACTGGGTGCTGGCGCCTGCGCTACACCGCCCGACCCAGCGCATCGACGCGCGCGTGAGCGTGCTCGCAGCCGAGACCAACGCGCTCGAGCACTGGACGCCGGTGCATCTGCACCTCGCGACGAGCGACGTGACCGCGCGGGTGGCGACGCGCAGAGGCGGCGCAGTCGCGCCGGGTGCGAGCGCGGTCGTTCAGCTCGTACTCGACCAGCCGATCGGGGCACTGCGCGGCGACCGCTTCATCGTGCGCGACCAGTCCGCGAGCCGGACGATCGGAGGCGGTTTCGTGCTCGATCCGTTCGCGCCGGCGACACGCCGCAGCAGCCCCGCGCGCATGAGCGAGCTTGCGGCGTTCGAGCACGACAGCGCGGAAGAAGCGCTCGCGGAACTGATCCGCGCAGGCGAGCGCCCTGTCGATCTGGAGCGTCTCGAAACCGCGTACAACATGACGCCCGAGCGCTCGAGCGGGGTCTACCTCAGCGCGGCAATCGTGGAGATCGGCAAGGACGCGCGACTCGGGATCACCGCAACGCGCCTGAAGACTCTCGGCGAAGCCGTGATTGCGGCGGTCACCGAATTCCACCGCAACAGCCCGCAAGCTTCAGGCCAGGAGATCGAGACCTTGCGCGCAGCGACTGCGCCGGACCTTTCGGCGGACGCTTTCACTTCGGTGCTGCGCAAGCTCGCCGACGAGCGCAAAGTGGAGACGAGCGGCTCCACCGCACGCATCCCCGGACACAACGCGACCGCCAATGCGGCGGACGACCGCCTGTGGCAGGCCGTGCAGCCCGCCATAGACGCGGCAGGCTTCAATGCGCCGCCCCTACGCGAGCTCGCGCTCCAGTTGAAGCTGAAGGAAGCTCTCCTCAAGGATTTTCTGCATCGCAAGGCAAAGACCGGCGCGGTGATGAAAGTCACCGCCGATCGTTTCTATACCCGGAGCACGCTTGCGACGCTCGCCGCCATCGCGCAGGCGACCGCGCAGGCGCAGCCGAACGGCCAATTCACGGCCGCGCAATACCGCGACTGGACCGGCGTCGGCCGCAGCCTCGCGATCGAGATCCTCGAATTCCTCGACACGCTGGCGATCACCCAGCGCATCGGTGACGCGCGCAAGATGCGCAAAGACTTCGTTCCCATACTCGGCGCGGCGACCGCCCCGCCCCCTCCGCCGAAAGGCAATCCAGCGGCCAAACCCCCGGCCAAACCGGCGACGCCGCAGCGGCGCCCGGTCCAAAACTACAGAAGATGAAGGAGCACCATGGCGCAAGCTGCTTATGACGTGATCGTGATCGGTGAAGGCGTGAGCGGGCTCACCGCTGCCGGAGCGCTCGCCGCTGCCGGCCTCAAAGTCGCGACGATCGAAGGCACCCTGTTCGGCGGCCTCGTCCTCAACGTGAACGAACTCGAGCCTGGGCCTGAAGGCCGCGAAGTCTCGGGCGCCGAGCTCGCCTCCGAGATGATGCAGGCGAATGCCGAAGCGGGTGTCACGAGCATTCAGGAACCCGTGACCGCGGTGCGCACGGCGGACGGCGTCCAGGAAGTGACGACCGACTCGGGCACGCATACCGCGCGCCACGTCGTGGTCGCATCGGGCGGCCGGTTGCGGCGGCTCGGCGTGCCCGGCGAAACCGAGTTCGAAGGACGGGGGGTCTCGCAATGCGCGGACTGCGACGGCCCGATGTATCAGGACGAGAACGTGATCGTGGTAGGCGGCGGCGATTCCGCCTTGCAGGAAGCGCTGGTGCTCGCCGATTACGCGCGCAAGGTGCACCTCGTTCACCGCCGCGATACCTTCACCGGCGCCGCTCACTTTGCCGACCAGGTCAAAGCCAACGCCAAGATCGCCGTCGTATGGAACGCGACGGTGGAAGCGATCAGCGGCTCGAAGATGGTCGAGAAAGCCCGAATCAAACACGCCGACGGCAGCACCGAAGAGCTGCCGTGCGCCGGCGTGTTCGCGTACATCGGGCTCGAGCCGAACGTGGAATTCCTGCCGCCTGAAGTAGATCGCGATGCGGAGGGATTGGTGAAAACCGACCCGACGCTGCAGACGAGCGTCGCTGGGATTTCAGCGATCGGTGCAGTTCGCAGCGGCTACGAAGGCACGCTCAATCACGCGATCGCCGAGGCGCGCCTGGCGGCCGGGACCATCGCGGCAAAACTCAGCTCGCGCTGACCACCCGCACGCGGGCGCTGGCTTTGCGCTCGCGCTTGCTCTCGTACATCGCCTCGTCCGCTTCGCGCCAGGTCTGCGCGAGATCGCTCGTCGGGCTGCGCAGGGCCACGCCGAGGGACGCGCTGATTCCCGCGTCCGCCAGACCGATTGCAACCCGTCGCCTGAAAGCGAGTGCAGCTTCGGCGTCACATTCGACGGCGAGCACCGCGAACTCGTCGCCGCCCACCCGCGCAGCGACGTCCTGCGTGCGTATTACCGCGCGTAGCGCATTCGCTGTGCGACGGATCAGGTCGTCGCCCTTGTCGTGCCCGCCCGAGTCGTTGACGATCTTGAGATCGTCCAGATCGATCGAGACGACACACGCGGTGCGCTCGTGCCGTCGACAGCGGCTTTCTTCGGCTTTCAACAGCTGATCCCAGCCTCGCCGGTTGTAAAGCCCGGTGAGCCCGTCGCAGAACGCGACCGCTTCGGTGCGCTCGAGACGCTTCGATTGTTTCGCCGCGCGCGCGTCCGCATGCATGACGCGTGACAGGATCCGCACGCATCTTTCGACCATCGCCACGTCTGCGGGTGTGAAGGCCGGCTGCGCCGCGGGATCGAACGCGCACAAGGTACCGAGCAGGCGTCCGTCAGGCCCCGAAAGCGGCACACCGACATAGCACCCGACGCGAAACTCGTTCGCGAAAGGCGCAGACGCGTACGCCGCGATCTGCGTCACGTCAGCTGCGAAGCGGGGGACCCTCTCGGTGACCATGCGCGAGCACAGCGTGTCGGTCCACTTGAATATACGGCCGGCGCGGATGCCGTAAGCCTGGCCTACGACCACGGCTGCGAGCCACTCGTCGCCTTTAGCACGCGACACGATCCACAGGCGCAGGCCGACGCGCTCGCGCAGCATCGCGAGAAGATCGGCGGCGGTATCGTTGAACAAGGTCTGAGCGGGTAGATCGGAAACCGGTTGTACAGCCATAGCTCGTCAGCTCTGGATAAAGGGCGCTTTTCGATCACGCACGGATGCAGCAGTCCCGCACGAGGAAAATCGCGATGGCGGGCTGCCGACCGAGCCGCGCGGTGTAGAATCGAAACTCGCGTCGGGACACGGCCGCACACGCTGTAACGACAATAACGGCTCGTGTCCGGAACACTTGAGACCATGGAAGGGAATCGCTCCCGGTGGGGCGGCCGGACTTCAAACCCGGTAGGGGCCGCAGGCGGTCCTGCGTGGGTTCGACTCCCACTCTCTTCCGCCATTCATCTGCGCGCCTCCGAGGGATCGCCCGTCCATGCCCGGTATCGAAGAGATACGCATCCTCTCCCCGACCGGGGTATGCGGGTCCGGCTTTCTCGAAACATCGTTCGAGAAAGCGCTCGCTTGGGATCCGCATTTCATCGGGTGTGACGCAGGCTCGACCGATCCGGGGCCGAGCCACCTCGGCACCGGCGTAGCGGCTTTCCCGCGAGCCGCGGTCAAGCGCGATCTCAGGCTGATGCTGCTCGGCGCGCGCCGGAAAAAAATCCCCCTCCTGATAGGCTCGGCCGGCACCGCCGGGGGCGACGCACACGTCGAATGGTTTTGCGACATCGTGAAGGAAATCGCACGCGAGGAAAGCCTTTCGTTCAGGCTCGCGGTGATTCACGCGGAGCAGGACAAGAGCTATCTGAAGAAGCGGCTGGGCGAAGGCCGCATCAAAGCGCTGCAGCCCGCGCCCCCGTTCGACGAGGACGTGATCGAGCGCAGCGCGTGCATCGTCGGGATGATGGGCGTCGAGCCCTACCAGCGCGCACTCCAGGCGGGCGCGGAGGTGATCGTCGCCGGCCGCGCCAGCGACACCGCGATCTTCGCGGCGCTTCCGATCATGCGAGGCGTGCCGCAGGGGCTGGCGTGGCACGCCGCGAAAATACTCGAATGCGGCGCGGCGGCGGTGGTGAACCGGCGCACACCCGACTGCATGTTCGCGTGGCTGCGCAACGATCATTTCGTGGTGCAGGCCGCCGACGAGACCCTGCGCTGCACACCGCAGAGCATCGCCTCGCACAGCCTTTACGAAAACGCAGACCCCTTCAAGCTCGTCGAATGCTCGGGAACACTCGACCTGACCGAAAGCCGTTACGAGGCGCACACCGAGCGCGCGGTGAAAGTCTCCGGCAGCAGGTTCCTGCCGGCCGAGCGCTACACCGTGAAGCTCGAAGGCGCCGAGAAAGCGGGCTACCAGAGCGTCGTCATCGGTTCGGTTCGCGATCCCTTTATCATCCGCCAGATCGACGACTGGACCGAGCGCCTCACCGAGCGCATTCACGCGCGGGTGAACATGGTCTATGGCGACACGTTGAAGCGCAGCGACTACGTCGTGCACATGCGCATCTACGGCAAGAACGGCACGATGGGTGCGCTCGAGCCGGTGAAGGAGATCCGCTCGCACGAGCTTTGCCTGCTGATCGAAGTCACCGCGCCCAGCCAGGAGCTCGCAAGCTCGATCGCAGGCATCGTGCGGCACCAGGGGCTGCACCTGCCGATACCCGAATGGAGCGGCCTCATCACGGCGCTCGCGTGTCCTTACAACCCTGCGCATCTGGACCGCGGCGCGGTCTACCGCTTCAACGTGAACCACGTCGTCGAGCCCGACGATCCGCACGAGATGTTCAGGACGCGGTGGTATGCGGTCGAAGGCCCCGCTTTTGAGGAGATACCGACGTGAGACGGGTAGCGGGGACCGGCGAAACGTGGAGCAGGGACCCGCTTGCGGGATGCGACCGTGTAGCCGATGGTAGGCGGCTCGCTGAGCACGCTGATCCGTGCGCATCGGCGGGGTCAGATCCCCTGAAGGGGCTCCTCTTCCGCCCTGCGACGCGCCCGCGAAGTGGGGATGCGACCGGGCGCATCGGCGCATGCCGTCGACGCGATGCCCGATGCGTGACCAGCGGCGTAGCAGAGGCGGCCCCGGCGTGACCAAGCTCGCCGATCTGGCGCGCCTCATCCGCAGCAAGAACGCGGGGCCGTTCGAGCTCACCTTCGACATCATGTTCGAAGACGAGGCGCGCTACAGCCGCGTCCGTGCGTCGGGCGCACTGACCCGCGAAGTCGTGGCGCAGCTTTACGGCTTGCCCGCGGACCAGGTGAAATTCTTCTACGTCGACAATGCGCTCGCGGTCAAAGCTTCGATCCCCCGTCCCGCGACGCAGGGCGATCTCTACGACAGCGACGGTCACGGCGGGCAACAGTACGCGCCGCTGATGGAGATCGAGATTCCCTGACCGTGTCGCAACAGATTTCGCAATAAGAACCGAACAATGAGTGGAGAAACAGGCATGCGGTATCCGACGCGCGGTCGATACGTTCACGCCGCGGCCGCTTTGGTCCTCGCCTTCGGCTGCGCCGGGGCCCATGCCGCGCAGGGCGCGCCGTCCTACCCGGTCAGGCCCGTGCGGCTGATCGTGCCTTTCGCCCCGGGCGGGGGCACCGACATCACCGCGCGCTCGATCGCACAGGGGCTGACCGAGCGCATGGGGCAGCAGTTCGTCGCGGACAACCGTCCGGGCGCGAATGGCACCATCGCGGTCGACATCCTCGCCAAAGCGCTTCCCGACGGCTACACGATCAGCATGATCTCCTCGAGCCACTCGGTGAACGCGTCGCTCATCCGCAATCTCACTTACGACCTGACGAAGGACGTGCTCCCGATCACCCAGGCGACCACCCAGCCTTATGCGCTCGTGGTGCATCCGTCGGTGCAGGCCAGGTCGGTGAAAGAGCTCGTCGCCTTGGCCAAAGCAAAACCGGGCCAGATGAATTACGGCTCGTCCGGGACGGGAGGGTTGAGCCATCTGTCCGGTGCGCTCTTCAGTCAGCTCGCGCAGATCGATATCGTGCACGTGCCTTACAAAGGCGGGAATCCCGCGATGATCGACGTCATCGCCGGCCAGATCCAGATGCTGTACTCGACCATTCTGCAATCGCAGCCGCACATCAAGGCCGGAAGGCTGAGGCCGCTCGCAGTCACCACTGCCAAGCGCTCGCGCGCGGCGCCTGAGCTTCCGACGATGCAGGAAGCCGGCGTCAAGGGTTATGAAGTCGCCGGATGGTACGGCGTGATCACACCGCTCAAGACGCCGCAGACAATCGTCGAACGCCTGCACAGGGAGATCGTCGACATCCTGCGCCAGCCCGAAACCGCGACGCGTCTCGCAGCCGATGGTTCCGAACCGGTCGGCAGCACGCCGCAGCAGTTCGGCCAGCACATACGCACCGAAGTCGCGAAGTGGGCGAAGCTCACGCAACAGATGAACATCCGGATGGATTGAGGAGGAACCGCCGTGGCATTCGCACTCGAGCTCGCCCAGCGCATCGATGCGCTGCGTTACCAAGACCTGCCGCCGGACGCGGTGCACGGCGCCAAAGTCGGCATACTCGACACCGTCGGCGTGACGCTTGCCGGCAGCAACGATCCTTCGGCGACGATCGTCGCCGGCGTCCTGTCGGCGAACGGACCGAGCCTGCTGCTCGGAAGCGCGAAGCGCACGGGCGCCCTCGACGCGGCGCTCGTCAACGGCACCGCTTCGCACGCGCTCGACTTCGACGACTGCAACAACACCCTCGGCGGACATCCCTCGGCCCCGATACTGCCGGCGCTGTTCGCGCTCGCCGACGAGATCGGCGCGAGTGGCCGCGATTTCATCACTGCCTACGTCGCGGGCTTCGAGACCGAGTGCAAGATCTCGATGGGTGTGAACTTCTACCAGTACACCCGCGGCTGGCATCCATCGACCACGATCGGGGTGTTCGGCGCTGCTGCGGCGTGCTCGAAGCTGATGAAGCTCGACGACGAACGCACCGCAGTCGCGCTCGCGATAGCCGCGTCGCTCGCGTCAGGGATCAAGTCGAACTTCGGCACTTACGTCAAACCGCTGCACGTCGGGCATTGCTCGCGCAACGGGCTTTTCGCGGCGCTGCTCGCGCGCGACGGCTACACCGCGAGCCCCGTCGCTTTCGAGCACAAGCAGGGTTATTTCGAGGTGTACAACGGTACGGGCAACTACGACGCGGACAAAATCCTTCCGGCGTGGGCGAGCCCGCTCGACATCGTGAAGCCCGGAATCGCGATCAAGCAATACCCCTGCTGCGGGAGCACCCATCCGGCGATCGACGCGATGCTCGAGCTCGTTCGCCAACACGACCTGAAGGCAGACGCGGTCGAGCGTATCCAGAGCTGGACGCATGCCCGGCGGCTCGAGCACACCAACCGCCCCGATCCGCAGAGCACCAAGGACGCCAAGTTCAGCGTGCAGTACTGTCTTGCGCGCGCGCTCGTCGATCGAAAAGTCGCAATCGAGCATTTCGAAGGCGAGGCGTATCGCGACCCGGCGGTGCGCGCAGTCGTGGGACGCGTGCAGGTGGCGCCGTATACGACCGAGCAGTTCCCCGCCGAGAACCACTTCGGCGCCGAAGTGAAGGTGACGTTGCGCGGCGGCACGGTGCTCGCGCACAAGGTCGACCAGCCCGCAGGACGCACGTCCGCGAATCCGCTGTCGCACGAGCGGCTGAAGGAAAAGTTCGAGAACTGTGCGAACCGCGCGCTGTCCGATGAGCGCACCGGCGCGGTCTACGCTTTGATCATGGGGCTGGAGAAGCTGGCGGACGTGCGCGCGGTGAACAATGCAATGGTGGCCGACGCGAGCACGCAGCGCAGCGCAAGCGCGGCAAAAGTCTGATCTCCGCGCGAGACCCTTCTCCGCTACAGCGGGCCGGTCTGCAGCGCAGTCTTCAGTCGACCTTGATGTTGGTCGTCCTGGCGAGCTTCGCCCAGCGCTCGAGGTCTTTCTTCAGGTAATCGGAGAACTGCTCCGGCGTGCTTCCCACGGGATCCGCGCCGCGGGCGATCAATTTCTCACGCACTCCCGGATCGTTGAGCGTCTTAACCACCCCCTCGTACAGGCGAGCGACGGTGTCCCGCGGGGTCTTGCCCGCGACCATGATCCCGTACCAGTTGATCGCCTCTACGCCGGGTAGTCCCTGCTCGACCATCGTTGCAAGGTCCGGCAGGAGGCTGGGGCGCTTCGGGCTGGCGACTGCGAGCGCGCGAAGCTTGCCGCCCTGCACATGCGGCAGCAACACCGGCAGATCCGCGAAAAGACCGTGCACCTGTCCGCCGAGGATGGACGTCACCGCAGGCGCAGCACCCTGATACGGGACGTGGAGCATCTGCGTATTGCTGTTGACCTTCAGCAACTCGAGGGCGAGATGCGGCAGGCCGCCGCTGCCGGTCGATGCGACGCTGAGGACATTCGGCTTTGATTTCGCCAGCGCCACGAGCTCTTTCACCGATTTCACCGGCACCGAGGGATGCACGACCAGGAGCTCGGGTGTCGTCGACACGAGCGAGACGGTCGCCAGGTCGCGCACCGGATCGTAAGCCATCTTCGGGTACACCGCAGGGCTGATGGTGATCGCGCTCGTGCTCGCGAGTACCATGGTCAGCCCGTCGGGCGCGGATTTCGCGACGTGATCGGTTCCGATCATTCCGTTCGCGCCCCCGCGGTTGTCCACCAGCACCTGCTGCCCGAGCACCTCTCCGAGCTTGGGGGCGAGCATCCGCGCGACGATGTCTATCGGCCCGCCTGCGGGAAAGGCGACGACGATGCGCGCGGGCTTACCCTGTTGCGCATGAATGGTCAGCGCACTGGTTGCGAGCGCAATTGCCGCTACGATTTTCCCGATGTTTTTCATGTGATCTCCCTCGCCGCTTCGATACCCTTATCGTAACGCAG
>JAQGMV010000093.1 GCA_028292225.1 Betaproteobacteria bacterium
TCGGCTTGCGCGTCCCGATGCCTGCGGCCTATAGCCGCGGGAAAGCGGTCCCAGGTACCAAACATGGTCTCCTCCATGAGGTTGGGTTACCTAGCACACGAGCATAAGTCATGCCGTGAAAAAGTACAACATATGCATAAGGTTGCACCGCAATAGCATAAAAAAGTGTTGCCGAAATGCGACGTGGCCGTGTTGTAGGGCCTGGCCTTAAATGTGACCATAGTCAGGAGCCGCGTCGATCGGCAAAAAGGAGGAGGTCCCGTGTCAATCCGAACGTTCCGTTGCGCGTTGTATGCCGCCGCTTTCGCAGTGGCGAGCTGGGGCGCCCAGGCGCAAAGCTGGGGTCCGCTGTCGCTGGACGAGCTGAAGCAGGAGACCCAGCGCCGCGCCGATCGCAACCTGCCGCCGCTGGGCGGGGTCAGGCCGGAAGATGCGCGCGAAGCCCTGACGATGATCGGCGATCTCGAGCCGGACACGTGGGCGTCCGCATGGGGCCAAGTAGGCGAGCGCCACATGGCGAAAGCCAAAGAGCTCGAGTCGACCTCGCCCCGCGAGGCGCGCGACAGCTACTACCGCGCGTGGCACAGCTTCAACACCGGGCGCTGGCCGAGCGAGAGGAATTCCGCCGGCAAGCAGAAGGTCTATCAGCGTTCGCTCGCCGCCTTTCGCGAATACGCGAAGCTGCTCACCCCTCCGATCGAGACGGTGCGCATCCCGTTCGAAGGCAAGGAGCTCGTCGCGTACCTGCGCCTGCCGCAAGGCGTGAAGGCTGCGCCGATCGTCTTCGGCATCAACGGACTCGACTCGCGCAAGGAAGACGTCGCGGCAAGCACCGATGCGTATCTGAAGCACGGCATCGGCGTGTTCGCGATCGACATGCCCGGAACCGGGGAAGCCCCGCTGCTCGTCGACGTCGGCGCCGAACGGATATTCTCGCGCGCACTCGATTATCTCCAGACGCGTTCCGACGTCGACGCGAAGCGCATCGTCGTGCAGGGACGCAGCTGGAGCGGCTACTGGGCCGCGCTCATGGCCTACACCGAGAAGGACAGGCTGCGCGGCGCGGTCGTGCACGGGGTCGGCATCCACGAATATTTCGCGGCCGACTGGCAGAAAAAAGCGTTCGCCAGCCGCGAGTATCTCTTCGACATGCTGCCCGCCCGCGCTTCGGTGTACGGCACGAAAACCCTGGACGAATTTCTTGCGTACGGCCCCCGGCTTTCCCTGCTTACCCGGGGCTTTCTCGACAAGCCTTCAGCGCCGATGCTGCTCGTCAACGGCGAGCGCGACACTCAGCAGCCGATCGGCGATCTCTATCTCATGATGAAGCACGGCGATCCCAAAGACACCTGGGTCAACCCGGCCGGCGGACACATGGGGCGCTCGCAGCAGTGGCCGCCGCGGGTGATCTCGGAACGCGTGGTGATGCCGTGGATCGTGCGGCAGCTCGGCGTCAGCGCGCAGTAGCCGTAAAGACGATCTGTTCCGCCACGTCGATCAGCGCCTTCTCGTGCACCAGCACGTTGCCGCGCTCACGCTCCTGCATCGCGAGCTTGATGATCCGGTTGAGCTCGGCCGACTTCATGCCGAGCTTTTCCGCGACGACCTTCAGGTCCTCGCGCGCCTGGTCCTGGGCGAGCTTGATGCGGTACTTCGATTCGATGATCGCAGCGATCGCCTGGCGATCGTGCTCGGCGAGCGTACGGAACGACGCGAACTCGGTGCCCGAGGAGCCGATGTCTGAAACGGAATTGGCGGTGCCGCCGGTTTCGCTGTAGCTGTCCATGGCCATGCCTTCTGGTCTTTTGAGTTTTGAGAGGCTGGCAGTATACGTTGCAGCGGCGGTGAATTCGCCGCGCGCAAACGAAAATCATGCGAAGCCGCGCAGCACACGTGACAAACGCCGCACGCGGTTGAAATTTCCTGAGAAACGCGGCGCGCGATGCGCCGCGGACTACGAGCTGCGGCGGTGTTCCGCTTTCGGGGGACGGCTCTGCTCGATGCTCGCGATGAGCTTCTTCGACGGATGGAACGTCACGACGCGACGCTCGGAGATCGGAATCTTTTCGCCGCTTTTGAGATTGCGCGCCCAGCGCTTCGGCCGCTCTTTCGGCTGGAAGCGGCCGAAGCCTTCGAGTTTCACCGACTCGCCGGCCTCCAGCGCCGCACGCATCTCCTCGAATATGGCGTTGACCATTTCGCGGCACTCGCGCTTGGACAGACCGATGTGATCGAACAGCAGGTTTTGCAGCTCTTCCTTGGTGAGCGCAGCGCGTGTGATCGCGTTCGGCTCGTCGAGCTCGGCCGGCAATGGAGCCAGATCGTGTCCGTTCATACGGTTTGAGGTGCGCTCGTCAGTGCGGCTCGTGACGCCCTGGTGGCGCGGATGCCGCTGAGTGATGAAAGCGCAAAAATGCGCCGCCGTGTGCGAACGGGGGCAGCAAGCCGCATGCCGCCGAAGTCGGTACGGCCGGGCGAACCGCTCAACGCCTGCGGCTGGGTGTGCGAGGCTTGATGGCTTTGCCGAGGAAGCGCTGGAAGTCGGCGTCACGCATCGCAGCAAGCGCAGCCTGACGCAGCTCGGCACGTTGCGCTTCGGCGCGAACGTCTTCTTTTTCTACGATAATTTCAGCGCGTGCGATCGTCTTGCGCAGCCTTGCGAACTGCACTTCGAGGTCTTTGAGCGCTCGCGCCGGAACGGTGTAGACGTATCGCCGCTTGGTTTTCACGCGTAACTGACGGCGGATCATGCCGATGCTGGCGGCGACCACCTCGAGCAGCCAGTCCTGATATTGCTCGGGATTCTTGAAATTGGACCGTCCGCGCTCTTCGTCCTGCGCGCGCGCCCTCGCCTCGGCCTCATGATAGACGACGAACCGGTGGCGCCCGCCCTCGAGCGCCTGGGAGTGCCACAGGGGCGCGCTTTGGGCGTGTATGGCGGCCCGCTGGATCTCGCGCTCCGCTTCAGGGGGGGCAATCCCGGCAGATATGAGCGAAGCGAAGGGGCCGACGTATACGGTCGCCGGACCGGCGTTCGAGCCTTCGCGCAGGTCGGTGTACTTGTAGACCGCGATCCGGCCCCCGAGCGAGCGCCACGCGACCGGCATGATCTCGTTCGCGATCGCCAGGCGGTAGCGGTCTTCCCCGGTTTTGACGACGGTGCACTTCATCTCGGCGTCGGGCGCTGCGGGGCAGAACACGCGCAGCGAGGAGACCTTGCGGCCTCCGATCTTATGGGGGAAGACGAAGCTCGCAGGGATGCGCACCACGCGGGCGGCGCGAAACTGGGCTTCGCTGCCGCTGTAGCGGGTCGAGAGCAGGTTCTGGCGGCGCGCCTGTCTCTCGATGGTGAGGCCGGCATCGTCGGCGCTGCGGTTGCGCGCCTCGATGTAGCCGGGAAGCTGGGAGAGCGATTCGTGTTCGCTGGACTGTGTCGTCACACTCGTTCCTTCCGTACCGTGAGCGGGCTTTCTTGGAGCCCATCCCGCGCTTCGGACACATGCCCGAATTGACAGGGGCCTGACGGTTAAAATAGTACCAATTCGTACCAACGTCCAGCAAGCAGAAAGGAACACATCAGTGAGACTCGTCACATTCAGGCAAGGCAATGGACCCTCGCGCACGGGGCTCGTGCGCAGCGGTAGCGAAGTCGTCGACCTCGCCGCCCTCGCAGGGAAACCCCCGTTCGATCCCACCGACATGATCTCGCTCGTAGCCGCCGGCGCGAAAGCGCTGTCGTGGATACGCGAAGCCTCGCGCAGCGCGACCGGCACCCTGCCGCTCGACAAGCTGACCCTGCTCGCGCCGATACCGCGGCCGCGCAAGAATGTCTTCTGCGTCGGCTGGAACTATCTCGAGCACTTCAAGGAAGGCGAGAAGATCAGGCCGAATGTGGTGGAAATGCCCGCGCACCCGACGTTCTTCACGAAGACGCCGACTACAGTCATCGGCCCTTACGACCCGATACCCCACGATCCGAAGATCACCGACAAGCTCGACTGGGAAGCCGAACTCGGGGTAATTATCGGCCCCGGTGGCGTGAACATTAGTGAAGCCGATGCGATGAAACACGTCTTCGGCTACACCGTGATCAACGATGTTTCAGGGCGTGACATCCAGCGCCAGCACGGCCAGCAGTGGTTCAAAGGCAAAAGCCTCGACGGCACGTGCCCGATGGGGCCGTGGATCGTCACGGCCGACGAAGTCGCCAACCCGGACGATCTCGCGATCGGGTGCAGGCTCAACGG
>JAQGMV010000147.1 GCA_028292225.1 Betaproteobacteria bacterium
GGCCCGGAAGCAAGTACGCCACGCTTGCGAACTGCGAGTTCGAAGTGAAGGAGGCCGAAGCGCTGATGCGCCAGGAAGGCATCCCCTACCTCGACGCGACCAGCAAGTCGGTCGAAGAGCTGGCGACGACGATCCTGCACGAAGCGAAGCTGATGAGAAGGATTTACTGAGCGTCCTGCGGACGCCCTCGCTGCGCTCGGGTCGCCGGTAAACGAACAGAGGGAAACCAAGGTTTCCCTCCGAAACCTCCCTTCCTTTGCTATCTACCGATAACCTGCTGTACCTGTTGCCTCACCCGCTCGAACAGACACACCGCCGCGGCCGCCGCGACGTTCAGTGACTCCCCCTTACCCGGCATCGGTATCGAGATCGAGCCCGTCGCCGCGGAACGCATTGCCGGTGTGAGCCCCGAGCCTTCGTTGCCGAAAAGCAGCGCCACGCGGCCGGCCAGATCCGCGTCGTATACGAGCGTGGCCCCATCGCTCGCAGCCGCGAGCACCTGCCCCGGATATGCCTGGACCAGCCCCAGCACGTCGACATCTTCGTGGATGCGCAGCGCGAAATGGGCGCCCATGCCCGCGCGCAGCACTCGCGGCGACCATGCCTGGACGCACCGTGCCGAAAGATAGATTTCTTCGACCCCGGCCGCCGCAGCCGACCTCAGGATAGAGCCGAGATTGCCCGGGTCCTGGATGTCCTCGAGGATCACGCACGGGCCGGGCTCTGCACCCATGGCGATCGCTTTCGGCGTCTTCACCGCGGCGATCAGCCCCGTGGGGGTCGAGACGGTCGACAGCTCGCGGGCAAGGGCGTCGGTGAGCACCAGCGGCTCCGGCATGAGCGGGGAGCGCAGCAGCGACGCGATCTCGGGTTTGTCCAGCGCAGAGCGGCCGACCGCGACCTGCTCCGGCGCCCCGATGTGCTCGAGGTAAGCGGCGACCAGATGCACGCCGTCCAGCAGCGACAACCCGGCCTTGCGCCGTTCCCGCGACGACTGGTGCAGTTTCAGCAGCGACCTGAACTGGGGGTTATCGGCCGAAGTGATGTGCCGCACGGTCCCGTCTTTCATGCGCAGGTTCTGAACCCGGCATATACGTCACGCCGCTCGGGCGTATAAAAATTGCGCCACGTGTTGCGGATGAGCGTCGCCCGCGTCGCAAAGCATCCGCCTCGCAGCACTTTGTGAGTCCCGAACCACGGCAGCGAGTATTCCCCGTAGGGATCGGCGACGAAGCCCGGGTACGGCTCGAAAGCGTCGGAGGTCCATTCCCACACGTTGCCTATCATCTGCCGGCAGCCCCAGGCGCTGTCACCCGCTGCGAATGCGGCCACATCCGCCGGGCCGTCGCTCAATCCGTAGAGGTTCGCATATCGGGGTTCGGGCGCGTCGTTCCCCCAGGGGAAGCGGCGCTTCCCGGCGCCGGCGGGTGATGCCGCGGCAGCGTACTCCCACTCCACCTCGCGCGGCAGCCGTCTTCCCGCCCAGGCGCAGTACGCGCTTGCCTCGTACCAGTTGACGTGCATCACCGCGGTATTCACAGCGAGCCGCTGCCACTCGTCGTAACGGCGCACGTGCCAGCGCCCTGACTCTTTACGCCAGTAGACCGGGTGCGATGCTGCGGACAATGTGCGCCATGCCCAGCCTTCCGGCGACCAGAGCTCGCGCCGTTCGTAACCGCGATCTTCGACGAAAGCTTCGAACTCGCCGTTGGTCACGCACGCGTGCGCGATCCGGAAAGGCGCGACGCTCGCCTCAAAAGCCCACTTCTCATTGTCGAACACGAAACCGCTGTCGGGGACAGCGCCGAGCATGAACGGCCCGCCCGGTACTTCGGCGTCGCCTGTCGCGATGCCGTCGGCTGATGCAAGCTCGCGTGACTTCTGCTGCGTCGGCGCCGGGTAACCCAGCGTCTGGCGCGTGTAGGAAAAGGCTTCGCAATGCATTTCCTCATGCAGTGCGCAAAGCTCAGTGAAATATCGAACGTCAGGGGTCGCTTGCCCCTCGAGGCGTTCGAGCACGCGGTCGAGCACGGCGTCGAGATATTCGAGCGTCACACCCAGGCCCGGCAGCCGCAGGTCCCAGCGCGTGTCGTGCGCAACGGCGGACGAGTCGTACAGCAAATCCGCCTGCGGCATGATCGAAGGCAGCAGCGGCTGCGTGTCGCTCACGCGGCGCAGACACCACCGCTCCTGGAACCACGCGAGGTGACCGATCTCCCACAGCGGCGGGTTCACGATAGCCATGCGCGGTCCGAGGAGCTGCGATCCGCTCAGGTCCGCGACCAGCGCGAGTGTCCGCGTGCGGGCATCGCGCAGTTGCTGCTGCAGCGCGCGCGCGGTCATTGCGCTCGACTCATGCGGCTTCATTGCACGTCATCATTCGGAACAGGGCTTTGCTATAGTCTTGCGGGTCCACAGTTTAGCGTGCAACCCGCTTGAGAATCGCCCTCATCACCCCCGCAGCCGCGCACACCCGCAACGGCAATCGCAACACCGCGACACGCTGGGCCGCGTTTTTACGTGAGGCGGGCCATCGCGTCGCCGTCATGCAGCACTGGAATTGCGGCGACGCCGATGTGCTCATCGCGCTGCACGCGCGGCGCAGTCACGACTCCATCGCGCGCTACGCCGAGCGCTTCTCCGACCGTCCTCTCGTCGTCGTGCTGACCGGAACCGACCTTTATCGCGACCTGCCCGGCGACGCGCACGCGCAGGGCTCGCTGGCGGCTGCGACCCGGCTGGTCGTCCTCCAGGACGCAGCGCTCGACGCGATCGACGCGATCGCGCCGGCGTTTCGCTCGAAAACTCGGGTCATCTATCAGTCCGCGCGCGCAATCGAGCGATCGCCGCCGCTGCAGTCGTGCTTCGAGATCGTCGTCAACGGGCACCTGCGAATGGAGAAAGACCCGTTCCGTGCCGCCGCCGCGGCTGCGCACCTGCCGCCGGAGAGCCGCATACGCATCACCCACGTGGGGCGCGCGCTCACTGCCGAGACGGAAGCCGACGCGCACGCGTGGGTGGCGCGCGAGCCCCGCTACCGCTGGCGGGGAGAGCTTCCGCACTCGCGGGCGCTACGCGTGCTCGCCCGCAGCCGCGCGATGGTGATCAGCTCCCGGATGGAAGGCGGCGCGAACGTCGTCTCCGAAGCGCTGACGATCGGCGTGCCGGTGATCGCGTCGGACGTGTCGGGGAACATCGGCATGCTGGGACGCGACTATCCCGGCTACTACGCGGTCGGCGATGAGCGCGCACTCGCGCGCGTGCTCGCGCGCACCGAAAGGGATTCTGGTTTTTACGCGGTGCTCGAAGCATCGTGCCGCGCGCGCGCCGCGCTGGTCACGCCCGAGCGTGAGCGGGCCGCGCTCGAATCGCTGATCGCCGAGGTCACGCCCGGGCGCGCGTGAGCAGCGGCAGAACCGCCTGCGCGGCCTTCTCTGCGGTGTTCTGACGCAGCGCCCTGCGCATCGCTTCATAGCGCGCGTCGAGCTTTTCACGCACGTCTTCGTCGCGGAGCAGGACGAGCAGCGCTTCGCTCAGGCTCTCCGGCGTCGCCGCGTCCTGGATGAGCTCGGGGACAATCTGCTCGCCGGCGAGGATGTTGGGCAGCCCCAGGAACGGTTGATACGCGCGCCTGCGCAGGACCCAGTACGACAGGCGCGAGACCTTGTAGGTGATGACCATCGGACGCTTGAGCAGCGCGGCTTCGAGCGTCGCAGTGCCCGAGGCGACGAGCACGGCGTCGGAGGCCGCCATCGCCTCGAGCGAATGCCCGATCATCATCGTGAGATTGAGCTCCTCGGGCGCGACCTTCGCGAGCGCCGTCTCGAAGAGCTCGCGGGTCGTGCGGCTGGCGAAAGGCACGAGCACGCGTATTCCCGGTATCGCCTCGTTCAGCTTGACCGCGGCGCGCACGAAGAGCTCGGCCATATTCTCGAGCTCGCTGACCCGGCTGCCGGGGAGCATGGCGACCACGGGGATGTGCGTTGCGATTCTGAGCTCTTCGCGCACCGCCTCGACCGGCGGCAGCTCCTCGAGCATGTCCGCGAGCGGATGCCCGACGTAGCGCACCGGCACCCCTTCTTTTTCGAAGATCCGCGCTTCGAACGGAAACAGCGTGAGCAGCAGTGATGCCGCATGCTTCACCGTCTGGATGCGCTCGCGCCGCCACGCCCACACCGCGGGCGCGACGTACTGGACGGTCGGTATGCCCGAGCGGCGCAGATCCAGCTCGAGGCCGAGATTGAAGTCGGGCGCGTCGACACCGATGAAAAGCGCCGGAGGGTGGGTCAGGAAATGGTCGCGGAGCTTGCGCCGGATCCCGACGATCTCCCAGTAATGCTTGATCACCTCGACGTAGCCGCGCACCGCCAGCTTTTCCATCGGGAAAAGAACTTCCGCGCCGGCGGCTTCCATCTTCGGGCCTCCGATACCCACGAAGCGCAACCCCGGGCGCTGCGCGAGGAGCGCGCGCATCAGGTGCGCGCCGAGGAGATCTCCGGAAGGCTCCCCCGCGACGATTCCCACCACCTGCGAATGGTGGACCGCGGGCCTGCGCATGACAGGTGCGGCGCTCAGCGGACGATGCCGCGGCCGGCGACGGCCAGAAAATCGAGGAGCGGGCGCACTTCCGCTGACGTCGCAGCCTGAGCCGCGAGTTCGGCCTTCGCCTCATCGAGCGTGAGACCCGAGCGGTACAGGGTTCGATACGCGCGCTTGAGCGCCGCGAGGCTCTCTGCGGAAAAGCCGCGGCGCCGCAGCCCTTCGGCGTTGATGCCGTACGGATGCACCGGGTTGCCCGACGCTTTCACGTACGGCGGAACGTCCTGCAGGACGACCGTGCCGAGACCCGTGATGCTGTGCGCGCCGATGCGGCAGAACTGATGGACGAGGGTAAAGCCGCCGAGGATCGCTTCGTCGCCGATATGCACATGGCCCGCGAGCTGCGCGTTGTTCGCGAAGATGGTGCGGTTACCGACCTGGCAGTCGTGAGCGATGTGCACGTACGCCATGATCCAGTTGTCGTCGCCGATTCGAGTCACGCCGGCATCCTGGACGGTGCCGCGATTCAGGGTGCAGAACTCGCGGATGGTGTTGTTGTTGCCGATCTCCAGACGCGTCGGCTCGCCGCGATACTTCTTGTCCTGCGGCGCTTCGCCCACCGACACGAACTGGGCGATCGTGTTGTTCGTGCCGAGCCGGGTATGTCCCGTAACAACGGTGTGCGGACCGATGCGGCAGCCCTGCCCGATCTCGACGTCCGGCCCGACGATCGAGTACGCGCCGATCTCCACGTCGTCGGCGATGCTCGCCGCAGGATCGACGAGGGCGGTCGGGTGTATGCCGGGGCGAGCGGGTGCGTTCATCGTCTATAGGACCGCTCAGCGGCCCTGTTCATCTTTGACGTTGCGGATCGTGCAAAGAAGATCGGCTTCCGCGGCGACTGTATCCCCCACTCGCGCCGTGCCATGGAATTTCCACAGCCCGCGCAGGTGGCGCGTGAGCGAGACGTCGAGATGCAGCGCGTCGCCCGCGGTCACCGGCTTCTTGAAACGCGCGTTGTCGATGCCGACGAAGTAATAGACGATGCTCGGATCGGCTTTGTGTCCCTCGGTCGAGAACGTGAGTATCGCCGCCGCCTGCGCCAGGGCTTCGATGATCATCACCCCCGGCATGACCGGATGATGCGGGAAGTGCCCGACGAAGAACGGCTCGTTGATCGTCACGTTTTTCAATGCGAGGACGCTTTTCCCCGGGTCGCATGAGAGCACCCGATCGATCATCAGGAAGGGGTACCGGTGAGGCAGGTACTCGAGGATGCGATGAATGTCCATGCTGTTCAAGATCGGCTCCTTGTAAGCTCGGCGAGTTCTCCCTCGAGCGCGCTCACACGGCGCGCGATCTCGGCAAGATGACGCACTTGCGCTGCGTTCCGGCGCCACTGGCGGTTGGGCTCGAACGGGTAGACGCCGCTGTACACGCCGGGTTGATCGATCGATTTGGTGATCGAAGTGTGTCCTGAAATTTCGACGCGATCGCAGATGTTCACGTGGCCGGCGATTCCGACGGCGCCGCCGATACGGCAGTAGCGGCCGATCTGCACGCTGCCGGCGATGCCTGTGCAGGCGGCAATCGCCGTATGTGCGCCGATACGCACGTTGTGCGCGATCTGGATCTGGTTGTCGAGCTTGACGCCCTCCTCGATCACCGTGTCGTCTATGGCGCCGCGGTCTATCGTGGTGTTCGCGCCGATCTCGACATCGTCTCCGACGCGCACGCGCCCGATCTGCGGCACCTTGACCCAGTGATCCTCGTCGAACGCGATGCCGAATCCATCGGCGCCTATGACGACCCCGGAGTGGACGATCACGCGGTCGCCGAGCGTGCAGTCGCTGTACATCGTCACGCCCGCATGCAACAGGCAGTCGCGTCCTATGTGCACGTTCTCGGCCAGACGGCTTCCGGGACCGACGATGGTGCCCCCGCCCACTCGCACTCCGGCTGCGATGCATGACTGCGCGCCGATTTCAGCGGACGGATCCACCTGCGCATCGCCGGCGACGATCGCCGACGGATGTACTCCGGGCCTCGCGCGTGGAGCAGGCCGCAGGAGCGCGGATACGCGCGCGAAATACAAATAGGGATTGTCATGCACGATGCGCGCCGCCCGGGTGCCCTCACGCGACGCGGGCGCGACGATCACCGCGGCCGCTTTGGTGTCGGACAGCTGCCGCAGGTAACGGGGATTTGCAAGAAACGCGATCGAGCCTTCGCCGGCATTCTCGAGCGTGCCGACGCGGCTTACGCGTATTTGCGGATCGCCGACGAGCTCGCCCCCGTAGAGGTCGACGATCTCGCGCAGGCTGTAGCTGACAGGGCTGCCGTTCATGAGCGCAGGGGGGGCGCTCGCGGGCGGCGCCCCGGTTTTATCTTTCCGCTGCCAGCGCTTTCAGGACGCGCTCGGTGATATCCAGGCGCGGACTGCGATAGACCGCTTCCTGGAGTATCAGGTCGTATTTTTCCGACTCGGCGATACCTTTGATGACGCGGTTCGCTCGCTCGAAAAGCGACTGAAGCTCCTGGTTGCGGCGCAGGTTCAGGTCCTCGGTATACGAGCGTTGCAGGCGCTGGTAATCGAGCGTGATGCGCGAAAGCTCCTGCTCCCGGGTGCGCCGGTCGCTCTCGCTCATCGTCATCGCGTCTTTTTCGAGCTGGCCCTGGAGAGTCTTGATCTGGCCTTCGCGGCGCTGCAGCTCCTGCATGCGCGGTGCGAATTCCTTTTCGAGACGCTTGCTCGCCAACTCGGCTGGAGCCGACTCGCGGTTGATGCGTTCGGCGTCGATGAAGCCGATCTTCAGTTCCGCGGCCTCGACTGCAGGCGAACCTGATCCGAGCGCGAAGGCGAGCGCTACGGCAGCGAGCGTCGGGTGGAAATACTTCAATGTAGTCTCCTTGACTTGGGGCTTCGGGCGCCGTATCCGCCGCCTGCCGCCCTACACGCGCGGATCAAAACGCACCGCCGAACGTAAACTGGAAAATCTGCTTGCGGTCATCGGGCTGGCTGCGCAGCGGCGCAGCGATGCTTATTTTAAGCGGTCCCATCGGCGAAACCCACAGCACGCCCACACCCGCCGATACGCGCATCTGGCTCAGCGAATAGTTTTCACCGGTCATACCGGTGTCCATGAAGGCGCTCATGCGCACGCTGCGCTCGCCCTGCAGGCCCGGGAACGGGAACAGGAACTCCGCGTTGCCGAGCAGCTTGTGACTGCCCCCTCTGGGATTGCCCTGAATGTCCTTCGGTCCCACCGTGAAGGTCCTGAAGCCGCGCAGCGAGTTTACCCCACCCAGATAGAAATTTTTGAAGAACGGCAATGCAGAGGTATTGCTGTAACCGCCACCGTAGCCGACTTCGCCGTTGAGCATGAGCGTGTAGTCGCGCGAGATCGGCACATAGCGCTGGTACTGGTACTGCGCCTTGTAGTAGGTCAGGCTGGCGCCGGGCAGGCCGACCTCGGTGCTGGCGCGCTGCATGGTGCCCTTGGTCGGATAAATCAGGCTGTCCCGGTTGTCGCGGGTCCATCCGATGGTGCCGAGGATCGCGTCGCTCTGGCTGCCGAAGGTCGCCACGTAATCGAGGTAGACCAGCGGACTGTCGACGAACGTGTTGATGCTGGTGCGCTCGTAACCGATGCCGTAATTGATCGTGTCGAGCTCGGTGACCGGAACCCCGAAACGGATCGCGCCGCCGAGCGTGCGCGTCGTGTAGTTACCCAGACCTGCATTCGCGGCATCCACCTTGCGCGAGTACAAGTCAAACCCGCGGCTGACCCCGTCCACCGTGTAATACGGGTCGGTGAACGACAGTGCGTAAGTCGTGTTCAGCTTGCTCGTGTTCAGGCCGATCGATACGTGCTTTCCGGAGCCGAAGATGTTCTGCTGCGTCACCGAGCCCGAAAGGATCACGCCTTCGCCGCTGCCGAAACCCGCCCCCAGCAGCACCGCGCCGGTCGGCTTCTCGGCGATCGAAACGTTGACGTCGACCTGGTCGGTGGTGCCCTGCACTGCCGGCGTCTCGACGTTCACCTCGGTGAAATAACCCAGCCTGTCGATACGGCTGCGCGACTTCGCGATCTTGTCCGACGAGAACCAGCCGCCTTCGAGCTGGCGCATCTCGCGGCGGATGACCTCGTCGCGCGTACGGTTGTTGCCCGCGATGTTGATGCGCCGCACGTACACCCGCCGGCCCGGATCCACGAAGAAGGTGAATGCGGCCTGGCGCTTGTCTTTGTCGAGATCGGGCGCTGCGTTCACGTTGGCGAAAGCGTAGCCTTCGTTGCCCAGACGGTCGCTGATCGCCTTGGTCGATTCGGCGACCCGCGCGCGCGAGAACACTTCGCCGGGTTTGAGCGTGATCAGCTTGCGAAGATCGGCTTCAGGCAGCAGCAGCTCGCCCGCAAGCTTCACGTCGGAGACCGTGTATTTCGGCCCTTCCGACAGCGCGATCGTGATGTAGATGTCTTTCTTGTCGGGAGTGATCGAAACCTGGGTCGAGTCGATGTTGAACTCCAGATAGCCGCGATCGAGATAGTACGAGCGCAGGGTTTCCAGGTCCGCCGACAGCTTCTGGCGCGAATACTGGTCAGCCTTGCTGTACCAAGTGAGGATCCCCGGGGTGCGCAGCGACATCTGGCGCAGCAGGTCTTTTTCGCTGAACGCCTGGTTGCCGATGATGCTGACCTGCCGGATTTTCGCGGTATCGCCTTCGTCAACCGTGAAGTTGAGCGCGACCCGGTTGCGCTCGAGCGGCGTAGCCGTCGTGCTCACGCTCGCCGCGTAGCGGCCGCGCGACAGATACTGGCGCTTCAGCTCCTGCTCCGCGCGATCGAGCAGGCCCTTGTCGAATATGCGCCCTTCAGCAAGGCCGATCTGGTTCATCGCCTTGAGCACCGTTTCCTTGTCGAACTCCTTCAAGCCGGTGAATTCGATCTGTGCGACGGACGGACGCTCCTGCACGAGCACGACGAGCACGCCGTCCTCGGCTTCGATGCTGACGTCCCTGAAGAAACCGGTCGCGAAAAGCGCGCGTATGGTCTGCGACGCTTTCTCGTCCGTCATGGTGTCGCCCACCTTGACGGGAAGATAGCTGAAGACGGTGCCCGCCTCAGTCCGCTGTATGCCTTCTACGCGGATGTCCTTGATGACGAATGGTTCGATTGCCTGCGCTGGTACCGCACTGAGCGCCAGCGCTAAAACACCGACACGGAGAAGATGCATCGATCAGCCGCTGATGAGACGATTTATATCGTTATAAAGTGCAAAAGCCATCAGCACGAACAACAACGCCATGCCCAGGTGTTGCCCGATTTCGATGGCTTTGTCCGAGACCGGACTGCCCTTAAAAATTTCGAACACATAATACATCAAATGCCCTCCATCCAATAACGGTATGGGCAGCAGATTGAGCACGCCGAGGCTGATGCTGATCAGTGCCAGAAACAGAAAAAACGACACTCCGCCCATCTGCGCCGATTGCCCCGCGTAATCCGCGATCGTGATCGGGCCGCTCAGATTCTTCAGCGACACTTCGCCGACGATCATCTTGCCGAGCATCTTCAGGCTGAACACCGAAGTGTCCCACGTCTTGTAGAGCGCTTTCGACATGCTCTCGAGCGGACCGTAGCTGACTTCGGTCATCAACTCGGCGAAAGCCTTGCTGTCGATCTTCGGACCCGCGCCTATCCTGCCGACCGGTTTTTCATTCTCGGTGTACGCCTTCGGCGTCACCTGCAGTACGCTGTTCGCTCCGCCGCGCCGTACTTCCATGTTCAGCTGCTGACCGGGACGGGCGCGTATCGCTGCGACCACGTCTTCCCACGCGCGCACCGGCTGGTTGTCGACCGAGACGATCTCGTCGTCGACTTTCAGGCCCGCGCGCTCGGCCGGGTCGCCGCTTACGACATTGCCTATGACAGGAGCAAGCGGCGGATTGTAACGGGAGAGCCCGAGCGAGCGCAGAAAATCGCTGTCGAGGTCCGACGCGCTGAGCCCGGACAGATCGAGTTCGTGCAGCCGTACGTCGCCGGCGGCGCTCCTTACGGTCACAGGGACGCGATCCTTGCGCACCGCGTGCTGCAGCAGCAGCCAGCGCGCATCCTGCCACGTCGGAACGGTTTCCTCGCCGATCCTGGTGAGGGTGTCGCCGCTCCTGAATCCCGCGGCGGCTGCGGCCGTCTGCGCGGGAACGGTTCCCAGCACAGGCTTCATGCCCGGCACGCCGTGCATGAACAGGATCCAGTACAGAAAGATGGCGAGCAGGAAGTTCGCGACGGGCCCCGCGAGCACGATTGCGAAGCGTCGCGCCACGGTCTGCCGGTTGAACGCGCGATGCGCGTCCGCCGGGTCGACCGGGCCTTCGCGCTCGTCGAGCATCTTGACGTAGCCGCCGAGAGGGAACGCGGCGACGGCCCATTCGGTGGCATCGGGGCCGTGCTTGCGTGACCACAGCGGCTTGCCGAACCCCACCGAGAAGCGCAGCACCTTGACGTTGCACAAGCGTGCGACGAAGTAGTGCCCGAGCTCGTGAATGATGATGAGCACGCCGAGCGTGACGAGGAATGCGAGGATCGTGGTGAGCAGGTTCATGAGCGCGTCCCGGTTCGGGTGACACTGGATAAGAGCGCAGTACTCGCCCGAGCGTTCCCCGCTGCATGATTGCGCTCGGCGAGCCAGCCCTGCGCGCAAGCACGCGCCGCCTCGTCTGCCGCGAGCACGTCGTCAAGCGTCAGCACATGACCGCTCGCGCAGCGCGACAGCACGGCCTCGATGAGCTGCGCGATTTCGGTAAAGCGGATCGCCCCGGCGAGAAAGCGCTCGACCGCGACCTCGTTCGCGGCGTTCAGCACCGCCGGCGCGCGCCCGCCCTGCTCGAGCGCCTCGTAGGCGAGGCGCAGGCATGGAAAGCGCACGGTGTCAGGGGCCTGGAAGTGCAGCGCGCCGATGCGTGCGAGGTCGAGAAAATCGACGCCGGCGTCTATGCGGTCGGGGTAGGCGAGCGCGTGGGCGATCGGCGTTCTCATATCCGGGTTGCCGAGCTGCGCGATGACCGAACCGTCGATGTACTCGACGAGCGAGTGCACGACACTCTGCGGATGAATCACCACTTCGATCTGACGCGGCTCGGCGTTGAACAGCCAGCGCGCCTCGATGACTTCGAGACCTTTGTTCATCATGGTCGCCGAGTCCACCGAAATCTTGCGTCCCATGCGCCAATTCGGATGCGCGCACGCAGCATCGGGCGTCACGAGCTCGAGCTCGGCCGAAGGCGTGAGCCGAAACGGACCGCCGGACGCGGTCAGCAGGATGCGGCGAACCCCGACGGCGGCGAGTTCGCCCGCGAAGGTCCTCGGCAGCGCCTGGAAAACCGCGTTATGCTCGCTGTCGATCGGCAGTATCGTCGCGCCCCCGACACGGGCCGCGTGCATCAGTACTTCGCCCGCCGTGACGAGTGCTTCCTTGTTCGCGAGCAGCAGCTTCTTGCCTGCGCGTGCAGCCGCGATCGTGGACTTCAACCCGGCGATGCCGACGATCGCCGCCATGACGGTGTCGACTTCAGCCAGGCTCGCGACGCGCTCCAGCGCATCCGCACCGCACAGCACCTCGGTAGCTATGCCTTCGTCGCGCAGCCCCGTCGCGAGCGCCTCAGCCGCGTCGGGGTGCGCGATCACCGCATAGCGCGGCCGATGCGTGCGGCATTGCGCGAGCAGCGTCGCGGCTCGGGTGTGCGCAGTCAGCGCGACCACCCGAAAGCGGTCGGGATGGCGCTCGACCACGTCGAGCGTGTTGGCGCCGACGCTTCCGGTCGAGCCCAGGATGGTGAGATTCTGCATGGAGGGCATGCGCAACTTTAGCGCAGGTGGAGAGCGAGCGCTGCAAGCGGCATGGTCGCGGTCAGGCCGTCGATTCTGTCGAGAATTCCCCCGTGCCCGGGCAGGAGCTGACCGCTGTCCTTCACGCCCGCCTGGCGTTTCATCCATGATTCGAAAAGATCGCCTTCGATGCTGAGCACCAGGATCAGGAGGAACACGCCGAGACCGGCGATGCCGTTGAAGTACCGCTGCTGCGGCTCGAGCAGGAGCAGCAGCACGCCGTAGTACACGGCAACCGCGGCCATCGCGCCGAACGCCCCTTCCCACGTCTTGCCGGGGCTGATCTGCGGCGCGAGCTTGTTCCGGCCGAAACTTTTACCCGAAAAGTATGCCGCGGTGTCGGCGATCCACACGACCGACATGACCACCAGCAGCGCCCACGGCGTCGGCTGCAGCCGCACCAGCGCGAGCCACATCGGCACGAGCGCGATCCAGCCCGCGACCCCGAGTAGCATGGCATTGCGCGTGCGCCAGCGCTGGCCAAGCCAGAAAGGCGCGACGACTATCCAGAAGACACAGCTCAGCACGAAAACGGCGACGTCGATGCGTTCAGGGGCGCTGGTCAGGTACGGTGTCGCATAAAACAGCGCGACTGCACAGAGGACGAGGAATGCGGTGTACGCGATTCGGGCCCCGCGCGTGTATCCGGCCAGCGCGGACCACTCCCAGCCGCCGAGACCGAGCACCAGCAACAGGAAAAGCGCCCACCCGCCCTGAGGCAGGAAGAAAAGCGCTCCTGCGAAGACCGCGAGCGCGATCACTGCAGTAGCCACGCGAGTCATTAACACGGCTTTCGCTACTCCCGCTCGTTGCCGGCTGTGCGCCGGTCAGCCTGCCGAGACGCGGGCGACGCGGCGCCCCGATTGCACCTGCTCGCTGGTGCGGCCGAAGCGGCGCTCGCGCTCCTGATACGAGGCGATCGCCCGATCGAGCGCTGCCGCATCGAAATCAGGCCACAGGGTGTCGGTGAAGTACAGCTCGCTGTAGGCGAGCTGCCACAGGAGGAAATTGCTGATGCGCTGCTCCCCGCCGGTGCGCACGAAAAGATCGGGCTCCGGCGCATAGCTCATGCAGAAATACGGGTTCAGGTCGGTTTCGGCGAAACCCGCGGCGAGCTCGGGGCGTTCCTTCAGCATGCGCGCAACCGCCTGCAGCATGTCCCACCGCCCGCCGTAATTCGCTGCCACCGTCAGGAGCAGACCGTCGTTTCCGGCGGTGCGCGCTTCGGCTTCTTCGACGAGCCGCACGATCCGCGGCTCGAAACGCGAGAGGTCGCCTACCGCGCGAAATCGAACGCCGTTCGAATGCAGCTTCTCGATCTCCTGCTCGAGGGCGGAGATGAAAAGCTGCATGAGGAACTTCACTTCATCCTGCGGCCGGCGCCAGTTCTCGCTGCTGAACGCGAAGAGCGTGAGGTATTCGACCCCGCGCTGCACGCACGCTTTCACGGTCGCCCTCACCGCCTCGAGGCCGCGCTTGTGGCCGGCGACCCGCGGCAGGAAACGCTGCTTCGCCCAGCGGCCGTTGCCGTCCATGATGATCGCGATGTGCTGCGGAACGCCGTTGGTCTCGGGAACGCCCAGGGTCGAGCTCGTATGCGCGACCACGCTCAGATCGCCATCAGATCCGCTTCCTTCGCCTGGAGCACCTTGTCGATCTCGGCGATGTAGCGGTCGGTGAGTTTCTGGACGTCGTCCTGGGCACGGCGCTCGTCGTCTTCGGAAACGTCCTTCTGCTTCAGGAGCTCTTTCAGGTGCTGGATCGCGTCGCGACGCACGTTGCGAACCGCGACCTTGGCCCCCTCGCCTTCCTTGTGCACCACCTTGATCAGGTCGCGGCGGCGCTCCTCGGTCAATGCGGGCATGGGAACGCGGATCGTATCACCCATCGCCGAAGGATTGAGGCCGAGGTCCGCATCGCGTATCGCTTTCTCGATGGCCGGCCCCATTTTCTTGTCCCACGGCGTCACCGCGATCGTGCGCGCGTCGAGCAGCGTGACGTTGCCGACCTGGGGCACCGGTGTCGGCGTGCCGTAGTAGTCGACCGAGACGTGATCCAGGATGCCGGTATGCGCGCGCCCCGTGCGGACCTTCGCGAGATCGTTGCGTAACGCCTCGACGCTCTTGCTCATTTTCTGATCAGCGGTTTTCTTCACATCGGCAATCATGCGCCGCCCCTCCGCAAGTTGTAGTTCATGACGCTGTGCTCATCGGTCATACGTGAACCATGGTACCTTCGTCCTCACCCAGGACGACGCGCTTCAATGCATGAGGCTTGAAGATGCTGAAAACGTTGATCGGCAGCTTCTGGTCGCGGCACAGGGTGAGCGCGGTCGCGTCCATCACCTTGAGGTTCTTGATGATCGCCTCGTCGAAGGTGAGCTCCTTGTAGCGCATCGCGTCAGGGTTGGTGTGCGGGTCGTCGGTATACACCCCGTCGACCTTGGTCGCCTTGAGCACGAGCTCGACGTTCATTTCCATGCCGCGCAGCGCCGCCGCGGTATCGGTCGTGAAGAACGGGTTTCCGGTGCCTGCGGCGAAGATCACGATCTTGCCTTCCTCGAGGTAGCGCATCGCCTTGCCGCGAATATACGGCTCGACGACCTGCTCGATGTTGAGCGCGGATTGCACCCGGCTGACGAGCTCGACGTGGCGCATCGCATCCTGCAGCGCCAGCGCGTTCATGACGGTTGCCAGCATGCCCATGTAGTCGGCGGTCGCGCGGTCCATGTGTGAGGCCGCGGGGGCGACACCCCTGAAGATGTTCCCGCCGCCGATCACGACCGCGATCTCAACGCCGAGCTTCGAGACTTCAGCCACCTCGTTGACGATACGCTCGATCGTCTCGCGGTTGATGCCGTAGGTGTCGTCGCCCATCAGCGCTTCGCCACTCAGTTTCAGGAGGATGCGCTTGTAAGCCGGTGTCTCGGGCATGTTCTACTCTGGCGTAACCTGTGAAAACGAACGTTGTAGCGGTGGGTGATGAAGGAAAAGCACAGGCGGTGCGCTATGCCTTGCCCGATGCCTCGATCTGCGCCGCCACTTCAGCGGCGAAATCGTCCTTCTTCTTCTCGATCCCTTCGCCGACGACGTAGAGCGCAAACGAACCGACCGACGCATTCTTCGATTTCAGCAGGGCCTCGATCGTCTGCTTGTCGTTCTTCACGAACGGCTGGCCCAGCAGCGTGACTTCCTTGAGGAACTTCGCCACGGAGCCTTCGATCATCTTTTCGACGATGTTCGCCGGCTTGCCCGATTCTGCCGCCTTGGCGGCCGCGATGTTGCGTTCCTTCTGCACCTCCTCGGGCGACACGTCCTTCTCCGAGAGGCCGCGCGGCTTGGTCGCCGCGATGTGCATCGCGATGTCTTTGGCAAGAGTCTCGTCGCCGCCGACCACGTCCACCACCACGCCGATCTTCGAGCCGCCGTGCACGTAGCTCGCGAGGCGGCCGGCGGCATCGAAGCGCCGGAAGCGACGAATCGACATATTCTCGCCGATCTTGCCGATGAGGCCTTTGCGGCGCTCGTCGACGCTCGTGCCGTCGACGGGCAGTGCGGACAGCGCCGCCACGTCCGCGGGATTACGCTCGGCGACGAGCTTCGCCAACGCGTCGGCGAAGGCGCGAAACTCATCGTTCTTCGCGACGAAATCGGTCTCCGAATTCACTTCGACGATCGCGCCGGTCTTGCCGTCGTTCGCCAGGTAGATCGCGACGATGCCTTCGGCAGCTACGCGGCCCGCCGCCTTGCTCGCTTTATTGCCCAGCTTGATGCGCAGAATCTCTTCGGCTTTCGCCAGGTCGCCCGCCGCTTCGGTGAGGGCCTTCTTGCATTCCATCATCGGCGCATCGGTTTTTTCGCGCAGCTCGCGAACCATGCCCGCGGTGATTTCCGCCATTACTGTGTTCTCCGATGTTAAAAAAAAGGGGCTCGCGCCCCCTTTAGCGCACCGGCATCGACGCCTGCGGCGCGGAGGTGGTCGCACTCCGCGGCGGCATCCAGCCGGCCATATTCGGCGCAGCCGGCTTTCAGCCGGCGTCTTCCTCGGTGTCCTCGAGCTCGACGAATTCGTCGCCGCCGGTAACGATCTCTTTCAAGCTGTCGTTGCGGCCTTCGAGGTATGCATCCGCGATACCGCGCGCATACAGACGTATGGCGCGGCTCGAGTCGTCGTTGCCGGGGATGACGTAATCCACGCCTTCGGGGGTGTGATTGGTGTCCACCACGCCGATGACGGGTATGCCGAGCTTGTTGGCTTCGGCGATCGCGTTCTTCTGGTAGCCCACGTCGATGACGAACAGCGCATCGGGCAGCCCGTTCATGTCCTTGATCCCGCCCAGGCTGCGCTCGAGCTTCTCCATCTCGCGCTG
>JAQGMV010000174.1 GCA_028292225.1 Betaproteobacteria bacterium
GACGACGTGATCACCTGCGCCATGGTGGAAAGTCCCCGTCTTTGCTTCGACGACGTGAGCCAGGAGCCGAGGCGCCTCCTGAAAGGCATCGCGGATTCAATGGTCGCGATGGGCTCGTGGAACATGCACGCGCAGTCCGACATGGTCGTCGCGATGGGCCCTCAGCATGCGACGATCTGCGCCAGCGCCGGGATGACGCGTGCCGAAGTACACCAGGCGCTGTGCGAGCTCGCCGGACGCAAGGTGCGCGACCTGAAAGACGGCGGCAACTGGCGCCGCGAGCGCGCGCTTCAGTTCCCGATCGAGGTGAATCCGGACGACGACGACCAGTTCATCCCCGCGATCAAGGACCCGAAGGACCTGCAGCTCATCGTCGCAGGCGGCTGGGGGCCGTGCACTGCGGTCTGCCACGGGTGGAGCGGCGGGAGCCGCGCGGTGCACGGAAAATACAAAGCTTGAAAGGCAAAGCAATGAACGCCAAGGACGCCAAGGCGAAAAGAAAGGACGCAAAGAGATACACGCAGGGAGCCGCTTGAACGGCACCTTCGCATCCTTGTATTTTCCTTTGCGCCCCTTCCTTTTCTGCTGTGGTCTTGGGACCTGCACTTCTGACAGAGGAAAACGCGATGAACGAATTACCCTGGATCGACCCGACCGCCGGAGGCGGGAAAGCAAAGCTCGCGACCGCGCCGCGCCCGATGGACCTTGCGGGCAAAGTCGTCGGGCTGCTCGACAACACCAAGGAGCAGGGCGAGCTCATCCTGACGACGATCGGCGACGCGCTCCGCGAGCGGCATGGCGTGGCGCGCGTGGTGGTGAGACGCAAGGAGCATTACTCCAAGCCCGCGAACGACGCGCTGATCGATGAGATGGCGAAGGAGGTTCAGGTCGCGATCGCGGCCGTCGGTGGATGAGGTTCCTGTACGTTGTGCAGTGTGCACGACACCATAGAATTCGAGAAACGCGGGATCCCCGCGACGGTTATCATCACGCAGGCATTCAGGAACGCGTGCGTGTTCCAGTTCAAGGGTAAAGGGATGGAAGGTCATTCTTACATCGAGCTGCCGCACCCGATCAGCAACCTGAAGCCTGAAGAGATGCGCGAGCTCACGCTGAGATACGTCGAGCAGGTCGTTCGCCAGCTCACGGCTTGAAGGGGCCGCGTCCGGCCCCTTCAAGCCGGTAGCGCCAAGGAGGGCCTCCGGCAGGAGGCGGAGAACGCCAAGGAGGGAAACCAAGGTTTCCCTCCTTGAATCTCCTTTCCTTTTAGAACAGCGCGAGCTTCAGAAAACCAACCAGGGAGTTCAAGATGAAAGTTTGTGTTCTCGGCGCCGGCGCAGTCGGCGGTCACATCGCGGCGCGCCTTTCCGCCGCGAATCACGCTGAAGTCTCGGTGGTCGCTCGCGGCGAGCATCTCGAATCGATCCGCAAGCGCGGGATCATCCTGAAATCCGGCGGTGAGGAAATCGTCGGCAAGCCTGCGGCGGCGACCGACGATCCCGCATCGCTGCCCAAACAGGATGTCGTCTTCGTGACGCTCAAGGCACACTCGGTTCCGGCGCTGGCCTCGACCGTCGAGCAGTTGCTCAACCCCGACGGCGTCGCGGTGTTTCCGCTCAACGGCCTGACGTGGTGGTGGAACCAGGCGCGAACGACCGCGAAAGGCCCGCTGCGGCTGCTCGATCCGGAAGGCTCGCTGTGGAGCCGGCTGCGCGAGCGCGCGCTGGGCTGCGTCATCTATTCGCCCAACGAAGTGGTAAGCCCCGGCGTGGTCGTTCACATCGGCGCGAATCGCTGGGTCATTGGTGAACCCAGCGATGAGAAAACCCCGCGGCTTCAGGCGGTCGTGGACCTGTTCAACAAATCCGGCCTGACCGCGGAGATCCCGGCGGACATCCGCGCCGAAGTCTGGCGCAAGCTCATGAACAACGCCTCGGGCAACACGCTCGCGGCGTTGACGCGCCTCGGCCACTACGAGCTTTCGATCGACGCTGACCTCAAGGGCCTCGGCATCAATATCATGCGCGAGACGCTCGAAGTCGCGGCGGCGATCGGTTGGGACCTGCGCAAGGACATCGATCCGGAGAAGATCGCGTCGCGCGCGACGCCCGGTCCGACCTCGCCGCCTTCGATGCTTCAGGACGTGCTGCGGGGCCGGGGGCTCGAAGTCGAAGCGCATCTCGGCCAGACGCAGGCTTTCGCGCGGGAAGCGGGTGTGAAAGTCCCGACGATAGACGTGGTGCTGCCGCTGCTGCGCGGGCTCGACAGGACGATCCGCGGCGCCCGCTAGGATCGCCGCCGCGCGATCGCCTCGGCGATCGCCGCGTTGTCCCACTCGGCTTCGCCGTGAGCGACGCAGTCCTCGAGCATGCGCGCATACACCGCGGCGAAAGGCAGGTCCTGTCCCGTCGCGCGCGCCTGGTCGAGCATGAGGGCGAAGTCTTTCAGGCTTTGATCCACGCGGCTCTGAGGCTTCTGGTACTCGCGTCGCGCCATGAGGTCTCCCTTCACGTCCATCACCTGGGAGTACGCAGCCGAGCCTCGCGCGACGTCGAGGAACGCCACCGGATCGAGCCCGAGGCGCGACGCGAAGACGAGGCCTTCGGCGAGCGCGGCCCGATTGAGACCGAGGATGAGGTTTACTGCGAGCTTGGCGCGCGAGCCGTTGCCGACAGCGCCGAGGTAATGCCGCCGCGGGCAGACGGCGTCGATGACCGCGGCAGCGCGATAGATCGTCGCGCAGTCGCCGGCCACGAGCGCGACGCCGTCACCGTTCGCAACCTGCCGGCTCGTCCCTGAGACCGGCATTTCAACGATTTGCGCGCCCCGAGGGACGACGCGCTGCGCGAGGGCTGCGAGGCGCTCGGGGTCGCACGTGCTCGTCACGATGAAGATGCGTGCCCCGGTGCCGCCTTGCGCGATCGCATCGAGTCCGCCGCCGGGCCCTGCGATCACCTCTTCGACCTGTTCGGTGTTGAACACCGCCAGGACGTTGATCTCGCAGCCGGCGATGACGACTCCTGCCGTCGCTTCAGGCCTCGCGCCGACGCGGGCGATGGCTGCCCGCTTGTCCGCGTCGCGATCGTACGCCAGGACTTCGAAACCGGCGCCGATCAGCCGCTGGGTGATCGCGGTGCCCATGAGCCCCGCGCCGATAACGCCCACTCGCCCCATGCCGGCCCCCTTTCTTACATCAGGCCCTTGAAACGGATCCGGTGCGGCTTATCCGCGTCGTCGCCGAGACGCTTGCGCCGGTCTTCCATGTAGTTCGCGTGGTTGCCTTCGAACCACGTCACCTGGCTCTCGCCTTCGAAAGCGAGGATGTGGGTCGCGACGCGGTCGAGGAACCAGCGGTCGTGCGAGATCACCACCGCGCAGCCGGGGAAGTTGAGCAGCGCCTCTTCGAGCGCCCGCAGGGTTTCCACGTCGAGGTCGTTCGTCGGCTCGTCCAGCAGCAGCACGTTGCCGCCGCTGCGCAGAACCTTCGCCAGATGCAGGCGATTGCGCTCGCCGCCCGAGAGCTGTCCGACGAGCTTCTGCTGGTCGGTGCCCTTGAAGTTGAAGCGGCCCGCGTAGCCGCGGCTCGAGGTGGTGTAGTCGCCGACCGTGATGATGTCGAGGCCATCGGAGATTTCCTCCCACGCGGTCTTGGTGTCGTCGAGCTGGTCGCGGCTCTGGTCCACATAGGCGATCTTCACGCTCTCGCCGATGCGCAAGGTTCCGGCGTCGGGCGTCTCCTTGCCGACGAGCATGCGAAAGAGCGTGGTCTTGCCTGCGCCGTTCGGTCCCAGGACCCCGACGATGCCGCCGCGGGGCAGCCGGAAGGTCAGGCCGTCGAAGAGAACCTTGTCGCCGAAAGACTTCTTGAGCCCTTCGGCCTCGACGACGAGGTCGCCCAGGTGCGGTCCCGGCGGGATGTAGATCTCGTTGGTCTCGTTGCGCTTCTGGAACTCGGCGGACTCGAGCTCGGCGAACCGCGCGAGCCTTGCCTTGCTCTTAGCCTGGCGCGCCTTCGGATTGGAGCGCACCCACTCGAGCTCGATTTTCATCGCCTTGGCGCGCGCCGATTCCTGCTTCTCCTCGATCTCCAGGCGCTGTTCCTTCTGGTCGAGCCACGCCGAGTAATTGCCTTCGTACGGGATGCCGTAGCCGCGGTCGAGCTCGAGGATCCAGCCCGCGACGTTGTCGAGGAAGTAACGGTCGTGCGTGACGCCGACGACCGTTCCCGAATAACGCGCAAGGAACTGCTCGAGCCACTGCACGCTCAATGAGTCGAGATGGTTGGTCGGCTCGTCGAGGAGCAGCATGTCGGGCTCGGAGAGCAGCAGCCGGCAGAGCGCGACGCGGCGGCGCTCGCCGCCCGAAAGCGTGTTCACGTCGGCGTCCCACGGCGGCAGGCGCAGCGCGTCGGCGGCGACTTCGAGCTTGCGCTCGACCTCCCACCCGTTCACCGCGTCGATCTTGCCCTGCAGCTCGCCCTGCTCTTCGAGCAGCTTGTTCATCTCGTCGTCTTCGAGCGGCTCGGCGAACTTGTCGCTGATCTCGTTGAAGCGCTTGAGCAGCTCCATCGTCGCGCCGACGCCCTCCTCGACGTTGCCGCGCACGTCCTTTTTCGGGTCGAGGTGCGGCTCCTGCGGCAGGAAGCCCACGCTCATGTTGGGCATGGGTATCGCTTCGCCCTCGAAATCCTTGTCGACACCCGCCATGATGCGCAGCAGGCTCGACTTGCCGGAGCCGTTCAGGCCGAGCACGCCGATCTTCGCGCCC
>JAQGMV010000024.1 GCA_028292225.1 Betaproteobacteria bacterium
GATTCTGCGCGGGCGTCTGCGCGAGCTTGGAGAGCAGCAGGAAGAATTTTTCGCCGCCCCACGTCTCGTTGTGGAAAAGAACGAGCAGGCTTTGCTTGGCCCACACGCCCGAGCCCCACGGGGTGGAGGCGGCCACTTCGTCGAGCAGCGTGCACAGTGCGTAGCGCGCGCCGACGACCGCCTCGGGTGCGATTCCGGCTGCGCGCGCCTTCGCTTCGAAGGCTTTGATGTCGCGCACCAGCGCGTCGCGCAGCCCCATCGGATCGGGGTGCTGCAACGTGGCGCGCAACTGGGGCACGAGGTCGAGCAGGGGATTGGCCGCGGCGACGAGCGGATTGAGCCCCGAGAGGTGCGAAGGCACCGTCGCATCGCTCGCAACCTGCGCTTGTGCTTGTGCCTGGCGCGCGGCCGCCTGGGCCCGCCCCTGGGGCGACGGGATGATGACGGTGCGGTCGGAATCGTCCGAAGGCGTGAGGGGATTCTGGCTCATGACTAGCCCCTGATCGCCCAGAACTCGAGCTCAAGCCCCGGGAACTCACCCCCGATGTGCATCGCCAGACCGCCCGAGCGCTCGAGCTGCTTCCACAGCTCTCCGCCGCGCTCGAGCTCGAAATAGTTGCTGCCCGCGTGAAACGGAATCTGCCGCGGCGCGACAGGCAGGGGATGCAGCGGAATGCCGGGGAGCTGGAGGTTCACGAGGTCGCGTATGCGCTCGACCGGGCCGATCTTCACCTGCGTCGGGAAGCGCGAGCGCAGCAGTTCGCTCGGCACCTGCGCGGCGACCGCTAGCACGAAGTTCGCAGTTTTCACGAGCTCGAGGTCCGCGATGACCGCGACTTTCACGCCGTAGCGGCGGTCCTGAAGCTCGATCGAGATCGCGGTCTGCTCGAGCACCATGCTGAGCGAGCGGCGCAGCGCTGCGATCACCGGAAGAAAAGTCATCTCCAGATTGTCGTGCTGGTATTCGGGAAAGCTCGGCGCGCGGGTGTTGGTCGTGTTGAAAGTCGCAAGATCGCCCGCGAGCTGCAGACACACCGAATAGAGCCGCTCGGGGTGCAGCAGTGAATGGTTGGCGAGATGCGCAAACAGCGGCTCGTAGCGGTTGACCGTCTGCAGCAGCAGGAAATCGGCGATCTCCGCGACGCCGCCGCGACCGAGCTGCGAGAGGCGCCCGGCGAGCGCTTCGCCGCGCTGGTGCAGCAGGCCGTGCAGCTCGCGGACATAGCTCGCGAGTATGGAATCGCTGCCGGCGTGCAGCATCGGCGGAATGTAGGACTTGCCGAGCAGCACCTGGTTGTCTGCGCGGCGCTCGGTGACCTGCACCACGCCGAGCGTGGTGTACGCGTCGGTGATCTCGCGCTTTCTCATCAGGCGCATGCGCAAGCGTCCGACCTGCACCACGCTGTTGTCGCTCGACGAGGCGTTCGAATCCTTCACTTCGAGTTCGCCGACCGCAAACCGGGTGAGGCTGAGCTCGGCGGTGTCGGACAGGTCGGTCTCTTCGGCTCCCGGACGCCGGACCGGCAGCGCGAGCACGATCACTTCGTCCTTCAGGTCTTCGGGAATGTCGAAAGCGGTCGGCGGCGAATCTTCGGCAGGGAAGTCGAACGGCGTGCCGTCGGGGAAGATGCCTTGCGCAGACGTGATCTGCACTTTGCCGAGCGTGAGCGCGGCGCGGTCGAGCTCGAGCTTCACGTGTCCCCAGCTATAACCGAACAGCGGGCGGGTGCGGCCTTCGAGGTGTCGTTCCCAATAGCGGTCGTGCTGCTGGAAATGCTGCGGCTGAAGGAATAGTCCTTCAGACCAGATGACCTTGCTGTTCCATGACATCGTTGGCGTCCGGCTATTTGGGGTAGAGGGCTGGGGCGGTCATGCGGCTTCTCTCATTGCAACACTCATTGCAGTAATCATTGCAGCCTCTCATTGCAGCCTTATCGCGACTTCGTTGCGGTCCAGCGTGATCTCCATCCGGGTCGTTTGATTGACGAATATCGGCGTGCTCGCGCGCCAGCGCGCGCGCTCGATGTCGCGGAAGGCCGCGACCACCCCCACGTAGCGCGTATCGCTGCGCAGCGTCGTGATCGCCTGCGGCTTGCCGCCGGGCATCAGCGGCAGCTCGTCGCGGCTCACGAGCTCGGGGCCGAGCTGCTCCTTGTCGCGCTCGTACAGCGAGAAGAAATCGGCGCGGTTGAAAGCGGCGACGGAGCGCAGCTCGTAGATGCGCACGAGCACGGGCGAAGGCCGTCCGCTCGCGTCGGGATTGACGTTGGCGTCGATGATGAAAGACAGCTCGGCGACGCTCGGTTTCGGTGGGGCCTGCACCTGGGGCGCGGGTTGCAGGGGTACGGGCCCGACAGCCGCCGGCCGGACACCCGGCTGGGCGGCGGCAGGCGCCTGCCCCGGCACCGGGACCGAGAGCGTAGGCGAGCCCGGAACGCCGGGAATCGGCACCGCGAAGGCCGAAGGCTGCGGCTGGACCGGGGCGACGCCGGGCTGGGTCTGTAAGGGCGCAGCCTGCGGCTGCACCGGCACCTGCGGCATGCCCGGTATGGGGATGGAGAGGGTCGGCGAGAAGGGAACCCCCGGGATCTGGACCGCAATGCCCGGTGGCGCAGCGGCAGGCGCGGGTGCCGGGGCGGGCGCAGGCGCCGGGTCAAACTGGGCATGCGCAGCGACGCACACGAGCGCCAACGGCATCAGTCCGGACGACCGCAGAATAGGCCTCACCACTCGCTCCAGGTACGCGACGTCAGACGTTGTTTCATATTGTAGTGGCCGAAGTGTACGACATTACTCGTCACATTCCGCGTGCGAAAAATGGCGGATGACTGAAGGTGCCGCTCTGCAGTGATTTATAATGCGCTGCGGCGATGCGTCGCAGCCCGCATCAAGCCTGCCGGCGTCACTTCTCGAGGGGTTTTCCATGAGCGGACGACAACTGCTCTTAACGCTTTTCCACGCCTGCTGGCTCTTGGTTCTGGGATGCGGGCAGGCTGCGGCCCAACAACAGCAGGCGGTGCTGGAGCGGGATGCTCAGCTGCTGGCGGAGCCGCGCAATGGCGCCGCCGTCGTCGCGACGCTGAAGCAGGGCGCCCCCGGCGAGGTAATAGCGCGAAAGGGGGCGTGGGTCAACCTGAAGACGCCCGCGGGAACGGGTTGGCTGTTCTCGTTCAACGTCCGGTTCCAGGAAGCGGGCGCTCCGGCTGCCAGGGCTCCGGCGGCCTCGGCCCCGGTGCGGCGCGGCCCCGTCACAGCGACGATCGGCATACGCGGCCTGGACGCAGAGGACATGCGAGGGGCACGGTTCGACGCTGCGCAGATGGGCCTCCTCGACCAGTATGCGACAAGCAAGCAGGACAGCGAGAAAGCGGCGCGCGCATCGGGCCTCACGCCTGCGCGGGTCGACTACTTCAAGTAAGGAGTGCGAATGAAAACGCTCTCGTTCAACGCAATCGCTGCGGCGCTCCTCGGCCTCGCCCTGGCGGCGCCGGCCTGCGCCGCCTCGATGTTCGACCGCCTCCTCGACAGCCGTAATCTCGACGTGGCGAAGGATCTCACCACGGCCGCCGTGGGCATCGACGAACCCGAAGAGATCGCCATCGGTCGCGAACTCGCGGGGCGCACCCTCGGCGCGGCGAAGCTCGTCAACGACCCCGCGCTGCAGGGCTACGTGAACCACGTGGGGCGCTGGATCGCGTCGCAGAGCGAGCGCTCCGACCTGCCGTGGCGCTTCGGCGTGATCGACACGGCCTCGGTGAACGCATTCGCCGCGCCGGGAGGATTCATCCTCGTCACACGCGGCCTTTACGACATGCTCGAAAACGAGTCCCAACTCGCCGGCGTGCTCGGCCACGAAATCGGCCACGTCGTTCGCCGCCACCACGTGAGCGTCCTGCAGAAGAGCGCGGCGGTCTCCGCCGGCGCGAAAGCCCTGCAGCGCGATAACCGCGGCGCTTTCGTCAACGAGCTGATCGGCAACGGTGCGGAGGTGTTCACGCGGGCGCTCGACAAGGACGCCGAGTTCGAAGCCGACGCGCTCGGCGTCGTGCTCGCGGTGCGCGCCGGGTACAGCGCGCAGGGCCTCATGGACGTGCTCACCAAACTGCAATCGCGCGGCGCCTCGGAAGACGCGATGAAACTGCTCTTCGCCACGCACCCGGCCCCGGGTGAGCGCCTGCAGCGCGTGACCGAGGCGGTCACCCCGCGCCTGTCGCGGCTGCCCTCGGGCAAAGAGCCGACGCTGCGAGCGGTCTCGGCATCCGCCGGGCCTGCTTCGACCTCCGCAACCGTGGCGCCGCGAGGCGCGAGGGCGATGCGGGAAGAGCCTGCGGCAGCCGCCGAGCCTGCGGCATCCGCCGCGGCGCCGGCTAAAGGCGGCGGCCTGCCGGTCGATCCGGCGAGTCTGCTGCGCGGGCTCTTCGGCCGGTGACCATGGGCGTCCTCGCGCCGAAGTACTGGATCCTCGCGGCCTTCCTCGCATCGGTGCTGTACGTCCACCTGCGCGGCAAGGTGCGGTTCAGCTTCGTGCGGCAGCTTTTCAACCACTCGTCGCTGCTCGCGCCGTACAACGCGCTGATGTATCTGTGCTCCGCGGTTCCGGCCATGCCCCTGCTGACCGAGCGCGAGATCCCCGAGCTCGCCCGGCTGTCCGCCAACTGGGAGATGATGCGTGACGAAGCGCTGAAGCTCTACGACGAAGGCTTTATCCGCACCGCGCTCAACAACAACGACATCGGTTTCAACTCGTTCTTCAAGCGCGGGTGGAAGCGGTTCTACCTGAAGTGGTACGACCAGCCGCTCGCCTCCGCCCAGGCGCTGTGCCCGCGCACCGTCGCGCTGCTGAACGAGATCCCGGTGGTGAAAGGCGCGATGTTCGCGCTGCTCTCGCCCAGGAGCACGCTGAACCCGCACCGTGATCCTTTCGCGGGATCGTTGCGCTATCACCTCGGGCTGGTGACCGCGAACTCGGACAAATGCTGGATCAGCGTCGACGGCGAGCGCTACTGGTGGAAAGACGGGGAAGCGGTGCTGTTCGACGAGACCTACATCCACAGCGTCGAGAACGACACCGACGTCACCCGGATCATCCTGCTTGCGGATATCGAGCGGCCGCTGCGCTTTCGCGCGATGCAAGCCGTGAATCGCTGGGTGAGCCGGCGCATCGTGACCGCGAGCGCGACGCAGAATCTCGAGAACGAACCGGTCGGTGCGCTCAACCGGTTCTACAGCCGCGTCTACCACCCCGTGGCTGCGCGCTTCAGCGGCGCCGCACGCCGCCTGAAACAGCGCAACCGGCCGCTCTACA
>JAQGMV010000229.1 GCA_028292225.1 Betaproteobacteria bacterium
GCACCGGTGCCGATGACGCCTATCGTAAGGTCGGGCCGGTTTGCATCGAATGCCATAGTGTGGTCTTTCGGAAAGACAGCAGGATAGAAGAGACGCTGCGGGACGGCCGATGTGCTTTCGCTGCTTCGCGGCGCGAGCCGTGCTCAGGACAGCGTCGAAGCCGCAGATAACAGCGGGTCGCGAGCCGACGATTATATTCGGCGCGTCGAAGCAGCGTCAATTTGAGCAGGGGCCTGGTTTCCCCTACGCCGGGCTATCCATTCACAATGTGGTCGCGTTCATTTACTATCCGTGCGCCATGATGTTTCTACCTCCGCAGTGACCTCCCGCACATTCGTTCAGTTCCTCCGATACTGCGCTGTCGGCGGGTGCGGCTTTTTCGTAGAGGCTGCGCTCGTCGCGGTTCTGCAGTACCGCTGGGACTGGACCGCATTGCCGTGCCGCGCGGTGTCTTTTCCAGTGGCGGTCGTGGTGACGTGGTGGCTCAATCACCGCTACACATTCGGCACCCGTGGTGGCTGGCCCGAGCTCCTGCGATATCTGAGCACGCAGGGCGTCGGAATGCTCGTGAACCTTTTCGCGTACACGGCCGCCATCTGGATCGTGCCGGAGCTCGACCACCACGCGCTCGTGCCGCTGGTGGCGGGCTCGGCGCTGGGGCTGGCAGTCAATTTCATACTCGCGAGGCACTGGGTTTTTCGAACGGACAAAGGATGAGCGATTTGGCTATTCCCGCAGCATCGATAAACCGCTCGTGGCGCCCAAGTCGCCTGCTGAGCGCGGCTGCTGCGCTGGCGCTGCTCGCTTATCTCATCGTGGACGTCTGGGTGTTCCGTTTCCAGACTCGCTTCCCGGATGAAGAGCGTTTCATCGAGGAGGCGGTGAAGTTCGCTGCGACGGGCGAGTTCTGGGTCTGGAACGATCGTGCTTTCGAGATGCCGCTGCTGGGGCTTGTGTATGGCGCGATCTACTCGGCCGTCGGCAGCGAGGCGGGGCTCTTTATCGTGGCGCGCAGCCTGCAGGCGGTTTTGCTGGTGGTTCAGGCATGGTTGTGCGCGGACCTCGCCCGGCGTTTGTTCGATGATGATCGCGCCGCGAGCCTCGCGTTCGTCGGCGTGCTCGCCTACCCGATGTTCGTCGTTTTTCAGGCCCTGCTCTTGAGCGAAGCGGTTTTCATCTTCCTGCTGGTGCTGTCGACGTGGTGTCTGTACCGCTGGGTGGAGGCCCGACACGAGCGCCGCTGGCTCATCGTATACGCCATTGCCGCGGCCGCAGCGACTTACACCAAGGCGACGCTGACGTGGCTGCCTGTGCTGCTGCCTGCGCTCGTGATCCTGCGGCCGGGGTCGTGGCGCGAGATCGTGCGAGCGACGACGCTCGCGGCGCTCGTTTATGGACTGTGCCTCGCGCCGTGGTGGATACGCAACGCCCGGTTGTTCGATCAGCCGGTCTGGTTTACGACCAGTGCATCGAGCAATCTGTACCTCGGCAACAATCCCGCGAATGTCCGCGCCGGTAACGAGTGGGATCGCGACGCGGATGAGCCGTTCGTGGCCTCGACCCGTGCTCTCCCGGAGCTGGAACGCGACCGTCGGTACAAGGCCCGCGCGATCGAGTACATGCAAGCGGAACCGATGCAATTCGTGCGCAACGCAGGACACAAGTTCGTTCGCTTCTGGAATGTCGTGCCCAACCACGAAAGTTTCAGGCAGGGCGCGTACGGCTGGGTGATCGCCCTGAGCTACGGACCGGCGCTGGTGCTCGCCATCGCCGCTGCGTGGCTGTATCGAAACCGTTGGCGCCGGTTACTGCCGATTTATGCACTGATGGCGTATTTCACTTTCGTGCACGTGGTGACGATCTCGTCGCTTCGATACCGGTTGCCGCTCGAGCCTTTCCTCGTGATTTTTGCGGCCGGCGCCCTCGCCCTCCTGTCTCGCCGTCTCAGCTCCGCTGAACTTCGGCGTTAAAGCCGGGAAAGCTCCTCGGGAGCCGCGGGTTGCGCGCGAGGCGCGGCCCGATGTACAGGCTGCCCGGCGTCTTGCTTGCGCTGCGGAAATCGAAGAGCTTCGTCTGGTCGCAGATCCTGATGTCGCCGTCTATTCTGATGTTCTGCCACTGGCGATCGGTGATGCGCTCTTCATTGTATTTTTGGTCGAGCGCCCGGAATGCTATGGCGGCCTCGAGCTTGCAATCGACGTCGTCGATGTCGAGCTCCAGCGCGATGTTGCGGATGATCTTGTTCCGGGCTTCGTTCTGATGGTCGAGGTAGACGATCGCGTCCCCTCCCCGCTTGGCGCGGGACTTGAGCTTCACCCGGATGTCCGTCGTATCGCCGTGATAGCACTTGATCAGCACGTCGGTAAATCCCGTCGCGTTGTTGATCGCCTCGAGCTCGATGTCGTGCCTGGACACGCCGTAAGGAAAGTACGAGCGCTTCACGTCGTCGCAGCGCAGTCCGCGCGCCACGACATCGTCTCCGTCGTGCTGGAAGTTCAAACCGAAAACAGCGTGCCTGACGCTGACGTTCGTCACCCGGATGCCCCGGTTGCGGCTGCCTTTCTGCTCGGATTCCCTGCAGGTAAACGCCGCGTGCACCGAATCGAATTTGCAATCCGCGATCGAGATGTTTTCGCACCCGATCCGCCCCTCGGCCGTCAGCCTGATCGCCACTGCTCCGAGGTCTGGCAGATTCCTGTTATAACCCGCGTCGCGGAAAGTGAGGCCTTCCAGGCTGATGTTGCGACAGCCGGCGAACATGAGCATGTTCGAAGTCCCGTTAACGCTTTTGCATACGAGGGTGGCCTGCTCGCCCACGAAGCGGATGTTCTGGAGATTCGAGGCAGACAACAGCGTCGTCTCGTCTGCGGCGCCGAGGTAATAGTCGCCTCTCGGAAACAAGATCGTGGCTCCTCCCGGATGCTCGGCTGCATCTCGGATTGCCGCGCGAAGCTGTGCGAGGTCCGGAAGCTTGCCGTTGCCGAACGCGCCCAGGTCCTTCACGTTGATCGTGGGAACTCGCGTCGCGCGGGATTTGGAGGGCGCATCCGCAGCCGCTGCGGGGGCGCAGACCGGTGCAGAAAGAGCGGCGACTGCCTGGAGGAAGCGGCGGCGGGTAAAAAGCGGTCGAAGCATTCGGTCCTCTGGTTTCTGCGCGACTATACAAGGAGGGCCCATACGATGTCACTACGGGTGCCGGGCTGGTGGCGTCACGCTCGCGTGTGCTGTCGGGGTAACGATAAAATAGAGCCACTTCATTGACGAGCGCATACGAGCGACAGCCCGTTTGCTATACAGTCGAACCATGGCGACCTTATTGAAATCGATCGCGTCCGGACCGGCGGTTGCGGCGCTCCGGTTCATCGGCGTCGTTGCTGTCGTGGGCGCTCTCATGGCGTGCACGGCGCGTAGCGACACAGCGGAGCAAGGCGTGACAGACGACATGAAGCGGATAACGTCCGACCAGTGGGCGACGCTGACGCACCGGACGATTTACTTCGGCCACCAGTCGCTCGGCGCGAATGTCGTTGACGGCGTGCGTGCCTTGCTGCAGCAGCGCCCCGACCTGAAGCTGCAGATATCTTCCGGAAAGATGGTAGCGTCCGCCGGTGTGCTGAATGAATTCCCGATCGGCGAAAACACCGATCCCGAATCGAAGAACGCCGCGATGCTGGATGTCGCGCGAGGAGAGCTGGGGCCCGACCCCGTCCTCCTGTTCAAATACTGTTTCATCGACGTCGACGAAAAAACAGACGCTGCCGCACTGTTCAGACGCTATCAGGAAACCGTTGCAGCGCTGCATGCGCGTCAGCCTCGTGCGACCGTGGTGCACGCGACGATGCCGCTCACTACCGATTCGCTGGTGCGCAACTGGGTGAACAAGCTGCGCGGACGGCCCACACGGTGGGATCGCAATGCGGTGCGAGCGCGCTACAACGAGCTGCTGCTCGCCACGTATCGCGGGAAAGAACCGATCTTCGACATCGCAGCCATCGAGTCGACGCGGTCGGATGGCACGCGCGAATACACCAGCGTCGGGGGCAAACCGGTTTACGCCCTCGCAGCCGAGTGGGCGTCTGACGAAGGGCATCTCAACGCGCAAGGGCAGCGCCGCGCCGCCGAGCAGTTGCTGATCACGCTGGCAGCGCTTCCCGGCGCCAAAGCGCCCGCCCCGCAGTAAACGCTATCGACGGATTTCCGCCGCTGGTGCGTCAGGCGCCCTTGAAGGTGGGCTTTCGCTTCTCCATGAAAGCGGTCTGTCCTTCCGTGTAATCGGCGCTGGCGTAGCACTCCTCCACCATTTTCTGGCACAGCGCCAGATCGCGCTCGGCGGGGTCCTTGCCGTACTCGAGCAGTGCGCGCTTGACCGAGGCGATCGTCAGCGGCGCGTTGTTGCCGATGGTCTGCGCGAGCTCGCGAGTGTGCTGCTCGAGTTCCGCGGCCGGAACGAGCCGGTTGATCAGTCCAATCTGCAACGCTTCCGAGGCGCTGAACTGACGTCCGGTGTAGAAAATCTCGGCGGTAAAGGCGGGGCCGACCACGTCGGCGAGGCGTTTGATGCCCGCGAAGCGGTAGCCGAGGCCGAGCTTCGCCGCGGGGACGGCGAAACGCGCATCATCGGCGCCGATGCGGATATCGCAGCTGACCGCGATCCCGGTACCGCCGCCGATGCAGTAGCCGCGCACCATCGCAATCGTCGGCTTGGTGCAACTTCTGAGGACCTCGGCCGCTTCGTCGGCGGTCGCGTTATAGTGCGCAACCGCTTCAGGACTCGAGCGCTTTTCCTTGAACTGCGAAATGTCGGCGCCGGCGACGAATGCTTTCTCGCCCTCCCCTCGCAGGATCACCACGCGGATCTCGGGGTCTGCCATGTAAGCCTTGAGCACGACAGGCAGCGCCTGCCACATCTCGAGGGATACGGCGTTGTGGCGTGCCGGGTTGTTGAAGATGATCCAGCCGATGTGCCCTTCCTTGCGTGCGATGAGCTTGTCGGTGAGGGTCTGCAGCGGGGTGCCGGGATGGTTCATGATGTAAATGCCCTTGATCAGAGTAGCGACGGTGCCATTTTAACGGGTGCAAAACCGGACGGGCCGCGCTCAGGCCGCGGCGGTCCGGCCCACGTAATCGGCGTATGCGAGCGCGATTCCGGCTTTGAGCGACGTGCGAGGGCGCCAGCCCAGCGCAGCGATTCGGTCGATCGACAGCAGCTTCTGCGGTGTGCCGTCGGGTTTGCTCCGATCGAGCACCAGAGCGCCGGAGTAACCGACCACCTCACGGACGAGCTCCGCGAGCTCGAGTATCGTCAGGTCTTCGCCGCATCCGATGTTCACGAGCGGCGCCTGCCCGTCCGGCCGCGCGGCCAGGGTGCTGAATTCGGCGTCCGGAAGGTTCATCAGGAATACGCCCGCCTCCGCGAGATCGTCGGTGTAGAGAAACTCGCGGCGTGGCGTGCCGGTTCCCCAGAGCGTGACTTCCGGCGCGCGGTTGACCTTGGCCGTATGCACTTTGCGGATCAGCGCGGGCAGGACGTGCGAAGTCTGCAGGTCGTAGTTGTCCCCCGGTCCGTAGAGGTTGGTCGGCATGGCCGCCAGATACTGCGTGCCGTACTGTCTGTTGTAGGCCCAGCACATCTCCACCCCGGCGATCTTCGCAATCGCGTACGGGCGGTTAGTCGGCTCGAGGGGGCCGGTGAGCAGGTACTCTTCCCTGATCGGCTGCGGGCAGTCCCTCGGATAGATGCACGAGGAGCCGAGAAAGAGCAGGCGGCGCACGTCGCAGCGCCGCGCCTGTGAGATGACGTTGCTCTGTATCGCGAGGTTGGTCGCGATGAACTCCGCCGGAAAGGAATTGTTCGCCACGATGCCGCCGACTTTTGCGGCGGCGAGAAACACGTATTCAGGGGAGGCTTCGTCGAAAAAACGCCCCACTGCGCGCTGATCGGTGAGATCGAGCTCCGCACGGGTGCGCGTAAGGATGTTGCGATAGCCCTGCTGCTGGAGCGTGCGCACGAACGCTGAGCCGACGAGCCCTGCATGCCCGGCGACGTAAATTCGGGATTCGGGAGACACGGCTGCGCGCTACTCGTGGCGATCGTACGTGCGGTGACCGTGCTCCTTGACGAGCGCGTCGCGCTGCGCCGCGCGCAGATCCTCCTGCACCATTTCGGTAACCAGCTCGGTGAAGGTCACCTTCGGCGTCCAGCCGAGCAGCCTTTTGGCTTTGCTCGGGTCGCCCAGCAGCGTCTCCACTTCAGTCGGCCTGAAATACCGCGGATCGACCGCGACGATGCATTTGCCCGACGCGTCGTAGCCTTTCTCGTTCTCGCCCTCGCCGCGCCAGGTCACCCCGATTCCGAGATGCTGACACGCCGCCTCCACGAACTCGCGCACGCTGTGCTGCTCTCCCGTCGCGATCACGAAATCCTCGGGTTTGTCCTGCTGAAGCATGAGCCATTGCGCGATCACGAAGTCCTTCGCGTGGCCCCAGTCGCGCAGCGCATTGAGATTGCCCAGGTAGAGGCATTGCTGGAGACCCAGTTTGATGCGCGCCAGTGCGCGCGTGATCTTGCGGGTGACAAACGTCTCTCCACGCACCGGCGATTCGTGATTGAAGAGGATCCCGTTGCACGCGAACATCCCGTAGGCCTCGCGATAGTTTACGGTGATCCAGTAGGCGTACAACTTCGCAGCGGCGTACGGTGAGCGCGGATAGAATGGCGTGGTTTCGCTCTGCGGAATCTCCTGCACCTTGCCGTACAGCTCGGAAGTGGACGCCTGATAGAAGCGCGTCTTCTTCTCGAGGCCGAGTATGCGCATCGCCTCGAGGACGCGCAGCGCGCCGAGCGCGTCGGAATTGGCGGTGTACTCGGGCTCCTCGAACGACACGGCGACATGGCTCTGCGCCGCGAGGTTGTAGATTTCGTCGGGCTGCACGAGCTGGATCACCCGGACCAGGCTGCTCGAATCGGTCATATCGCCGTAGTGCAGCACGAAACGGCGATCGGTGACGTGGGGGTCCTCGTAGAGATGGTCGATGCGGTCGGTGTTGAACAGCGAAGTGCGCCGCTTGATGCCGTGGACTTCGTAGCCTTTACTCAGCAGCAGCTCGGCGAGAAATGACCCGTCCTGGCCCGTGATTCCGGTGATAAGCGCTTTTTTTGCCATATTAAGCCGAAGAATTGCAGTTTGGCGGCATTATAGCAGCGAGACACCCCCCCCGGCCGCTGTATGCCTCTGCGCGCTCAGCTACAATTTGCTGTCATCAAAGCCGGAGCCGTATTCTCATGCTAGTGCCTGTGATCCTCTCCGGCGGTGCCGGTGCGCGGCTGTGGCCCGTTTCGCGCGAAGCGTATCCGAAGCCTTTCATCCGGCTCGCCGACGGCAAAAGTCTCCTTCAGAAGACTTTCGAAAGAGCCGCGTCCATCGAAGGCGTCGACACCGTAGTGACGGTCACCAACCGGGAATATTACTTTCTCAGCCGGGACGAATTTCAGAAGTGCGCCACTTCGCACCGGCAGCTGTTCATACTCGAGCCGTGCGGACGCAACACTGCGCCGGCGGTCGCCATGGCGGCATTTCACGCGGCGGCGCTCTACGGCGGGGACACGCAGCTGCTCGTCCTGCCTGCGGACCATCTCATCGACGACCCTGCGGCGTTCTGCACCGCGGTCGACGACGCGCAAAGGCTCGCGCGCCACGGAACCCTCGTCACTTTCGGCGTGACGCCGACACGGGCAGAAACCGGTTACGGCTACATCGAGTGCGGCGCCGCCGCGGCCCGCAAAGGCAGCTACGGCGTCAAGCGCTTCGTCGAGAAACCGAACGCCGAGGTGGCCGCGGAGTTCCTCTCCAGCGGTCGCTTTCTCTGGAACTCGGGCATGTTCTGCCTCGGCGCGCAGGCGTATCTCGACGCGCTGAGGACGTGCGAGCCTGAAGTCTATGCAGCCGCGCAGGCGTGCTGGAACGCGACGGACAGGCACGACGTCGCGAAGCTCGATCTTCACCCTGTCCTGTTTTCGGCGCTCAAGGACGTCTCGATCGATTACGCCGTCATGGAAAAGCACCGCGACGTTGCGGTCGTGCGCGCCGATTTTCCGTGGAACGACATCGGTTCGTGGAGTGCGCTCGGCGAGCTGACCCCGGCCGATGCCGACGGCAACCGCGTATCCGGGGAAGCGATCATGGTGGGCTCCACCGATTGCTACGTCCAGAGCGACTCGAGAGTAGTGGCCGCCGTCGGCCTCAAAAATCTGATCATCGTCGACACGCCCGACGCCCTGCTCGTCTCGGATAAGCGGTGCGTGCAGGATGTCAAG
>JAQGMV010000230.1 GCA_028292225.1 Betaproteobacteria bacterium
AGTCGAAGCACGAACGCCGAACCCAGTCCCGAGACGATGTCACGACGACTCCTCCGGCAGTTGTTCTCGCGGCGCCCTCGAACGGCGCCGCGCCGCCTGAGTGATAATACAACGTCGATACCTGCAAACATAAACAGGGAGGGGAAGTCATGGAACTGGAGCTTCGGGGCAAGAAGGTATTGATCACCGGCGGGTCGAAAGGCATCGGCCTCGCATGCGCGCGCGGGTTTGCGGCGGAAGGCGCCCGCGTGCACATCGCGTCACGCAGCGAGCCCGCTCTCAAGGCGGCGGCCGACGCGATCGCGGCCGAATACCGGACCGAAGTCGCCATTCATCCGCTCGACCTGAGCGTGACCGAGAACGCGGTCGCACTCGGCAAAGCCTGTGCGGACGTGGACATCCTGGTGAACAACGCGGGCGCGATTCCGCAGGGCAGCCTGATGCAGTTGAGCGACGAGAAGTGGCGGCGCGGCTGGGACCTGAAGCTCTTCGGCTTTTTCAACCTGACGCGGGAGATCTACAGCCACATGTCGAGGCGCGGCTCGGGCGTCATCGTGAACGTGATCGGCGTTGCAGGTGAGCGCCATCGCTCCAACTACATCGCAGGCACGAGCGGCAACGCGGCGCTGATCGCGTTCACGCGAGCCCTGGGCAGCGAGAGCGTCGACCACGGCGTCCGTGTCGTCGGGGTGAACCCCGGACGGATACTCACCGAGCGCCAGATCGACCACATGGAGGACCAGGCCGAGAAAGAGTTCGGCGACAGAAAGCGCTGGAAGGAAATCCTCGCCCGGATCTCGGAGACCCTGCCTTTCAAGCGCACCGGAAATCCATCCGAAGTCTCCGACCTCGTCGTCTATCTCGCCTCCGCGCGGGCTTCGTACATCAGCGGCACGGTGATCACGATCGATGCAGGCCAGTCGCTGCGCGAGCGCGCGTAATCCAACGAACTGCAGGAGCGGAACATGGCGAAAGCCAACGACTTACCCGACATACTCGAGACCGCCGAAGCGCAGCGTCTCGCGACCGGTTTCACCTTCACCGAAGGGCCGCTGTGGCATCCGGACGGCTTCTATTACTTCGTCGATCTTCGCGCGAACAAGCTGTACCGGATCACGCCGGGGAAAAAGCCCGAGCTCGTCAGGGAAACGCAGGAAGGCAACGGCACCACGTTCGATCTCCAGGGCCGCCTCATCCACTGCGAGCACAACGCGCGCGGGGTGTCGCGACTGAGCGCGGACGGGAAGGTCGAGATGATTGCGGAGCGCTACAGGGGCGGGCGCTTCAACAAGCCGAACGACGTGGTGTGCCGCTCCGACGGGAGCCTGTTTTTCACCGATCCCGACAAGCGCATGCCGTATACAAAGCGCGAGGTCCCGCCGCCCGAGGGCGTGGACAACACCTGGGACGGTGCGGCGGTGTATCGCATCGCGCCCGACGGCGCCATCAGCCAGGTTGCGCTCTGCGAGTATCCGAACGGGCTCGCGTTCTCGCCCGACGAGCGCACGCTATACGTCGCGAACACCCGCTCTTCGAAATACATCCACGCTCTGGAGATCGACGCAGCCGGCAAGATGGTGGGCCGAAGCATTTTCGCCGACATGAACGAAGGCGACCGTCCCGGGATCCCCGACGGCCTCAAAGTGGACAGCCAGGGGCGCGTCTTCTGCAGCGGGCCGGGCGGCGTCTGGGTGTTCACGCCGGAAGGGAAGAAGATCGGGGTCATCGAGTTTCCCGAGCAGGCGGTGAACTTCGCTTTCGGCGGCGACGACCTGCGGACCCTGTTCTGCTGCGCCTATACGTCGGTGTATACGCTGCGGATGAAGGTGCCGGGACAGCCGCATCCGTGGTACGCGGTGCGCAGGAAATAGAGCCGGCCAGCCGCGTCGGCGCGCGCTCAGCTGAGAAATTCGTCGATCAGCGCAACGAGCTCGGCGGGTTTTTCCAGCATCGGGCAGTGGCCGCAGCCCGGGACAGTCCGGAACTGCGCATCCGGGATGCCCGCGGCGAGCTTTTCGGCTTCCGTGGGCGGCGTGGTCGCGTCGAGCTCGCCCACGGCAACCAGCGTTTCGTTCGTGATGCGGGACAGTAGCGGAGTGAAGTCGAGCGCAGCCAACGCACGGCAGGCGGCTGCAAACGCACGTGCATCGGCATGAGCCAGCGCCGCCTTCCGCTGCGCGATGACTTCCGGGTGCGCCGCGATGAACGCATCGGGGAACATGCGCTTGACCGCGACGTCGAGCACTGCGGCCATACCTTCGCTTTCGACGCGCGCGGCCATTGCGCGCAAAGGTTCTTTCGCGGGCGGCGGAAAAGCCGCGAGCGCATCGGCGATCAGGAAGTCTCCGAGGTTCGCGCCGTGGTGAATCGCAAGCGCAACCGAAATGAAACCGCCAAAACCGTTTCCGAACACGTCGGTGGCCGCGGTCAGCTCCAGCGCATGCAGCGTCGCTGCGATGTGATCGGCATACTGCGCTATCCCCGTCGCCTCGATCGGGCTCGATGCGCCGTAACCGGGCAGGTTGATGAGCGTGATGCGGCGCGATTCTGCAAGCGCCGGGGCGATCCCGTCGAACACCGTCATGTCGGTGAGCAGCGAATGCAGCAGCACGAGATCGCGCCCGCTGCCGCTTTGGCGATACTCGACCTGCGCACTGCCGACTTTGAGGATGGCCACTTCGGGGATCTTCCGGGTGTTGGAGGGAGCGCGCACGCTGTCGTTATTCTTCTGCGGCGGCGCGAGCGGAATATAGTCCTGCGCTTTCGGCAGTGTCAATCGAGGCATTGTCCCGGCGTGTTAAGCTTTTCGCCGGTTGTCAGGGATGGATCGCGATGAGCACGCAGGCCGATGCAAAGCAGGTGCAGGGCGACGCGTCGGCCCAGCCTAAGGGGGGATCGTGGTGAAAGCTTCGATCGCAGCCGCGATCGCGACCATGCTGTTCGCGTGGGCATCGCCGGAAGCTTGCGCGGCGGATAAGCCCAAGACCGCCAAAGCGAAGGAATCAAAAGCCGCACAAAAGCCCGCAAAGTCCGGAAGCCTTTTCGCCGACACGAAGAAGTATCTCGCAGACAACGCGGCCAAGACCGCGGAGATCATCAAGAAGAACACGTCGAAGCTCACGAAGAGCGTGTCATCGGACCCGCCGCCGGCAAAAGGCAAAAAGGGCGACTCGAAGAAGGCGGCTAAAGGCGCACCCTCGAAGAAAGCGCCCACATAATTCGGCGTGCGGCAGATCGCTGCGCGTCATCAACGGCGGCATTAAAAACTGCCGGCAGGAGGAGTATCAATGAGATCCGAAGCCTGGGCGGCTGTGGCCGCTGTTGTCGTGTTTTCGACGTCGTCGCACGCGCGCGTCACTAAAATCGTCATCGACGAAACAGTGCCGGCGTTCTGCAAAGGCGCTGCGTGCACGTCTTTCGGCGACGCAGGCCAGTACGAGCAGATCGCCGGCCGCGCATTCGGCGAGCTCGACCCGACGGACCCGCTCAACCGGACCATCCAGGACATCGGGCTCGGCAAAGACGCCGACGGGAAGGTGCGATATGTCGCGTCGTTCGTGATCACCAAACCCGTCGACATGAGCAAGGCGAGCGGGATGATGTGGCACGACGTTCCGAACCGCGGAAGGCCGGTGCTGCTCGACTCCCGCGAGCGCGAGACCGGCGACGTGGGGCTCGCGAGCGCATGGCAGGGCGACAACGCCGGCTTCGGCAACAAGCTCGGGACCACGGTGCGGCCGAACATGACCGTCGGCGCCAATCACTGGCTTCAGGTCCCGATCGCAAAAAATGCGAACGGCTCGCCGATCACCGGCCGTATCTTCGCGCGGATCATCAATCGCGCGGGTGCCGGCGCGCAGCCGCTGATCGTGCAGACCAATCCGGTGCCCTACATGCCGGCGACGCTCGACACGTCGAAAGCGACGCTCGTCTCACGCGATCACGAATCGATGGAAGGTGTGGTGACCGGCGAGACGCCGATCGCAGCGGCTGACTGGAAGTTCTGCGGCGGAGGGACATTCGATGCACCCGTGCCATTGACCGCGCTGCCGGTGCAGATCTGTCTCAGAGGCGGCTTCAACCCGGCGAAGCTGTATCAGGTCGTCTACACCGCGAAAGACCCCTACGTCCTCGGCATCGGCTTCGCCGCGTGGCGCGACGTCGCATCGTTCTTCAGATATGCGGCGAAGGACGATGCAGGGATCGCCAACCCGCTGGCGGGACGCATCACGTCGAGCATCACGCGCGGCCGCTCGCAATCCGGCAATTACCTCAGGGGCTGGCTGCACCTCGGTTTCAACCAGGATGAAGCGAAGCGCCAGGTGCACGACGGCATGTGGCCGATCATCGCGGGCCGCAGGATCGCGCTCAACTACCGCTGGGCGCAGCCCGACGGCGTGCTCGAGCTCTACCAGGCCGGCAGCGAAGGCCCGCAGTGGTGGGTGCCGTATCCCGATCAAGCGCGCGGCCTGCCGACGCGCAGCATCCTCGACCGCTGTAACGCCACGAAGACCTGCCCGAAAGTCATCGAGCATTTCGGTGCCGCGGAGATCTGGGGTCTGAAGCTCGGCCCCGAGTGGGTGGGAACGAGCGCGAAGGAAGACATCCCGCTGCCCGCGAACGTGCGCCGTTATTACATCGGGAGCACCTCGCACGGCGGCGGCGCCGGCGGCTTCGACACGAGCCTCCCCGGCGGCGGCCTCAAC
>JAQGMV010000239.1 GCA_028292225.1 Betaproteobacteria bacterium
CTACAACCAGAAGACGAGCGAATTCACGACTTCGCTCGGTCCCGTGTTCACCAATCTCCTGCTCGCAGACGAGATCAACCGCGCGCCGGCGAAGGTGCAGAGCGCGCTGCTCGAAGTGATGCAGGAGCGCCAGGTGACGATCGCGGGCGAGACCCACAAGGTTCCCGAGCCTTTCCTCGTGATGGCGACCCAGAACCCGATCGAGACCGAAGGCACTTATCCGCTGCCCGAAGCGCAGGTCGACCGCTTCATGATGAAAGTGATCGTCGGCTACCCCAGCGAGGAAGAAGAGTTCGTCATCGTCGAGCGCGTGACCGGCGTGGCCAAAGCGGTCAGCTCGGTCGCGACGACCGACCAGCTTTCGGTGCTGCAGAAGGAGTGCCGCAACGGCTACGTCGATCCGTCGATCACGCAGTACGCGGTGCGCATGGTTGCCGCCACGCGCAATCCCGAGCGCTACGGCATCAAGGACATGCAGAAATACATCTCCTTCGGCGCGAGCCCGCGCGCATCGATTGCGCTCATCGAATGCGGCCGCGCACTCGCGTACTTGCGCGGGCGCGATTACGTGCTTCCCGAAGACGTGATGGACGTGATGCCCGACGTGCTCCGGCACCGGCTCGTGCTCACCTACGAAGCGCTCGCGGAATCGATCACCGCCGACGAGATCGTCCGCCGCATCATGAGCCACATCGCCGCGCCGGATAAACCGCTCGACGCCCATGTCAGAGTCGCCTCCAGCAGTTGAGGCCGGGAAAGCGCCGGCAGGAAGTCTTGACGCCGGAATAGCGCCGGCGTCAAGAAGCGCCGATCCGGAGACGGTGCTGCGCCGTCTGGAATGGACGGTGCTGCGGCGCCTCGATGGACTGCTGCACGGCGACTACCGCACCCTGTTTCGCGGCTTCGGACTCGATCTCGCCGACCTTCGCGAGTACCAGTACAACGACGACGTGCGCCACATCGACTGGAACGTGACCGCGAGGTTGCAGACTCCGTATGTGCGCGAGTACTACGAGGACCGCGAAGTCACCGCGTGGTTTCTGCTCGACCTGTCGCCGTCGCTCGACTTCGGCTCGGGCACCGTCAGAAAGCGCTCGCTCTCGGCTGAATTCGTCGCGGTGCTCGCGCGCCTGCTCACACGCCACGGCAACCGTGTCGGCGCCGTCTTCTACGGCGACGCGGTGGACACCGTGATCCCCGCGCGCACCGGCAGGCGGCAGGTGCTGCACATACTCCATCGCATGCTCGCGCGCGCGAGACCCGAGCGCTCGGCGGCGACCGACCTGAAGCAGTTCATGCAGAGCGCGTTTCAGGTGATGCAGCGGCGCTCGCTTGTTTTCATCGTCTCGGATTTCATCAGCGCGCCGGGCTGGGCGCAGCCGCTCGCCCACATCGCGCAGCGCCACGAAGCGATCGCGGTTCGTCTCTACGACCCTCTCGAAATGGAGATGCCCGATTTAGGCATGCTCGTGGTGCAGGATGCGGAAAGCGGCGAGCAGCTTTTCGTCGACACCCACGACCGCGGCTTCAGGAAGCGCTTCGCGCAAGCGGCGGAGCGCCGCGAGACCTCGTTGCGCGGCGCATTTCGCGACGCCGGAATCGACGCGCTCGAGCTCTCGACTGACGACGATCTGGTCGACGCGCTGATGCGCTTCACTGATCTTCGCAAGCGCCGCAGCCGTCTCGCGGCGGGGGGCGGGCTCCCCCTGCATCTGGGGGCGAACCGATGACCTTTCTGTGGCCCCAGCTCCTCTGGCTGCTGCTGGTCGTGCCGCTCGTCGTCGCGGGCTACCTCTTCGTCGTGCGCCGCAAGGCCAAGGCCGTCGCACGCTACGCCAGTCTCGCGATGCTCAGGGAGGCTGTCGGGCGAGCGTCCGCGATTCGCCGCCACATACCGCCGGCGCTGTTCCTGCTCGCGCTGATCGCCATGATCGTTGCGATCGCACGGCCGGCGGCGATCATCAGCCTGCCTTCGCAGCACGAGACCGTGATGCTTGCGATCGACGTCTCGGGAAGCATGCGCGCGACCGACGTCGAGCCCAACCGGCTCGCCGCGGCGCAGGCGGCGGCGCGAACCTTCGTCGAAGAGCAGCCGCGAAGCACGAGGCTCGGCGTCGTTGCCTTCGCAGCAACGGCACTCGTCGTGCAGCATCCGACCCAGAACCGCGAGGACATCCTCGCCGCGATCGAAAGGCTGCAATTGCAGCGAGGCACCGCGGTCGGCAGCGCGATCATCGTGTCGCTCGGTGCGATCTTCCCCGACGACGGCATTACGCTCGAATCGGTCGGCACGGGGGCCGAAGGACGCCGCAAGCCGGTCTCGGTGCCGATGGACGCCTCGAAGGGCACGGACAAAGATGCGGAGAAGGCCACGCCCAAGCCGGTGCAGCCGGGCTCCACGACTTCGGCTGCAATCATCCTGATCAGCGACGGCCAGCGCACCACCGGTCCCGAAGTGATGGAAGCCGCGCGCGTGGCCGCAGACCGCGGCATACGCGTCTATACCGTCGGCATCGGAACGCCCGACGGCGAAGTCATGGGTTTCGAAGGTTGGCGCATGCGCGTGCGCCTGGACGAGGACACGCTGAAAAACGTCGCGGCCCTCACCCATGGGGAATACTTTTACGCGGGCAACGCCATCGAGCTGAAGAAGGTCTATAGCGCGCTGAGCTCGCGCTTCGTGCTCGAGAAGAAGGAAACCGAAGTGACCGCGCTTTTTTCAGCGCTGGCGGCGGTGCTTGCAGTGACCTCCGCCCTGCTCTCGCTCGCCTGGTTCAATCGAATTTTATGAAGGCAAGATCGCCTTCATAAAATTCGCTCGCTATTACGTACGCCCCCCTCCTTAGCTGTCTACCGATAACGGTTAGCGCGCGGTCTCGAGCTGCTCGACCCGCTTGCGCGCAGCCTCCGCGGCGGCGGCGAGACCCTTCTGTCGCTCGAAATACGCATCGGTGAGACGGCTGCTGCCGCCGGCCGTGCCGGTACGTTCGCCGGGCAGGGGCTCCTTGCCGGCTTCGAGGGCGGCTTGCGCTTTCTGCAGGTTCTGGCGCGCCTGGGGGAGCTCGGATTGCTGCGCTGCAGCCGGAAGCGCACGCTCATTGCGCTTTTCTTCCGGCCTGACGAGAGTCACCCCGGTTTTCGCGGGCGGCGCCTCTATCGTTTCCACTTTCTTTGCGCCGGGCACGGGTTTTTCGCCGTAGCTGACTTTCCCATCCGGCATCGTGGATTTGTAGAGCGTCTGCGCAGCGGCGACCGATGCGCCGGCCAACAGCAATGTGAAAAGCATGGTGCGCGTGATCATGCGAACGCTCCTGATGACCGATATGCGACCGATTGTATGAGCGCCCACTATGCGCCGCAAACCGCGTCGGTCCGCTTTTTGCGTCGTTTTGCTGCCACGCTGCGTGCATTAGGAGAAACGCGATGCAAATCGATCCGTTGACGAGTGGTTACCCAGCGCCGGACGCGGTGCTCGGCGCCTGCCCGGCAACAGGCGTGGTGGTGTCCTACGCGCCGGCGGAGGGATACAACCCGAGCTCGCACGAGTGCGTTACCCGGGTGAAGCTCGCGGGGAAGGTCGCGGCGCTGAAAGGCTGCAGCTTCGGCGGCGAGTTCGACGGCCACGCGGCGTACACGGGTGCGCTGTACTACGTGCCGAGCCGCACGATCGTCGGGTGCGATGCCGCCGCGGCGCTCGGAATCCGCAGCGAGGACGATCTGTTCGGCGGTGTGGTGCCTTATGCGTTCGCCGCGACCAAGACGATCACGCACCCGCTCGTCGAGCGTCGCGCTCACGCGCCGCGAGGCTGGTCGCATGAGTTTCCCGAGGCGGTGCGGCACGCGGTGCTCGAAGGGTACGCAGCGTTCACCGCCGATGACGCCGTGCGCGCAGGCGCCCGGCTGCTCGCGTTGGGTGCTGTGCGCGTGAAGCCCGCGCTCGCGCTCGGCGGGAGGGGACAGACCATCGTGAACGGGCTGGCGGAGCTGAAAGCGGCAATCGCACAGATCGACCCGCTCGAGCTCGCCCGATGCGGCGTCGCGATCGAGCAGAATCTCAGCGACGTTTCCACCTTCAGCGTCGGCCAGGTGAGAATCGCCGAGCTCGTCGCGACCTATTACGGAATCCAGAGTCTCGCGATCGACAATCGCGGCGAGGAGGTCTACGGCGGATCGAGCCTCATGGTCGCGCGCGGGGGCTTCGACGCCGTGCTCGCGCTCGACATGACCGTCGACATGCGCCGCGCAGTGATGCACGCGCAGACCTACGACACTGCCGCGCACGCGTGCTTCCCGGGGTTTTTCGCCTCGCGCCGCAACTACGACATCGTGCAGGGACGCGACGCCGCTGGCGCGCTGCGCTGCGGCGTGCTCGAGCAGTCCTGGCGGGTGGGCGGCGCGAGCGGCGCGGAAGTCGCGGCGCTCGAGCGTTTTCGCGCAGACCCCGCGCTTCATGCGGTGCGTGCGTGGTGCGTCGAGGTGTACGGCGACAGCGAGCCGCCGCCCGAGGCCACGGTGTATTTCCGCGGTGTCGACGAGAAAGTCGACCGAATCACGAAGTACACGATGGTCGAGCCGTATGCCTACGCATGAAAGCAAGGTCGAGCTCGCAGTCGACGGCGAGCACATCGCGGGGACGCTGATCGCGCCGGCGACCACCATTCCCGGGCTGCTTTGCGTTCACGGCTGGGGCGGCAGCCAGCAGCAGTATCTCGCGCGCGCTCGCGAGATCGCGGCGCTGGGCTGCATCTCGCTCACGTTCGACCTGCGCGGGCACGCGCGCAACGAGCCGCAGCAGGCGTGCGTCACGCGCGAAGACAATCTGCGCGATGTCCTCGCCGCCTACGACGAGCTTCGGAGCCATCCGTCCGTGGATGAAACGGCTATCGGTATCGTGGGCAGCAGCTACGGCGGATACCTCGCCGCGATACTCACGACCCTGCGGCCGGTGCGCTGGCTCGCCTTGCGCGTGCCGGCGCTGTATGAGGATGCGAACTGGGACATGCCCAAGAAGCAGCTCCACAAGGCGGCGGACCTGCATGCGTACCGGCGGCGCGAGGTCCATCCGGGCGAGAATCGGGCGCTTCACGCGTGCGCCCGATTCAAGGGCGACGTGCTCGTCGTTGAATCCGAGCACGACGACATCGTGCCGCATCGCACGATCGAAAACTATCTCGAAGCGTGCACGCACGCGCACTCGCTGACCTATCGCGTCATCGCCGGCGCCGATCACGGCCTGTCGCACGCGCCCGCGCAGCGGGCCTATACCGGGATCCTGGTGAACTGGCTCACCGAGATGGTCTTCGGTGCAAGAGCCGGGACGAGCACCGCGCACGGAGCCGCGCGCAGCGGTGCTGCGACGCCTACGCGCGAGCCGCATCCGGGCTGAGCGCCGCGCTTCGCGCGGCTCGCCGTTAACGACACGAAGGAAACCAGGCTTTCCCTCGCTGATAACGACACGGACGGAAACCACGGTGTCCCCGTTCGTTTATCGGCGGCCCAGCCGCGAGCGCGCGTGGCATGCAGCTTGCTGCCACAGGCGCGCTCGCGGCCGTCGGCCGCTTTTTCCGTCTGGAGGCGTCATGGCACAGGTACTGGGTCGGTCGATTTTTGCAGCTCTGGCTCTGATTTTGTCATTCGGCGCCTATGCCGCCGACAAGAAGTCCAACGACGGCAAAGCATCCAAAAGCGACGCCAGCTTCATGATGGACGCCGCGAACGACAGCCTCGCCGAGATCGAGCTGGGCAAGGTCGTGCAGCAGAAATCGCAGAATGCCGACGTCAAGGCCTTCTCGCAGCGCCTGGTGGACGACCATACCAAGGCCAACCAGGAGCTCGCGCCGATCGCGACCAAGATGGGCGTCAGCCTGCCGAAGGCGCCGACCGGATCGCACGCCAAATTGGTCAAGGAGCTGTCGAAGAAGGACAAGCGCTTCGACCATGAATATGCCGAGGCCATGGTGGAAGATCACGAGAAAGCGGTGAAGCTCTTCGAGAAAACCTCGAAGAAAGGCGACTCGGACGAGGTGCGCCAGTTCGCGGCGAAGACGCTCCCGACGCTCCAGGAACACCTGAAGATGGCGCAGGACCTGAAGAAGAAAGTGAAGTAACTAAAGTCGCAGCCGCAGACTGCAAGACTTTAGTTACCGGTAAACGCCAAGGAGGGAAACGCGCGGCGATGAAGCCATGCGGGCAAAAAGCGCCCGCAGCCGCGCTCGGTGAACGCCTCAGAGGGAAACCCATGGGTTTCCCTCCGAGACCTCCTTTCCTTCGGCGATGTATCCATCGCTCTGCCGCCCCTGCTGCGGCCCGGTTCTCCGCTGCCGGCACCGGAGAACCGGCGGTGCTCAGAAGCGTTTTGAAATCGCGTAGCGGCCCGGCGTCATGCAAACCAGCGCGAGCGCGGTAAAGAGGTACATCGCCTGGAGCTCGAGCGCGTATCCGCCCTGCTTGCCCATCGTGAAAAGCTCGGGACGGTGCACCAGGACCAGAGCGAATATCATGTTGCCGAAGATGAGGAAGGCGCCGGTGCGGGCGAAAAGACCGAGGATCAATAGGACCGGCCCGAGCACCTCGCCGAGGAAAACACCGTAAGCAAACCACGGCGGCAGGCCGATGCCCTGTACCATCGGGGTCAGGAACCCGATACCGCTTTTGATCTTCGCGATTCCATGCAGTAACACGAGAAGTCCCAACGCCAGCCGCAGAACGAGTTTGCCGAAGTCTTCCATGTCGTCCACCCCTGTATCCAGCCGTCATTCTACCAAACAGGTGGGCGTCATTTCCGACACCCACGGCCTCGTGAGAGTAGAGGCGCTTGCTGCGCTGCAAGGCTGCGAGCTCATCATCCACGCCGGGGACATCGGCAGGCCTGAAGTCCTCGACCGCCTGCGCGAAATTGCACCGGTGCACGCGGTTCGAGGCAACAACGACCGCGATGCATGGGCGGGCTCGCTGCCGCTGACCGAAGTCGTCGAGCTCGGAGGAGTGTACGCCTATCTCCTGCACGACATCGCCGACCTGGATATCGAACCGGCCGCGGCGGGCATGGCTGCGGTCATCACCGGGCATTCCCACAAACCCGTCGCGGAGCTCAGGGACGGCGTGCTCTATCTCAATCCGGGAAGCGCGGGTCCGCGCCGCTTCAAGCTCCCGATTACCGTTGCGCGCCTGCGCATCACGGACGGTCAGCTAAAGCCCGAGATCGTGCGGCTCGAGGTGTGAGGCGCGCGCAAGGCCTGAGCCTGTCGCTACTCCGCGACCGTCATTCCCCGCCCGCAGGCGCAAACCCCGTCATCTTCCAGCCGCTGCCCGCCTTGACGAAGCACGCCGCCTGCTCGATCGGGCTGCGCACGTGCTCTTCGAGGACGTAGCCGTTGCGATTGCCGTAGCGCACGCGCACCCATTTCTGCTTCGGGTCGGCCTTGTCGTCGACCTCCCAATCGTCGACTTCGACGATGTCGTACGAAAGCCGGCCGAGCGCGGCGGCGCCGGTCGAAGGCTCCGCCTGCACGGTGGAATCGCGCGAGATGACCACAGCGTGGTTGAACGGCTCGAGCTCGTAAGGCCATTTGCCGAGCACGTAAGGCGCACACAGCTCACGCCCGCCTTTGTCGCGCTTGATGTACGCCGCGCCGAGCTGCAGCGCGGTCTGGAGCTCCCGCCATACCGTAGTGTCGGCGGTGTCGAGCTCCCACTGCTTGCGGAACTCGGCGATGCCGCGGGTTTTCGCGGTCTGGTTGCGAACGTTGCGGTCGAGGATCGAGAGCAGGAACTGCTTGTCGCGGCCGTCGATCGCCGCCTGCAAACGCTTCTTGAAGCGCAGCCACGACACGTCTCCCGCGCCCTCGTCGACGAGCGGCAGCTTGCGTGGCTCCTGCGCCATCGCCGGCAGGGCGAGTGCGAAGATGAAGATGGGGACCAGCAGCGCCGCGCGTATCAGACGCAGACCCATTCGGTCATTTCCCACTGAACCGGCCCTGCCGCTTCTCGAAGAACGCCTGGAGCGCTTCCTGGTGATCTTCGGTCTTGTGGCAGATCGCCTGGTACGCGGAGCACACATCGAGGTGCTCCTCGAGGTTCTGCTTCTGCGCGAGCTTGAGCAGACGCTTCGCGTAACGCAGGGCCTGCGGCGGTTTCGCCGCGATCTTGGAAGCGATTTCTTTCGCGCGCGGGATCAGAAGGTCGGGCGCGGTAACTTCGAGGAGCAGCCCGAGCGCGAGCGCTTCCTCGGCCTTGATGACGCGCCCGGTGAGCGTGAGCTCCGCCGCGCGCTGATAGCCGACCAGCCGCGTGAGGAACCACGCGCCGCCGTCGCCCGGAATGATGCCGAGGTTCACGAAGGTCTCGCCGAACTGCGTGTTGGTCGATCCGATGCGGATGTCGCACATGTTGGCCATGTCGAAACCCGCGCCGATCGCCGGCCCGTTCACTGCGGCGATGACCGCGACCTCGGCCTGCTCGAGCGCGAGCGGGATGCGCTGGATGCCGCGGCGGTACGCCTGCTGAAGCTCGTGAGGCGGGCCTTTCGCGCGCTCGCCCATCGTCTTGATGTTGCCGCCGGCCGAGAACGCGCTTCCCGCGCCGGTCATGATGAGCACCGAGACTTCGATGTTCTCGTTGCACCAGCGAATGGCTTCGGGGATGTCGGACACGAGCTCGGTGCTCGTGAGCGCGTTGCGCACGTCGTCGCGATTGAAAGTGAGGACGGCGATGCGTCCGTCGATCTCGAGGGTCGCGTCTTTGAGCTGGGGCAGAGGGGTCATGGAGCGGGCTTTTTCGAAAACAGGGAGGCGCCAATGTTAGACGAACTCACGACCCCCGGCGATGCCGCGCCGCGCGTCTTTCTCAAAGTGCGAGGCCCGGCGAGCGGGCCTCGCACGTATCTCAAAGCGCGATGCCCGGCGCCCGGGCCTCTCGCATATCTCGGAGCGCGGTGTCGGCGAGCGGGCCTCTCGCATATCTCGGAGTGCGATGCCCGGCGGCGACCTCGCGCATACCCAAAGCGGGCTATACTTTCCGCCGCTCGGCGCCGCATCGACGTGTGTCGGGCGCATCACGCAACTCGAGGAGCATCCATGGCACGGATCGAAGTCAAATCGGAGATCACCGGAACGGTGTGGCAGAT
>JAQGMV010000255.1 GCA_028292225.1 Betaproteobacteria bacterium
TGCGGTCCTGCTCCGACACGTCGACGTACTGGCCCGACTTCGCGTCCCAGCCTTTGTAGATCGATTCGACGGCGACCGCGTAGACGTCCTTGGAGAGCTGCGGAAGGATCTCGAAGCCGCGGTTGAAGATGAGCTTGGCTTCGGGAAATTCGGTGCGGATCAGGCGCACCGTACTGGCGAGCGCCTGGGCCTGGCGGGCTCGCTCTTCATCGGTTTTGGCGATGATGTGGAAAGAATCGAGGGTGTCGAGGAAAAAGCCGCGGTAACCGGCTTTCCACAGCGGCGCGATGACCCGGTCGATGAGAAAACGCGGCCACTGCGGCTGCGTCTGATCGATCACGACACTGTTCCACGCCTCGTTCGCGCCGGGAAGCCAGGCGGCGGGCAAATCCTTCGCGTAAGGCCGCTCGCGCTCGACCTCGCCTACCGAGACGTAAGCGAAAACTTCGGTGCGCGCACTCGAGTACTGCTTCGGATCGATATTGTGCTCGGGCTCCACGACAACGATGTCGAAAGCCTTGAGTTCATCCCACGGCGGATTGGATCCGTAGAAAAATGCGACATTCGGCGATGCCGCAAAACTGCACACGCTCAGCCACAGCAATAGCCCGACGCTTATTCGCAGCATCGTAACCAGCATCGGTGTTCCGCCCCTGTTTATCGTCGCGCTCGATACAGCAAGTGTTATGCCCACGGTATATCGAGCCCTTCTTTATGTTTTTCCATGCAATTCCGCGGCGATGGCCCGAATCCACGCGGGCAGTTTTTCACGTTGTGCACGACCCGGCACCAGCGCCCCTGTTCGATCTCGCCTCTCCTCTGTTGCGGTGCCGTCAGCGGCGCGTCGCGCGCAGCCTTGTTATTGTGTTTTATACCCCTGCGTAAGTCCACCATGTGCGACGTGCGACCCGGGCGGCAGGAGCGCGCAGGTGGGTCGGGGAGTAGGAGTGCGGAATTTACCGTACGTGGTAAAGCGCGTCTATGACGAAGGCATTGCATGGGATGCCTACGCGCCGCAGCGCTCGCCTGAGCGCCGGTCTTTATCTCATTGTTCCTGATCGTTTTGTAGCGCGCGGCTCGGCGGCGGGACGCGCTTCAGCGCCCACTCGACGTGCTCGCGCACGAGCGCGGACGCGTCGTGGCGCCGGAATTCGAGCGCCGTGCGAATCGCAGCCGTCGCGGGACCGCGCTCGAGCGCGCCCAACGCATTGCCCAGGCCGACGGCCATATTGCGAAGCCAGCGCTCGTATCCGATCCGGTGGATGGCCGTGCCGGCGAGGCGCTCGTGGAACTCGGATTCACTCCAGCCGAAAAGCTCGACGAGCGACACGTCGTCGAGGCCGTTGCGCACGTTGAAATCGGGCTCGTCGGTGCGCTGGGCGTAGCGGTTCCACGGACACGCGAGCTGGCAATCGTCGCAGCCGTAGACCCGGTTGCCGATGAGCGGCCGCAGCGCTTCGGGAATCGCTCCCTTGTGCTCGATCGTCAGATACGAGATGCAGCGGCGCGCGTCGAGCTCATAGGGGGCGACGATGGCGCCCGTTGGGCACGCATCCAGACACTTGCGGCACGTTCCGCAGTGCTCCGGGATTTGTGCATCAACCGGGAGCGGCAGGTCGGTATAGATCTCGCCGAGGAAAAAATACGACCCTGCCTCGCGATTGAGCAGCAGGGTGTGCTTGCCGCGCCAGCCGATACCGCTTTTTTGCGCGAGCGCGACTTCCATCACCGGAGCGCTGTCGGTAAAAACGCGGTAGCTGAACGGCCCAATGGCGCTCGAGATGCGGTCGGAGAGCTGCTGCAGGCGCCGCCGCAGGACCTTGTGGTAATCCCGCCCCAGCGCGTAGCGGGAAACATACGCGCGGCCCGGAGCATCGAGCACGGCCGCACTCTCCCGCACCTGCGCCGGGAAATAGTTCATGCGGGCTGAAATCACACGGATCGTGCCGGGCACGAGCTCGCCGGGACGCGCCCTTCTCGCCCCGTGGCGTGCCATATAATCCATGTCGCCGTGCCGGCCTCGGGCAAGCCAATCTTTGAGGCGCGGCTCGACGTCGGTCAGGTCGCAGTCGGTGATCCCGATCTGCTGGAAACCGAATTCCAGTCCCCACCGCTTGATATCCTGCGCGAGCGCCGCCAGATCGGCCGCCTGCGTGCTTGGTACCGTTGGACTCTCTTGCATATCCCCGATCTTAAACCACCGGTGCTCACCCGCTTTCTTCCCTCTGAGGACGCGACGCTCGAATTCGGAGCGCGCCTGGCGCACAGCCTTCAGCCCGGCCTCGTCGTGTACTTGAGCGGGGACCTCGGCGCCGGCAAGACGACGCTCGCGCGCGGCATCCTGCGAGCCCTCGGTTACACCGGCCGGGTCAAAAGTCCGACCTTCACCCTTGTTGAAGTTTACGCATTTTCTACGTTATACTTGTATCACTTTGATTTTTATCGGTTCGATGACCCCGCCGAGCTGGATGATGCGGGTTTTCGCGAGTACTTCAACGCAAACGCGGTCTGCGTGGTGGAGTGGCCTGAGAAAGCGGCGGGATTACCGCCCCCGGATATGCACATAGCGCTGCATGTCACCGCCGGGGGCCGAACTGTCGAGATTCGCGCCGATACGGAGGTTGGCAAGCTTTGTATGACCCGGCTTCAGCACGAGAGCCGCACTTAGGCGCGGCCGCATCATCCCCCCTGGTGGCGCCGCGCCGCCTGTTCTCCTATCTGTTGCTGCTTGCCGTCTCCGTCTTATCCGCGGGCTCCGGGCCTGCGTATGCCCAGGCGCGGGTGAGCGCGACGCGGGTGTGGCCCGCCGCCGATTACACGCGCGTCACCTTCGAGTCCCCCGGGCCGATCCAGCACAAAGTCTTCAGCCTCGAGAATCCCGACCGCCTCGTTCTCGACCTTGAGCTCGCGGACGTCACCCCTGCCCTCACCGCGCTTGCCGCGAGCATCGGCGACAAGGACCCTTACGTGAAATCGGTGCGTGTCGGGCGTTTCAGGCCCGGGACGATCCGGCTGGTGTTCGACCTGAAAGCGACGGTGAAGCCGCAGGTGTTCGCGCTGGCGCCGATCGGCCAGTACAGCCACCGGCTGGTGCTCGACCTCTACCCACTCGTCGCGCCCGATCCGCTGATCGCGTTTCTCGACCGCCACCAGTCCCAGAAGGAAGGCGAGCCCGAGCGTCCGGGGCCGGTCGCAGGGCGCATGGACACCGAGCTTCCGGAAGCGCCCGCAGCAGCGTCGCCGCCCCCCGGTCCGGCGCCCGGGCCGCCGCCGGTGGCGCGTAAAGGACCGGGCCAAGGCCGCCCTGCTTCGAGTCGCCTCATCATCGTGACGATCGACGCCGGACACGGCGGCGAAGACCCGGGCGCCCGCGGCCCGAGCGGCACCAGCGAGAAGGACGTCACCCTCGCGATCGCGCGCAAATTGAAGGATCGCATCGACCGCGAGCCCAACATGCGTGCGACCCTCACCCGCGACGGCGATTTTTTCA
>JAQGMV010000264.1 GCA_028292225.1 Betaproteobacteria bacterium
ATCGCGCTGGCGTTGGCTGCATCGACGGGTGCGCTCGCTGCAGAGCTCGCGATTCCGGATTCGGCGAAGCAGCAGTTCGCCACGATGTCGGCCAACGCGCAGGTGAAAAAAGCACTCGAGTTCATCAGGCACGACGAAGCGAAAACCCTGGCGGAACAGAAGGAGCTCACGGTCATTCCGTCGCCGCCTTTCAAGGAGGAGGTGCGCGCGGCCGAGTATCGCAAGCGCCTGCAGGCCCTCGGCTTCAAGGATGCGCGCATCGACAAGGAAGGCAACGTCATCGCCGTGCGGCGCGGCTCGGGAAGCGGCCCCAAGCTCGTCTTCTCGGCACATATGGATACGGTCTTCCCGGCCGGCACGGACCTCACGATCCACGAGCGCGACGGCAAGCTCTACGCGCCCGGGATCGGCGATGACACCCGCGGTCTCGCGGAGCTGCTTTCGGTCGCGCGAGCGCTCGATGCGAGCGGCATCAAGACTGTCGGAGACATCTGGTTCGTCGGCACCGTCGGCGAAGAAGGGCTCGGCGACCTGCGCGGGGTCAAGGCGCTCTTCCGCGACAACAAGGACCTCGACGGCTTCATCTCCGTCGACGGCGGAACGCCCGAGCGCGTGACCTTTCTCGCGGTCGGCAGCCATCGCTACCGCGCCACGTTCAAGGGGCCGGGCGGGCACAGCTTCGGCGCGTTCGGACGCGCATCGGCGATACACGCGATGGGCCGTGCGATCGCGAAGATCGGCGACGTGCAGACGCCTAAGCAGCCGAAGACGACCTTCACCGTCGGCACCGTGGGCGGCGGCACTTCGGTCAACTCGATCGCGGGCGACGCGGTGATGGAGATCGACATGCGCTCGGTCGAGAACGGCCCGCTGCATAAAGTCGACGCCGACATCATGAAAGCGATCAAGGATGGGGTCGCCGAAGAGAACGCGCGCTGGGGCAGCAAGGACGCGATCACGGTCGACGTGAAGCTCGTCGGCGATCGCCCGGCGGGGGTTCAATCGGCGAATGCGCCCATCGTGTACGCCGCAGTGCTCGGCGTGAGCGCGGTCGGTTTCAAGCCCATACTCGACCAGCCGGGGAGCACCGACTCGAACGCCCCGATCAGCCTCGGTATTCCGGCGGTCACCATAGGACGGGGCGGCGTGAACGAGAACAATCACTCGCTCAACGAATCCTTCGACCCGAAGAACGCGTATCTCGGCGTGCAGAAGAACCTGCTCACGGTGCTCGCGCTCGTCGGCCTCCAGGGCGTGACCGAGCCTATGCTCCAGAAGCGCGGCAAATAAAGGATCGGGTTCCGGCGCGCCGCATGACGCGCGTCAGGCCCGAACCGATCGATCGTCATTCCGGACGCGCACTGCGCGAGTGATCCGGAATGACGCGCCTTCAGTTCACCGTCGCGCCGGACGCTTTCACGACCTTCGCATACTTCGCCAGCTCGCCCGTGAAATACGCGGCGAACTGAGCGGGGGTGCTGCCGATCGGCTGCGAGCCTTCACGCACCAGCACGTCCCGCACGTCCTGCGCTTTGAGCGCCTGCAGGATTTCCGCATTGAGCCGGTCCACGATCGGTTTTGGCGTCGCGGCCGGCACCAGCAACCCGTACCAGTTGTCCGTCTCGAAGCCGGGCACTACCGACGCCATCGTCGGCACGCCCGGCAGCACTGCGGACGCCTGCCGCGTCGAGACCGCCACCGCTGTGACCTTGCCGCCCTTGATCAGCGGCAGCGCCGAAGGGATCGTGGTGAACACCATGCTCGTCTCGCCCGTCGCCACCGACGTCGTCGCCGGCACGCCGCCCTTGTAGGGGACGTGCGTCATCTTCGCGCCGGTGAGGATGTTGAGGAGCTCGCCGGAGAGGTGGCTCGTGGTGCCGCTGCCGTTCGACGCGAAGGTATACGCGTCGGGCTTCGCCTTGACGAGGCTTACGAGCTCTTTGAGCGACTTCGCGGGTCCTGAGGCGCCGACGACGAGCACGAGCGGAACCGAGGCGATCAGGGACACCGGTGCGAAGTCTTTGCGCGCGTCGTAAGGCAGCTTCGAGTACAGGCTCGCATTCACCGCGAGCGAGGTGCTCGTGAGGAGCACGGTGTGTCCGTCAGGCACGGCTTTCGCGACGATGTCGGCGCCGATGTTGCCGCCGGCGCCGGTGCGGTTGTCGATCACCGTCGGCTGCTTCAGCGACTCTGTGAATTTCTGGCCGATGAGCCGCGCGAGGATGTCGAGCCCGCCGCCGGGCGCGAAAGGCACGACGATGCGCACCGGGCGCGTCGGGTAAGCGTCTGCGCCTGAAGCCGGCGATGCGATTGCGATGCTCGCACCGGCAACGAGGGCGAGGATGTTGTTTGGAGTCGGCGTCACTCCGGCTTCATTCCTGCCGCGAGCACGAGCGGTCCCCACTTCGCCGTTTCTCTGACGATGTACTGCCGGAATTCATCCGGTGTGCCCCCCGTGGTTTCGAATCCCTGCACTGCCATGCGCTCCCTGAAGTCGTCCTGCACGATCACGGCCGACATTCTAGCGTGCAGGACTCGCACGGTGCCCGGAGAGGTTCCTGCCGGCGCCGCGATGCCGATGAAGTTCGCCACTTCGTAACCCGGGAAGCCGGATTCGGCGACGGTCGCAACCGAAGGCAGTGCGGCGATGCGTTTCAGGCTGGTGACGGCGATGGGGTTGAGGCGACCGGTCCTGATGTGGGGCACCGCGGTCGATACCGCGGTGAAACCGACCGGGAGATTGTTGGCCATGACGTCGATCAGCGCAGGACCGGATCCCTTGTAGGCGATGTGCTCCATCCTGATGTGCGCCATCGTCTTCAGCATCTCGCCGCCGAGATGGCCTACCGTGCCGATTCCGCCGGAGGCGTACGAGAGCGGGGTCGTCTGGGAAGCCGCGATGAGCTGTCTGACGGTTTTCGCCGGCAGTGAAGGATGCGTGACGATGATCGCCGGCGACGACGCGACGTGCAGCACCGGCGTGAACTCGCGAACCGGGTCGTAGCCCGCGTTCTTTCCGAAGAGGCTCGGGTTGACGACGAAGGTGCTCGAGAACACGCCGAGCGTGTAGCCGTCGGGTGCCGCGCGCGCGACGATCGCATGCGCGATGTTGCCGCCCGCGCCGCCGCGATTGTCGACGATGATCGATTGTCCCAGCGCCGACGGAAGCTTTTCGCTGAACAGCCGCGCAACGAAATCGTTGGGGCCTCCCGGCGCGAACGGCACGACGAGCCGGATCGGCTTGGCCGGAAAGTTTTCGGCCGCAGCGCTGAATGATGCGGCTGCGGTCAATACTGCCAACGTGCATGCGATTGCGCGGTTCATCGTGTAGCCCTTTGCATGAGAGGGCGTCACGCTTACGCAACAGCTATGCCATTCGTGCATTCGAGCTAAGTGCTTGCCCGCAATGAGAAGTTTGTTTTCGGCGCGGGCATGGCGGGCACAACACAGGTGCCTGGCGTCCGCGATGGTGCGTCACTGCGCTGCGCTTTCACACGGGCCGGGTGATCGATGCAGCCGGCGCGACCTCGAGATGCGCATCCTTCGCGGCGAAGAGCTTGTCGTCCGCGTACCCCATCGTCTGCGGCGCAGCCCGGCCGTGCATGACCTGAAAGTACACGCGCTCGAGGCTGCGGTTCTCGTAGCCGTGGATCACGCCGGGCGGGCACGACACGACGTCCCACTTGCCGAGGCGGCTCCAGATCCGGCGTCCCGCTTCGTCCTCGATGAACACGTCGAGGAAACCGTCGAGCACGAAGAACGCTTCCTCGGACTCGTGAGTGTGCGCAGCGTTACCCTGTCCGGGCTCGACATACATGATCGTCAGCGTAAAGCCGCGGGCGGGGATCACGTCGGGATCGCCGTGCTTGCCCGATGCGCCGGCGCCGATGAAGCGGTGCTGCGCGCGCTTGTAGCCTTCGATGCGGGCGTCTTCGAATGCATACCAGTCCGGCTGCCGGTCTTTGAACCGCGCGACGTATTTATGCATGATCTCCTCTAACGACAGCGCGGCGACTTCGGGCGGGCGGGCGTGGCGGGCAGTGCTCATCGGTTCTTCCTCATTGAAAGGGATGTAAACAGGTGCGCTACGCTTTCATGCGCGGAGCACGCTTTGACGGGCGGTCTACGCTTTCATCATGCGCAGCACGCTCTGGAACAGCGGATGGCGGCGGTTGGCGAGCGCTTCGAGTATCGAGAGGTGGTGGCACGCACGCGCTTCGACGTGTCCGGCGTGGCAGTGCGCCCATCCGTGGCGCAGCTCGTGCGCCTGGCGCTTGAACTCGTCGCTTTCGAGCGCGCCGACTGCGGTGTAAAGCGGAACCGGGCGTGCGGGCCTGTAGCTGAGCGGACTCACTTTGCGCGCCGACTCGGCGTCGAGGCGGATGTCCCTGTTGAACGAGAAGTGCAGCAGCGGCATGAGATCGTATACGCCGCTGATGGCGTAGCCGCCCTTCACCAGATTCGGCGGCAGGTCCGGCAAATAATCGCTCCACTGCGCGGCAAGCATCATGGATGCGAGATGCCCCCCTGCCGAATGGCCCGCGACGTAGATGCGCTCCGGGTTCACGCCGAAATCGCCGGCTTGCCTGTACAGGAACGCGTGCGCCGCAAGCATTTGCTGGACGATCTTCTCGACCGTCACCTGTGGGGCGAGATCGTAGTTCGGCATCGCGACCGTGATTCCGGCCGAGACGAACGGCGCCGCGATGAACGAGAAATCGGATTTGTCGCGCGAGCGCCAATAGCCGCCGTGGATGAACACGAGCAGCGGACGCGGTCCGCTCCCGCGACCGTAGAAGACGTCGAGACGCTCGCGCGCCGACGTTCCATAAGGCACGTCGAGCGAGCAATGCAGCTCGTTACGCGCGTGCTGCGATTGCTGCACGGCGCGCGAGTTGTATTCCGCTGCGTCGGGAATCGAAAGCCGGTTGTTGAACTGGCGCTCGTAATAATCGGCTGCGCCTTTTGCCAGGTGTGTGTCCACTGCTCGCCTTCTTGTGGGTGGCGTATGCGCGCCCGCCATCTTCGCGTGGCGCGTCGCCTCGTCAAAGCAAGAAGGTTGCCAGTGGCGCCGTCCTCCGCATCGAGATTGATCGCCGCCTATGCATGCTCCGCGTCGGTGCCTGTCATCGGGAGGTTGCGCCGCGCTGGTGCGGACGTTGAATCGCACGGCAGGTCGTACTATATTCCGCGTCACCACGCTGAAGTCGTGGCACTTAAAGGAAACCGATGCGGGTCGCTGTCTGGATCGTGATGTGTGGGGTGCTTGCCGTCTGGAGTGCGACGCTGACTGCGCAGCCCTATCCGGCGAAACCCGTGCGTATGGTCGTGGCGTACCCCGCCGGCGGGAGCATAGATACGACCGCACGGCTCGTGGCGCCGAGATTGGCCGAGATCTTCGGCCAGCCGTTCATCATCGACAATCGCTCCGGGGCCGCGGGTAACATCGGCACCGATTTCGTGGCGAAGTCCCCCGCCGACGGACACACGCTGCTCATGGGGAGCGCCGCAGCCATCGCGTCGTCACCGAGCATGTATGCGAAGCTGCCTTACGACCCGCTGCGCGATCTTGCTCCCATCATACTGATCGCGAATCAGCCGAACGTCCTGACCGTGCATCCTTCAGTCCCATCACGCAATCTGAAGGAATTCATCGCGCTCGCGAGAGCAAATCCAGGCAAGTTCAACTATGGCTCGTCCGGCGTCGGCGCGACCCAGCACATGACCGCAGAGCTCTTTGCGATGGCGACGGGAGTGAAGATCGTGCACGTGCCGTATCGGGGTGGGACGCCGGCGATGACCGATCTGGTGGCGGGGCACATCGACTTCATGTTCACGCCGGCGCCGAACGCCGTGCCGTTCGTGCGATCGGGGAGGGTCAGGGGCCTTGCCGTGACGGGCCTCAAGCGCTCGGCGACCCTGCCCGAGCTTCCCACCATGCACGAGGCGGGACTGAAGGATTTCGAGCTGCTCGGCTGGATCGGCCTGCTCGCCCCCGCGGGCACGCCGCCGCCGGTGATCGAGCGCCTGAACGTCGAGGTGCAGCGGATGCTGGGCGGCGATCTCAAGGCGAAGCTGCTCGACCTCGGCCTCGATACCGCGGGCGGCACGCACGCGCAGTTTTCCGAATTCATCCGGAGAGACATCGCGAAATACGCGAAAATCATGAAAGCTGCAGCGATCCCGTTGCAGTGAAATCCATCGGCGGGAGAGACGCTTGACCTACGCAGTAGCCGGCCGTTGCGCCGAAACCGGACGCCTGGGCGTCGCCATCACGACCCGCGCGCTTGCCGTGAGCTCGCGCTGTCCATTCATCGCCCCGGGGTTGGGGCTCGTCGTCACGATGGCCCGAACCGATCCGCGGCTCGGCCCGCTCGGGCTGAATCTGCTGAAGCTCGGCTATTCGGCCCAGCGCACGCTCGACGAGATTGCCGCCAGCGATCCGGGGATAGAGCACCGCCAGGTCTGCGTGATCGACCGCGACGGCAACAGCGCCGCGCGCACGGGCAATCTCAACAAGCCGTGGCGCGGGGCGCTCACCGGGAAAAACCTCGTGGCGATGGGAAACAACCTCACCAGCGAGCGCACGGCGCAGGCGATGCGAGACACCTGGCTCGAGCGTTCGGGACAGCCGCTCGAAGAGCGCCTGCTGTCGGCCCTCGAGGCGGGCCGGGATGCCGGCGGACAAAACGGCGGCCAGCGTTCTGCCGGGCTGCACGTCTACGACCGCGAGATCTATGCGTATGTGGACCTGCGTGTCGATGCGCACGAAGAGCCCGTGCGGGAGCTGCGGCGGGTCTATGAGCTTCACAAGCCGCTGATCCCGTACTACTACGGCAGGCCCGGCAATCCGGACGAATACGGCCGCGAGGAAGAGTGGCTGGAGCGCCAGGCTGCGATGGCGCGGCAGCGCTAGCAGACCCCGGTAAGGTCAGAAAATCCCGAGCGCGAGTCCTGCGGCGATGGCGGCGCCGGTATCTTTGCAGCGCTCGAGGTCGGGCGCGGCTATCGTCTTCGGCGCGAGGATCGCTTCCGGCGTCTGCGCATGCGTGCATACGATGATCGGCTCGCACACCGGTTTGAGCCGCCAGCCCGTGCAGATCCGCTCGATCTGGCGCACCGCGTTCGCGCCGTCGCTGCCGGCGCACACCAGCGTCGCGTAAGGCCTGCCGGCCACCGTGTCGAGCGCGGCGTAATAGGTGCGGTCGAAAAAATCTTTCATGACGCCCGACATCGCCGCGAGGTTCTCGGGGGTGACGAAGACGTAGCCGTCGGCCTGACGCACGTCGTCTCCACCCGCAACGCCGGCCGGCAGCAGGCGCACGTTCACCGGCGCTTCCGTCGCCGCACCCGCGCGCGCCGCTTCGGCCATCTGCCCCGCGCCGCCGGTCATCGTGTGAAAGACGATGAGCAGCGTTTTCAAGCGGGTTCGTGGCCTTTTTGGCGGAAGATCCGCGCGGCGTCAGGCGTCGCGAGAAAGTCGATGAAGGCCTGCGCCGCTGTGCGCTGTCGGGTGCCGGTGAAGAGGGCGGCGGTACTGACCGACCGGGTCTGCAGCGGCTCGGGCAGCGGTCCCACGAGCTCGACGCCTGAAACTGCGAGGAGCTCCGGGATCTGCTGCACGGCGAGCTCGACTTCGCCGGCGGCAAGGCGCTCCGCGACGAGCCCGCCGGTCTGCCGGTGGGCTTTGGCCCTGACTGCGTCCGCGATGCCGAGCTCTTCGATGACCCGGGCGAAATGGATGCCGCTCGCGCCTTCGCTCGTGTAGATGATCGAAGGCGTCTCGAGCAGGGTTTTCTTCAGCGCGTCTACGGTGCTCACGTCGGGTTTGGGCGCACCGGCACGCACCGCGAGGCCGACGCCGCACCGCGCCAGGGTGCGCCGGGTGCCCGCGTCGATCTTGCCTTCGGCCGCGAGCGTGTCGATCGCGCCGGTCCCGAGGATGGCGACGTCGCCGGTTTCGCCCGCGGCGATCCGCCGCAGCATGACCTGCGCAGGGTCATAGCTGATGGTGAGCGCATATCCGGTCCGGCGCTCGAAGTCGGGTCCGAGCACCGCAAGCACGCCGCGTATGCTGTTCGACGTCAATACGGTCAGCGCTTCGGGTTCGGAAGTTTCGGTTTTAGCCATGTATGTGTTCGTCCTTCAGTCGACTTTGGCGCCGGATTCGCGAATGACCTTGCTGAACTTCGCGGCTTCCGACTTGATGTAGGCGCCGAACTCTTCGGGCGTGCCGGCGAGCGCCTCGATGCCCAACGAGGCATAGCGCTCCTTCACGTCGGCGAGCGTGTGTATGCGCACGATCTCAACACTTAGTTTTGCGCTGATGTCCTTCGGCGTGTTCTTCGGCGCGAGTATGCCCCACCAGTTGTCGAGCGCGTAGCCGGGCAGCCCCGACTCGGCGACCGTGCGCATCTCCGGATAGAGCGGGGTGCGTTTCGCACCGGTGACTGCGATCGCGCGGAGCCTGCCCGACTTCGCGTGAGGCAGCGCGATCGGCATGTCGGAGAACAGCATCTGGACCTGGCCTGCGATGAGGTCGTTCAGTGCGAGCACGGTTCCTTTGTACGGCACGTGCACGATGTTGATTCCCGACTGCATCCTGAACATCTCCCCGCCGAGGCTCGCGAGCGTTCCTGCGCCTCCGGAGCCGAAGTTGAGCTGGCCCGGCCTCGCCTTCGCCAATGCGATCAGCTCCGATACCGATTTCGCCGCGAGGCCGGGGTGCACGACCAGCAGCTGCGGCGCGGTGCCGACCTGCGCCAGAGGGACGAAGTCGCGAAAAGTGTCGTAGGGAATCCTGCTGTAGAGATAGGGATTGGTCGCGAACTGGCTGAGGTTCCCGTGCAGCAGGGTGTAGCCGTCGGCCGCTGCGCGCGCCGCCATCTCGGTGCCGATGATTCCACTCGCGCCGGGCCGCGTGTCCACCACGATCTGCTGTCCCCAGCCCTCGGTCATCTTCTGCCCGAGGATGCGCGCGAGCGTGTCCGAAGTGCCGCCGGGCGAGAACGGCACGACCATGCGTATGGGGCGCGTGGGATAGTCAGGGTGCTGCGCCGCAATCGACGTCAACGCGGCGCTCGACAGCACGAGAGCCGCAGCGATTCTGCTCATTGTCACCCTCGAAGTGAAAGCCCGAGCGTACCTTATAATCAAAAAGCCTACGTTCTGTGCCTGCTTCGGCGTCCATCGGCGGTTGCAAGATTTTTTGGAGCGAGTGATCTCCCAATGAAAGAAATCAGAATCCTGTCCGCAACCGGCATTCTCGGCTCCGGCTTCAGGGAGGAGACGATGAAGCGCGCGATGGCGCTGAAGCCCGATTTCATCGGCGCCGATTCAGGCTCGACCGATCCGGGGCCGCATTACCTCGGGTCGGGCGACACGCTTTTCTCCGACTCCGCGTACAAACGCGACCTGCGGCTCATGTTGATCGCCGCCCGATCCGCGAAGATTCCGGTCATCGTCGGTTCGGCGTGCACCTCGGGCAGCGATTCGCAGCTCGCCCGTCTTGTCCGCATCGCGCGAGACATCGCCCGCGAGGAGAAGCTCAGCTTCAGGCTCGCGGCGATACACAGCGAGCAGAACAAGGAATATCTCAAGCGCAAGCTGCACGAAGGAAAGATCAGGCCGCTCGCGAATGCGCCGCACCTGGACGATGAAGTGATCGACCGCAGCGCGCACATCGTCGGCATGGCCGGCATCGAGCCTTTCGTCGAAGCGCTCGAGAACGGCGCCGAAGTCGTGCTCGCGGGCCGCTCGAGCGACACGTCGATCTTCTCGGCGATGCCGACGATGCGCGGGATCAACCCCGCCACGGTCTGGCACGCCGCGAAAATCCTCGAATGCGGCGCTGCATGCGTCGTCCAGCGCAAATACCCCGACTGCAACTTTGCGATCGTTCGCGACGATCATTTCATCGTCGAGCCGCCGAATCCCGATTATCGCTGCGATCCCGACAGCGTCGCGTCCCACAATCTCTACGAGAACGCGACGCCGTACGAGCTCATCGAGCCGTCGGGCGTGCTCAATACCTATTCCGCCAGGTACGAAGCGATCTCGGATCGCGCGGTCAAAGTGTCCGGAAGCACGTTCAAGCCGGCGAAGCGCTACACGATCAAGCTCGAAGGCGCCGAGCTCGCGGGCTATCAGGCGATCATCGTCGGGAGCGTGCGCGATCCCATCATCCTGCGACAGTTCGATTCGTGGCTGTCCGGTCTCATGAGCGCGGCGAAGGACCGCATCGCGGCGGTCTTCGGCGCGGGCGTCGAAGACAAGCACAAGCTCGACGTGCGCGTGTTCGGCAAGAACGCGACGATGGGCCGGCTGGAGCCGGAGACCTCGATCGGCCACGAAGTCGGGCTGCTATTCCAGGCGACGGCGGACACGCAGGAGCTCGCGACCGCGATCATGAAATCGGTCAGCCATATCGCGGTGCACTACCCGGTGCCGGAGTGGACCGGACTGATCACCTCGATCGCGTATCCGTATTCGCCTGCGGAAATCCCCCGCGGGGCCACTTACCGGTTCAACATGAACCATGTGGTAGAGCCCGGAACGCCGCTCGAGATGTTCCGCGTCGAATACGAGCAGGTGGGAGGCTGAAATGAAACTCTGGGAGCTCACCAAGCTCATCCGCAGCAAGAACGCGGGTCCTTTCGAGCTCACTTTCGACGTGATCTTCAAGGACCGGGAAGGCTACGAGAAAGTGCGCGACGCGAAGCTGATCAGCGCCGAGTGGTTCGCGAAGACCTACCGCCTCACGCCCGAAGTCGTGTCTATCATCAACTACGACGCCGCGAACGCCATCAAGATCACGATTCCCCGCCCGACGATCTCGGGCGACATCGACGACACCGACGTCTACGGCGGCCAGCAGCACGGGCCGCTGGTGGACGTCGACGTGCCGTAGTCAAGCTTCGGCCTGCGTCTGCCGTAGTAAGCATTGCGCCTGCATCAGCCCTGCGGGCGATTCCGCTCGCTCGCCTGACATTACCGGGTTCGGAAACACGTGCGTACCCCGCCAATACCGCGCGTGGAGCGCGGCGCTTGCGTTAAACTAGGTAGGGGGCAACAGGTTGATATATATAACAAGGGGCAACCCCGATTGACGGTACAAGAAGAAAATCCGGGCATGGCGTTGCCATCCGTCCGGGGGCGGATCAGGTACTCATGGAATTGACGCGCGGCTCAAGGTCACATGTCCGTGGCGGCCTGACGAACGCCGTCTACAAGCTCGAGAACCATGCAGCGGATTCCAGTCGACCGGCAAGCCGGGGCGGCGCTTCGCTGCATGGCTTCGATGGAAGGCCGATCCGGGCGGCATGGAACGCCGGGGACCTGTGATGCGGCTCGGCCTGGGCGCGAAATTCACCCTTACCGTGCTGACCATCCTGGCGGTCACCATGGCGGCGAACACGTTTTATTTTCTCGACACATCGGCCCGGTTCCACGAACAGCAACTGGTGGAACGCGGCCGCGCGCTGGGGCGCCTGATTTCGCTGGTCAGCCCCGATGCAATCCTGGGCTTCGATCTTCTGCTGCTCAACGACTACACCCGTGAGGTGTCGTCACAACGGGACGTCGTCTATGGCGTGATCGTGAATCCGCACGGAGTGCCGATAAGCTCCTATATCAACGACTCCGATCCATTGATCAAGAAGCATCTCGATGCGGCGAAATCGAACGACGTATTGAAGTTGCTGCAGGAACTGGACGGTCGGGCCGAGTTGATCCAGCTGCAGTTTCCGATCATCCACAACGGTGTACTGCTGGGGCGTTTCCTGGTCGGCATCAGCCGGCAGTCGCTGCAAAGCGAATTTCGCCGGCAATTGATCGTCCAGATACTGGTGCTGACCGCCATCGTTCTGTTTCTGAGCGCGGCGATCTATGCGGTCTTCCGGTTCAACGTCCTGTTTCCGATCCGAAAGCTGATTTCCGCATCCGAGGAGGTCGGTCGCGGCCAGTACACGCTCGTCGAAGTGAGGTCCGCGGATGAGTTGGGACTGCTCGCGCGGGCATTCAATGCGATGATCGAAGAAGTCCGGCAGGAGCAGGCCAAGCTGCATCGCCAGGCCAATTTCGACGTCCTGACCGGCCTTCCCAACCGGATGATGGCCCTCGATCGAATCGATCAGGAAATCAGCCGGGCCAGGCGATCCCATCAGCGGTTCGCCATGTTTTTTATCGATCTGGACAATTTCAAAAACGTCAATGATTCGCTCGGTCATGCGGTGGGCGATGAATTGCTGGTCGCAACCGGGGCCCGTGTGCAGGCCACCCTGAGGGATGCCGACACCGTCGCGCGCCTCGGCGGAGACGAGTTCCTGGTTCTGGCGCCCGATGTCACGGACGAAGTGCAGGTGGAGGAGATTGCGGAACGATTGATCAGGGCAGTCTCGGAGCCGCTCGAGTTGAACGGGCGTAAAGTCGTGGCGCGATGCAGCATCGGGATCGCGCTTTTTCCGGACAACGGGGAAAGCGGCGAAATGCTGATGGCGAACGCGGACAACGCCATGTACCAGGCGAAATCCATGGGAGAAGGCTCCGCCATTTTCTTCACGGAGGAGATGAATACCCGGCTGCACGAGCGCATGCACATGGAGCAGGACCTCAACCTGGCGTTGGACTTGGGTCAGCTGGCGCTCCACTTTCAGCCGATCTTCGATACGGCCACCCAAAGTCATCGTGGCGCCGAAGTCCTGTTGCGCTGGCATCATCCCGAAAGGGGCACCGTCAACCCGGAAGTGTTCATCCCCCTGGCTGAGGCCACCGGTCAGATCGTCGGCATAGGCGATTGGGTTCTCGAACAAGTCTGTCGCAGCTGGCTTGCGTGGCACAAGGCGGGGATCGATCCCGGATTCCTGGCGATCAACATTTCCCGAATTCAATTCAGGAAGCGTTTTTCCCAGAGGCTCGCCGAGCTGATGTCGATTTACGGCGTTCCGCCCCACGCGCTGGAGCTCGAAATCACCGAGAGCGTTCTTCTGGACGATCACCATCAGGTGGCCGAGGAGCTGAGCAGCTTACGAGCGGTCGGCGTGACGTTGTCCCTGGATGATTTCGGCACCGGCTACTCGTCGCTGAGTTATTTGAAACGCTTCCGGTTCGATGTGTTGAAGATCGATCGCAGCTTCGTTGCCGGCCTGCCTCATGATCCGGACGACGTTTCGCTGGTCAAGGCCATACTGGCCATGGCCAAGGGACTCGACCTCAAGGTGGTCGCCGAGGGCGTGGAGAATCACGACCAGCTCGGTTTCCTGGCGCTCCAGGGTTGCGATCTTGCGCAAGGCTATCTCCTTGCCAGGCCCATGAACGACGAGGCTTATACAAGTCATCTGAAAAGCCTGCAGGCCAGTGTCGAACCGCTACGCTTGGCTGCGGCCCCGCGGTGAGCCCGCGAGTGGCACGGGTTGATGAGGCGCAAAGCCGCTTAATTCACAAACGGGAACTGTAAATGGAGTTTCATTCCATCACGGACTGGAATCGCAGGTGGGGGTGGATTTGTACCCTGCTGTTGTTGATCGCGACGGCCACTTTTGCGCCCGTCATTCAAGCCGCAGAGGATCCTCTGATCATGGGCGTGTTCCCGCGACGCAACGCCGCGGAAACCACCAGGATGTTCACACCCATGGCTGACTACCTGGGCGAACAGCTCGGCCGCAAGGTCAACCTGGTCACGGCCAGGGATTTCGAATCGTTCTGGCAGGGGGTGACGGAGCGACGTTACGACATCGTGCATTACAACCAGTATCACTACATCCGTTCGGCGCAGAATTATCAGGTCGTCGCACATATCGAGGAATCCGGAAAAAGCACGATCGCGGGCGCGCTTTATGTACGCAAGGACAGCGGCATCACCGCTCTGGCCCAGCTGCGGGGGCGAACCGTCCTGTTCGGCGGCGGCGAGGATGCGATGATCAGCTACATCACGAATCGCTATCTGATGCTGCAGGCCGGATTGAAGAAGGAGGACTTCAAATCCGTGTTCGCCGTCAATCCGCCCAATTCCATCCTCGCTGTATATAACCGGCAGGCCGATGCCGCCGGCGCCGGCGACGGCGTACTGGACCTGCCCCTGGTCAAGAAAGCCGTCAATCCGGATGAGCTGTCAGCGTTGGCGGTTTCGGCGCCCTTGCTGCAATTGCCGGTGGCGGTGAAGCGCACCATGCCGCCCAAGCTGCGCGCGTCCATTCAGGCCATCCTGGTGAATCTCAAGGACAGCGAGGCCGGAAATCAGGTCTTGAAGTCGGCCGTCATGACCGGCATAGGCAAGGCGGAGGACAGGGACTACGATCCGCATCGCAAGATCGTGCGCGCAGTGATGGGCTCGGCCGATCCGGTGCAGCGTTGAGCAGGCAGGTTCGTGGATAGGGCCGAGTCGCCGCACGGGAAAGACCGCAAGCAGCAAGGACCCGGCGCTGGTGGGCCCCTACGCCAGTGGGCCAAGCCGCTGGCCGCGGTCGCTGCGATCGCCGGCTTCGTGCTCTGGGCGTATTTCGGATCCGGCATCAAGCCGTTTCGCCCCCAGGTGTCATCGGCGCCCGGATGGCAGCAGTTTCGCGCGTCCTACGGCGTGGATGATTTCGGTACAGACAGCTATTTCACCAGGGCGGCGCAACACGGCTACAACCTGTTTTATTTCACTCCCGAGTACGGCAGGCGCTTCACTCGCAAGACCGCCGGCGATTCAGTACATTCCTGCGCGGGCTGCCATACGGTCGAGGATCTCGCATACGGCTTCGTGAATTCAGATCGTTTTGACGCGGGCCTCGGGAGGAGAGTGTCCTTCGAAGAGCGCGTAATGCGATGTTATGCGGGCCCGATGGATGGATTCATACCGACGCTCTACGATCCCGCGGTACGCGACATACGCATCCTTGCACGCGCGGTTGCGCACCATCTTCAGCTGAGCGAAGGCGCGCGCAGGAATGGGAGCTAGGCTCATGGCGGCTTTGCCCGCCAAGCTCCTGAGGGTCGCCCTGATCGTGTCGGTCCTGGGCGGCCTGTATTGGCTGGCGCTGGACAAGCATGCCGAGCGCGATGCGCTGCGCCAGGCCTCCGTCGAGCTCACGGCGGCCTGCTCGGCGAAGCTGCAGGGCTACGCGTTGACCCCTGGCGAGCTGTACCGCTCGCCTTACCTCCTCAAGACGACCGGCCGCTCGAGCCGGCTGCGCGGCTACAGCGAGGAAGATGTGCGCGCGATCCAGCGCGGCTGCAACATCGTCGACGATACGCAGGGGCAACTGGCCCGGGGCGGCGCGCGCGAGCGCTGGAACGCGACCCGCTACAGCCGCAGCAGCCATGCCAGCTGCGATCAGTGCCACCAGGGCGTAGGAGACAAACAGGATGCCGCGGGCAACCGGCTGGTCGGCTCGAACGGCCTGGCAGCCTCCTGGGTGATGGCGGACATGTACGATCGCTTTACCGGCCTGCTGTTGCCGTACGAGCTGCGCCAGATGCAGTGCTACATCAACTCGTCGAACGGCTTCAAGCCGAATGCCGCCGAGGATCTCATCCGCGACGTCACTGCTTACAGCCGATTCCTCGCGGCCGCGCTCGATTTGAAGGTCGGCAACCACTACCCGGAACAGGGCATGGACGAGATTCCCGCCTCGGCGACGCTCCGGCGCGGCGACGACTACGTGCGGGGCGCCCATGTGTACCGCCAGAGATGCGCGACGTGTCACGGTCTCCAGGCTCTCGGCACGGTCGTGCAGGGGCGGGTGCTCTACCCGGCATTGGCCGGCCCCGAGTCCTTCAGCCTCGACTCGCGCATGAACTTCGCGAGGATGAATACGGTCATGCCCGGCTTCATCTGCCGCAACATGCCTCTGGGAGAAGAAGGCAGTCTCGACAATCAACAGTGCCGGGACATTGCGTACTACCTCAGCACCCTGCCGCGGCCCGCCGGCGACAAGCAAGGTCCTCTGGCGGCCGCGTGGCAGCAATTGATGATGACCGTGATGCCGCCCCTGACGCAGTACGCCGACTCGCTCGGAAGCAACGACACGCCCCTCGCTCCCGATTAGCGCTGTGCAGACGAACGCCATCACCAGCGCCTTACCGCGCATCATGCCTGCCCTGCGCGGGAATCTGCTGGTCGGCCTGACTCTGGCGGTGGTGACGCTTCCTCAGGCGATCGCCTTCTCCACCACGCTCGCCGGATTGCCGCCGCATTTCGGCATCTATGCTGCCATCTGGGGCGTGTTGTTCACCGCCCTGCTGAACCCTTCACGGGTGTTCAGCGGCGGTCCCAACACCACCATGTCGGCGGCAATCGGAATCACCCTGCTGCCGGTGGCCCCGCCGTTCGGCGCCGACTATATCGGCTATGCCCTCACCTTGATCCTGCTCGCGGGCCTGATCCAGATGATGTTCGTGCTCATCCGCCCGCTCGGCAGGATGCTGGACCTGATCAACGAGCCGATCATCAACGGCCTGATTTGCGGCATCGGGCTGTTCCTGATCTTCAAGTCCCTGACCGGCTTCGCGGGCCTGCCGATCAATACCGAGGTGGAATGGCCGCTCTGGATCGCGTGGCAATCGTTCCTGGCGGTCCTGGAGATCGGCAACCTGTACGCCATCCAGATCGGGCTGATCACCCTGATCACCAGCCTGGTGGTGCGGCAGATCCGGCCGCTCCGCAACTGGGCGATTCTGATCGGCGTCGCGGCCGGCACGGCTTACTCGGAGTACCTGAACTCCACGATCGGCCTGCGCAATACGATGATCGAACAGATCGCCAACCTGTCGTCGGTGGGATTTGTCTTCCCCTCGCTGCCGCTTTTCAGTCAGGAGGCGATGTCGGACATCATCTCGATCCTGCCGGGCGCCGTGACCCTGGCGCTGCTCGGCCTGTTTCAAACGGTGGCGGCGATGCGGCGCATGAACCGCAAGCTCGGCGATTACACCGACAGTCGCAAGGGCATCTTTGCCGACGCGGTGTCCAACTGCCTCCTGCCTTTTCTGTCGTCCCTGCCTACTTGCGCTTCCTTCAACCGCATGTGGCTGGTCTATCGCCTCGGCGGCGACAGCCGCGTCGCCTCGGCGATCTCGGCGCTGATCCTGCTGCTGATGGTGCTGTTCCTCGCCGACCTGATCGCCATCATCCCGATGCCGGCGATGGCTGCGATCATCATGCTGCTCGGCGCCAACATGATCAACTGGGAGGACATCAAGCCTCACTTCAAGGATCGTCGCGAAACGGTGGTGTTCCTGGCGTCTTTCCTCTCCGTGCTGTTCCTCGATCTGTTCGGCGCCGTGATCGTCGGGTCGGTCCTCGCCATAGCCTATTCGAAGTGGGAGCAGGCGCATCCCGATATCAGCCGGAACGGGAACGTGCTGAAGATCAGAGGCAACATTTATTACGGCTCGCTGCCGGTCATCGAGTCGACCTATCACGACGTGATCGATCGTGAGGGCAGCGCGGTCATCGACTTTTCAGAGTGCTACTACATCGACCAGGAAGGGATTCGGTGGCTGGCGGCGGCGAAAGCGGCCGAGAAAGCTTCGTTCGCCGATCGCCGCAGAAATGAGAATCGCCGCGAGCTCGAGCGGCGCGAGGCCGCGGACAGGAAGCGCGTCTCAGGCAGACGGCGCGGCAGGCGGGATAGACGGCGACGATCGGAGTTTTGACTTTATACGCCGGCGACCGAATCACCCGCGCTTTGCGTGCGTGAATCCGGGATTCGTCAACCTGTTTGCCGGCGAAGCCCTGCTCAGTCCGCGTACACGCCCGCGGCTTTTATGATCGGCGCCCATTTGTCGACTTCCGCGCGAAAGAAAGTCCCGAAGGCTTCGGGTGTCGCGAGCTCCTGACTCGCGGGTATCGCGCCGAACTCGCTCAGGCGCTTCACGACCAAAGGATCCGCGATGGATGCGCGCAACGCAGCGGCGAGCCGGTCGACGGTCGCTTTGGGCGTGCCTTTGCGCAGCATCAGGCCATACCAGTTCGAGAGCTCGAAATCGCGCAGACCTGATTCGTTGAGCGTCGGGAGCTCCGGCGCAGTCGGAACGCGGGTCTTGGTGGTAACCGCGTAGGCTTTGATGGTCCCGTTGCTGATCTGGGGCAGGGTGGTGGTGGTCTGGTCGCACAGGAGATCGACCCGGCCTCCGAGCAGATCGAGCATCGCAGGACCGGAGCCTCGATACGAGACGGTCGTCATTTTCGCGTTGAGCGAGGTCATCAGGAGCAGGCCGCAGAACTGCGAGCCGGAGCCGAGCCCGCCGTCGCCGTAGGTCACCTTGTCCTGATTGCCGTTGATGTAGCGGACGAGTTCGGCGATGTTCTTCGCCGGCAGGTCCTTGCGGCCGACGAGCACCATCGGCACTTTGGCCGCGAGGCCTACGGTGTCGAATGATTCGAGGGGATTGAACGTCAGCTTGCGATAGAGGGTGACGCTCGTCGCAGTGCCGAGACCTGCCAGGATCACCGTGTAACCGTCGGGCTGGGCCTGCGCGGTTTTCTGCCGCGCGAGGGTCCCGCCCCCGCCGGTGACGTTCTCGACGATCACTCGCTGGTTGAGGATCGTCCCCATCGATTGGGCAACCACGCGCCCGAGCGCATCCGTCGGGCCACCCGCGGCGAATGGAATGACCATCGTGATCGGCCGAGACGGATAGGTCTGCGCCCCGACCCAGCCCGGCGCCGCAGCCATCCACACCGCGGCTGCTCCTGCGGCAAGTCGCTTCCTCAAGTCCATGATTCCTCCTCCTGGGTTCACTGCCGAGTGGCGCCTCGAGCGGGCGCTTCTGCGGCTCGTTGCATTACAGTGCGTCCTAGCTGGCGACCGGCTCGCCTGTAGTGTTCTTCTTCGGCGCCGGCCGGCCGACGATGCCGTCTCTGCGTAAAACCTCGACGTCCTCTTCGGACAGGTCCAGCGAGCGCAATACCTCGTTCGTATGCTCGCCGAGGAGCGGCGCGGGCGTGCGGATGCGGCCCGGCGTTTCCGAAAGCGACACCGGAACGCCGAGCACCCGTATCTTCCCGGCGGTGGGGTGCTCCTGCTCGTGCACCATATCGAGTGCGCGCACCTGCGGGCTTTCGAGCGTCTCGGCGATCGTGTTGACGAGCGACACCGGAACACTCGCTTCGGTCAGTATGTTCACCCAGTGCGACGAAGGGTGTTTGGCGAAAATCGCTCTGAGCACCGCACGCAGCTCTTTGACGTTCTTGGTGCGCTGGTCGCGCGTCTTGAATTTCGGATTGTCACTGAGCTCCTTCTCCTGCAAAGCGGCGACGAAGCGTTCCCACAGTGCGGGATAGCTCGCAAAGACGGAGACATAGCGCTGGTCACCCGCGAGGATGAATTCCGACGGGCCGTTGATCCACGTCTGGTAGCCGGTGTAGTGCGGGTTGTGAAAGTGCATCGCCGTAGGCCCGATCATCAGCGACAGCCCGGCCTCGATCAGCGACGCGTCGACTTTCTGCCCCTTGCCGGTTTTCCCCCGCGCGATGTACGCGCACAGCGTGCCGTGACACGCCCACATGGCCGCCATGTAATCGCAGACCGGCGTGCCAAGCGCCACCGGAGTCCCCACGGCATCGGCCATGGTGGTCGCGGCAAGCCCGGTCGCCGCGATCGCGACCTGGTCCACGCCCGCTTTGTTCGCATCGGGCCCGGTCCGGCCATAGCCGCTGACCGACGTGTAGATGAGCTTCGGGTTGATCTTCTTGAGGCTGTCGTAGTCGAGGCCGAGCTTTTTCAACGC
>JAQGMV010000033.1 GCA_028292225.1 Betaproteobacteria bacterium
ATCGATTCGAGCGCCATCGCGCGTGCCGGGTACGATGTTCCCAGGAAGATACTCAGGCTCGAATACCGAAACGGACGGATCTACGATTACTCCAAGGTGCCACCGCCGATCTATAAGCGATTATTGAACGCGGATTCTGCCGGGGAGTTCGTCAATCTGGAAATCAAGCCCAATTACGACTGCTCCGAGGTCGGATAGACGGGCTCCCCTGCCCCGCTGTCTCGAGCTTTACCGCCCTGCCGCTTTGAACGTTTTCATGGTTTACCGCCGTCGGCTGATCGAAGCGCAGCCTGCAGCGTCCGACTGTCGCCAGGTCACCATGCGATAGAATCGCTCCATGAGCGCCGTCGTCGAACCCCTGCCCGTCGATTTCGACCGCCAGCGAAAAGTTGCTGCCGCACTGCGTGCTTTCATGCCGGCCTCCGCGGTGCTCTTCGAGCGCGAGGATGTGCAGCCGTACGAATGCGATGGCCTGTCCGCCTACCGCCAGATCCCGATGGTCGTCGCACTGCCCGAGAACGAAGAGCAGGTTCGACGAATCCTTGAAATTTGCCACGGCATGCGTGTGCCCGTCGTCGCGCGCGGCGCGGGCACCGGCCTGTCGGGCGGCGCGCTGCCGAGGGGAGACGGCGTGCTCCTGTCTCTGGCGAAGCTCATGCGCATCGTCGAGATCGACCGGCGGGCGCGGACCGCGCGCGTGCAACCGGGCGTTCGCAACCTCGCGATCTCCGAAGCTGCGGCTGCGTACGGGCTGTACTACGCGCCCGATCCGTCGAGCCAGATCGCGTGCAGCATCGGCGGCAACGTGGCTGAGAACTCGGGCGGCGTGCACTGCCTCAAGTACGGCCTCACTGTGCACAACATCCTCAGTATTCGGGCGGTGACGATCGAAGGTGAGCTCCTCGAGATCGGCAGTGACGGACTCGATTCTCCCGGCTACGATCTGCTCGCGCTGATGACCGGGTCCGAAGGGATGCTCGGCGTCGTGACCGAAGTAACGGTCAAGCTGCTGCCCAAGCCCGAGTGCGCGCAGGTCGTCATGGCGGCTTTCGACGATGTCGAGAAGGCCGGCGCCGCGGTCGCCAATGTGATCGCTGCGGGGATCATACCGGCCGGCCTCGAGATGATGGACCAGGCCGCCACCGTCGCGGTCGAGCATTTCGTGCATGCGGGTTATCCAACCGACGTCGCCGGGATCCTGCTCTGCGAATCCGACGGCACGCAGGAAGAAGTCGCCGATGAAGTCCGCCGCGTCGAAGACATCATGCAACAGAGCGGCGCGACGTTCATACGCGTGTCGCAGAGCGACGCCGAGCGCCTCAAGTTCTGGGCCGGCCGCAAAGCCGCATTCCCGGCGGTCGGGCGTATCTCGCCGGATTACTATTGCATGGACGGCACCATTCCGCGCAAACGTCTCGCCGAAGTGCTGCGGCGGATCGCCGAGCTCGAGATCAAGTACGGCCTGCGCTGCGCCAACGTCTTCCATGCCGGCGACGGCAACCTGCACCCGCTCATCCTGTACGACGCCAACAAGGCCGACGAGCTCGAGCGCACCGAAGCGTTCGGCGCCGAGATCCTCGAGCTCTCGATCGCTGTCGGCGGCACGATCACCGGCGAGCACGGCGTCGGCATCGAGAAAGTGAACCACATGTGCGTGCAGTTCCGCACGCCCGAGCTCGAGACGTTCCATGCGGTAAAGCGCGCATTCGATGAGCACGGCCTGCTCAACCCCGGCAAGGCGGTGCCGAGCCTGAACCGCTGCGCCGAGTTCGGCCGCATGCATGTGCACGTGGGACAGGAAAAGTTCTCCGAGCTTCCGCGCTTCTAACGCGCCGGACCCAGGCCTGCCTTGCAACACATCGTCGATCAGCTTTCGGAAACTATACGCGGCGCCGGCGCGCACAATGGGGCGCTGCGTATCCGCGGCGGCGGCACCAAGGATTTCTACGGCCGCGAGCTTCGCGGCGAAGTGCTCGATACCCGTGAATATGCGGGTATCGTCGATTACGAGCCGACCGAGCTCGTCATCACCGCGCGCGCGGGAACGAAGCTCGGAGATATCGAGTCGGCCATGCACGAGCGCGGCCAGATGCTCGCGTTCGAGCCTCCGCAGTTCGCAAGCGGCTCGACTCTCGGCGGCTGCATCGCCGCGGGCCTTTCGGGGCCGCGCCGCCCTTACGCGGGCAGCGCGCGCGACCTCGTGCTCGGAGTGAGGATGCTCGACGGCAAAGGCGCCGACCTGCGCTTCGGCGGGCAGGTCATGAAGAACGTCGCGGGCTACGACGTCTCGAGGCTGATGGCCGGGTCGCTCGGCACTCTCGGCGTGCTCCTCGAAGTTTCGATGAAAGCACTGCCGCTGCCGCCTGCCGAGGTCACGATCCGGCTCGAGCAGACCGCCGAACAGGCGGTGCAGCTCATGAACACGTGGGCTGGAAAGCCGCTGCCGATCACTGCGACATGCCACGCCGGCGAGGCGCTTTACGTGAGGCTCTCGGGCGCAGCACCGGCGGTCGAAGCCGCCCGCCTCAAGCTCGGTGGGGATGAGGTCAGCGACGGTGCGAGCTTCTGGCGACAGGTCCGCGACCACCAGCTCGATTTCTTCAGCGGGGCGCCGCAGCTCTGGCGCATCTCGGTGAAACCGACCACCGCGCCCCTGCCGCTGCAAGGCGCGCAGCTCATCGAATGGAGCGGCGCGCTGCGCTGGCTCGCCGCGGACGCCGATCCCGTGCACGTGCGTGATACGGCTCAGCGCGCGGGCGGGCACGCGATCCTCTTTCGGCGTGGGCGCAGCACCGCGGAGACCTTCCATCCCCTGCAGCCGGCACTGCTGCGCATCCACCAGCGCCTCAAACAGACTTTCGATCCGCGCGGCATACTCAATCCGGGGCGGATGTATCCTGAGTTTTAACCGAACCTGAGCGGCATACGGTCTACCGTTTACCGTTCACGCCTTACGCGCGCATGCAAACCAACCTCGCCGACTTCATCAAGGACACGCCCGACGGCCGCGAAGCGGACGCGATACTTCGCAAGTGCGTGCACTGCGGGTTCTGTACGGCGACGTGCCCGACGTATCAGATCCTCGGCGACGAGCTCGACGGTCCCCGCGGACGCATCTATCTCATGAAGCAGGCGCTCGAAGGTCAGCCGGTTACGAGCAAGACCCAGCTCCACCTCGATCGCTGCCTCACCTGCCGCAACTGCGAGTCGACTTGCCCGTCGGGCGTGAAGTACGGGCGCCTGGTCGACATCGGGCGCCGGATCGTCGAAGAGCGGGTGCCGCGCAAGGCGGCGGACCGCATCAAACGCACGACGCTGAAGGAATTCCTGCCGCGTGGTGCGCTGTTCAAGCCGGCCTTCCGGGTCGGGACGGCGCTGCGCTCCATCCTCTCGAAAGACTTGCAGGACAAGCTGCAGCCGGCGCGCGCCGCCGG
>JAQGMV010000274.1 GCA_028292225.1 Betaproteobacteria bacterium
GGTCGAACTGCGCGGCGTCATCAGTCCCGAAAGTCAGGCGAGCGCCGACAACGTCGTCAGCGGATTGCAGGACGCGTTCAAGGACAAGCGCACGCAAGGCGTCATCCTTCGCATCAACAGCCCGGGCGGCAGTCCGGTTCAGGCCGGGCACATCAACGACGAGATCAAACGCCTGCGGGCGAAGTATCCGAACATCCCGCTGTACGCGGTCGTCGAGGATATCTGCGCATCCGGCGGGTATTACGTCGCGGTGGCGGCCGACCAGATCTACGTCGACAAAGGCAGCATCATCGGGTCGGTCGGCGTGCTCATGGACGGTTTCGGCTTCACCGGCCTGATGGACAAGCTCGGCATAGAGCGCAGGCTGCTCGCCGCCGGCAAGAACAAGGGCTTTCTCGATCCGTTCTCGCCGATTCGCGAAGATCAGAAGGAGTTCGCCGAGTCGATGCTCGGAGAGATTCACCAGCAGTTCATCACCGTCGTTCGCCAGGGGCGCGGCAAGCGCCTGAAAGAGACGCCGGATCTGTTCTCCGGTCTGGTATGGGTCGGAACGAAGAGCATCGAGCTCGGTCTTGCCGATGCGCTCGGCAGCATCGACTACGTCGCACGCGAGGTCATCAAGGCCGAAGACATCGTCGACTTTACCCAGCACGAGAGCATCGCCGAGCGCGTTGCGCGCCGTTTTGGCACCGCGATGGCGGAGACCCTGTTGCGCACCTCGACCATGAACACGCTTACCATACGTTAAAAGCACCAAGCCGATTTCATCGGCGGCATCGCTAAAGTTGCACCGGAAGCAGCTGACCTAGCAGTGGGATTTCGCCACGCGGGCCTCGAGCGACCTGCGTGGCGCAGGGGAGACTACGGTGAAGACCAGCATGTGGTTGGTGCGGCCTATGGTAATGGCCGTGAGCAGCTGTTTCAGCGTGCCCTCATGGGCCAACCCGACGGCTCCCCAGGTCGTTCAGGGCAGCGCGAGCTTTCAGGGGCTCGGCTCGAACAACCTCACCGTCCGAAACGCCCCGGGCGCAGTCATCAACTGGCAGGGCTTTTCGATCGGCGCGGGCCAGGTCACGACTTTCGCGCAGCAATCGGCTGCGAGCGCGGTGCTCAACCGCGTGGTCGGCGCCGACATTTCCCGGATTCAAGGGCAGTTGCTTTCGAACGGCCGTGTCTTCCTGATCAATCCCGCAGGCATTCTGATCGGCGCGGGGGCGATCGTCGACACTGCGGGATTCGTCGGCTCGACGCTGAACATGCTCGACGCCGATTTCCTTGCCGGCCGGCTGAAGTTCGAGGGCGGTGCGAATTCCGGAAGCATCGTCAACCAGGGATGGATCCGCACCGGTTACGGCGGCAACGTCGTCCTGGTCGCGCCGCACATCGAAAACAGCGGGCTCATCCAGACGCCGGGCGGCGAGCTGCTGCTCGCTGCCGGGCAGAAGCTCACCATCGGCAGCCTCGATCCGAACGGCGTGCAGTTCGAAATCCAGGCGCCGACCGACAGCGTTCTCAACGTCGGCAGGCTGATCGCCGATGGCGGTGCGGTCGGGGTGTTCGCCGGAACGCTCAAGCACACGGGAGATATTCGCGCCGGCGCGCTCACGAGCGATGACGCAGGACGCATCGTGCTCAAAGCGCAAGGCGACGTCACGCTCGGCGCCGGCAGCACCACTCGAGCCGATGGCAATGCCGGAGGCGATATCCTCGTGCAGGCCGGGTCCGGCGAGGCGCGCATCTCCGGTGCCGTGTCCGCGACCGGCAGCGCAGGCAGAGGCGGCGACGTCAAAGTGCTGGGAGATCGTGTCTCGATCGTCGAAAACGCGCTCATCGATGCTTCGGGTGCGATAGCCGGCGGCCGGCTCTTCGTCGGTGGCGACTACCAGGGCGGCAATGCAGCGCTGCAGAACGCTTCGCGTGCATTCGTCGGGCCCGGCGCGACGCTGCGTGCAGACGCGACGAGCGTCGGCGACGGTGGGCGTATCATCATATGGGCCGACAATGCGACGCAATACTACGGCAGCTTGAGCGCACGCGGCGGCCCGGCAGGGGGCAACGGCGGATTCGCCGAAGTGTCGGGCAAGCAAAACCTGCTGTTCTCCGGATCGGCCGATCTCAGTGCGGCGCGAGGCGCGAGCGGCACTCTGCTGCTCGATCCGCTGGATCTATTTATCGCCGATCTCGGGGGTACCGTCACGTCGATCATCGACGAGGCTGCCGATGTCGCGTCGAATGCAGTGACGGTATCGCCCGCCACGCTCGCGGCGATTCCGGCCAACGTCGTGCTGCACGCCGGACGCTACATGCGTTTCGGCAGCGACGTGAATCTCACGCGCGCCGGCCAGAGCCTCACCGCCACGGTCGATGAATGGACTGCGACAGATCCCCGCGGCACATCGCCGAATCGCATGGAGATCGCAGCGAGCATCACCACCGCGGGCGGTGCGGTGGAACTTCGCGCCCCGAGCATCCAGAGCTTCAATTCGCCGACGATCTCTACGGTGGGGGGAGGGGCGACAGGCGCGCCGATCACGCTCGTGAGCAACGCGGCGATCAACCCTTTCACTCCTTTCGAAACGGGTGCGACCGGGATTTCTCTCAACGCGGGATCGGGCGCCGTGGGACTGACCGCAGGCGTGATCACGCCGGATACCACGGTCGATATCATCCGTGTGAACGCGCTGACCGGCGGCAGCATCGACGCTACTGCGCCATCGAACATCCAGACCGGTGCGATCACGGCGACCGGACCGGTGAAGCTGACTTCGACCGGAAGCTCGATTTTCGTATCGGGCAATTCGTCCACCGCCGGCGGCAGCCTCACGCTCACCGCGTCCGGGGTGAACTCGTTCGTGAGCACGCAGGCGATCGATGCTGTCAGCGGCAATGTGGACATGACCGCGAAATCGAGCATCTCCACCACCGTCACGACGACCGGTAGCGTGAATTTCACCACCAGCAATACGGGTGGCTCGTCGATCAGTGCACGCGTTAACAATGGCGGGCCGGTCACTGCCAGCGCGACTTCGACTGGAAGTGCCGGCGCAAGCGTTTCACTCAGTTCCGATACCGACCTGAACGCTGCGAATGTCGCTGCGACGGCCAGCGGGTGCCCCTTCGTCACGAGTTGCCCGTCGGCGT
>JAQGMV010000034.1 GCA_028292225.1 Betaproteobacteria bacterium
CTCGATTCGAGCAGCATCATCGTGCGGGCGAGCTGCGACGTGCCGTTCAGCCCGACGGCAAGCAACATCAGGCGTCTCGAGATTCCGTACGGGTATTTCGAGCGCCGGATCCAGTTGCCGGCAATGGCTTTCGAGGTCGTGCAGAAGGATGTGGTGAACGGGTGTTTGATACTCAACTTGCGCAAGGTCATCTGAAGACAATGAACAGCGAAGCGTACAACCACGACCAGGCGGTGCGGGTGGACTCTCCTGCGGCGGACGATGTGCCGCGCAAAGCCGATGCGGCGCCGGCGGACGACGTGCAGCGGGCGCCGGCGGGCGACACCGATCGCAGGCAGTCGCGGCCGCTGCCTGACGACGCGCTCATCATCCTGCCCACGCGCAATCTCGTCCTTTTCCCCGGGGTCGTGCTGCCGATCACCATCGGCCGGGAGAAATCGCGCCGCGCAGCGCAGGAAGCCGCGCGCCTGCAGAAACCGATCGGCGTGCTTTTGCAGACCAATGCCGAAATCGAAGATCCGCGCCCGGAGGATATGCACTGGGTCGGCACCACCGCGAACGTCCTGCGCTACATCACGGGCGCGGACGGGGCGCATCACGTCGTCGCTCAAGGCGAGGGACGCTTTCGCGTATTGCAGTTCCTCGACGGCTGGGATTTCCCGGTCGCGCGAATCGAGCGCATACCCGAGAAGGAAGTGAGCGATCCCGAGATCGACGCGCGCGCGCTCAGCCTGAAGCAGCGTGCGGTCGAAATCCTGCGCCTGCTCCCGCAGGTGCCGGAGGAGATGGTCGCCGCGATCCAGAACGTCGAAGGCGCGGGTCAGCTCGCGGACCTCGTGGCCGGGCTCATGGACGCCTCGACCGAAGAGAAGCAGGCGCTGCTCGAGACGTTCGACCTGCGCGCGCGTCTGGACAAGCTGCTCGAGCATCTCGCCCGGCGCGTCGAAGTGCTGAAGCTTTCGCGCGAGATCGACGAGCGCACTAAGGAATCGATGGAGTCGCACAGCCGCGAGCATCTGTTGCGCGAGCGCATGCGTGCGATCCAGAAAGAGCTCGGCGACGACGACGAGAGCAAGGCCGAGCTCGAGGAGCTCGAGAAAGCGATCGCCGACGCCGGCATGCCCGAGGAGGTCGAGAAGCAGGCGCGCAAGGAATTGAAGCGCCTCGAGCGCATGCCTGACGCGTCGGGCGAGTACTCGATGGTCCGCACCTACCTCGAGTGGCTGGTCGAGCTGCCGTGGAAGGCCACGGCGGCGGATACGATAGATATCGCGGAAGCGCGGCGCATCCTCGACGCGGACCACTATGGCCTCGAGAAGATCAAGAAGCGGATCCTGGAGTACCTCGCGGTGCGCAAGCTCAACCCGTCGGGGAAAAGCCCCATCGTGTGCTTCGTCGGTCCGCCCGGCGTGGGCAAGACCTCGCTCGGCCAGTCGATCGCGCGCGCGACCGGGCGCGAGTTCGTTCGGGTGAGCCTCGGCGGTGTGCACGACGAAGCGGAGATCCGCGGGCACCGGCGCACCTACATCGGCGCGCTCCCGGGCAACATCATCCAGAGCATCCGCAAAGCGGGGACCAGGCACTGCCTGATGATGCTCGACGAGATCGACAAGCTCGGCAGCGGTTCTTTTCACGGCGACCCGTCGTCGGCCCTGCTCGAGGTCCTCGATCCCGAGCAGAACTCGACGTTCAGGGACAACTACCTCGGGGTGCCGTACGACCTGTCGACGGTGATGTTCCTGTGCACGGCGAACGTGCTCGACACGATTCCCGGGCCGCTGCGCGACCGCATGGAGATCATCCAGCTCGCGGGTTACACCGAGCAGGAGAAGCTCGAGATCGCGAAACGCTACCTCGTCGATCGCCAGCTTTCGGCTAACGGACTGACAAAGCAGCAGTGCGAGATCACCGACGAGGCGCTGCGCTCTATCATCACGGAATACACCCGTGAGGCGGGTGTTCGCAATCTCGAGCGCGAGATCGGCGCGGTGTTTCGCAACGTCGCGGTTCGCATCGCCGAAGGTCAGGCGACACACGTGAAGATCGACAGCGACGACCTGCCGGCCATCCTGGGCGCGGTCAAGTACGAGTCGGAAGTCGCGATGCGCGCGAGCGTTCCGGGCGTTGCGACCGGGCTCGCGTGGACGCCGGTGGGCGGCGACATCCTCTTCATCGAGGCTGCGCGCACTCCCGGCCACGGCAAGCTCATCCTCACCGGGCAGTTGGGCGACGTGATGAAGGAGAGCGCACAGGCTGCGCTGTCGCTCGTGAAAGCGCGCGCAGTGCGGCTGGGCATCGATCCGGCGCTGCTGGAGAAGTCGGACATCCACGTGCACGTGCCCGCGGGCGCGACGCCGAAGGACGGTCCGAGCGCGGGTGTCGCGATGTTCCTTTCGCTGACGTCGCTGCTCACGCAGCGTCCGGTGCGCAGCGACACCGCGATGACCGGCGAGATCAGCCTGCGCGGTCTCGTGCTGCCGATCGGCGGCGTCAAGGAGAAGGTCCTTGCCGCGATGCGCGCAGGCATCACGCGCGTCATGCTGCCTTCGCGCAACAAGCGGGATTTCGAAGATATTCCCGCCGAAGCGCGCGAGAAGCTCGAATTCATCTGGCTCGAGCAGGTCGACGACGCGATCAACGCGGCGCTCGAAGCAGCGCCGTGCGAATCTGCTGCAGCGTAAGCTGCAGCAGATTCACCGGTGTACGCCGCAGAGGGAAACCGATGGTTTCCCTGCCTCCGGCAGGAGGCGAGAAACGCCAAGGAGGGAAACCAGCGTTTCCCTCCTTGTACCGCCTTTCCTTCGGCTCGCTTTGCCCCGCTCCGCCGCCTTTAAGCTAAACCCACCCCCATTCCGACCGTCCCCCTGAGGGGGAAGGAGAGCGGGTTCAGGCGCTGCACGCGCCTGCCAAACCGTCCCTCCCCCTCAGGGGAGGGACAGGGTGGGGGGTGGGTTCCATGAAGCGTAGCGCGGCACGCCGCGTGCTACGCTTCGCTGATGTATTTTCTCGGCGTCGGTACCGCAGCACCCGCTACGCGCTATACGCAGGAACAGTGTTACAGCGCGCTGCGGGCTTCCCCCCAGTTCAATCAGCTCGAGCCCCGCAGCCGCGCGCTGCTCCAGCGCTTGCTGCTCGGCAATAACGGGATCGATACGCGGGCGCTCGCGCTCGATCCGCTCAAAGACGCGTTCGACGCGCAGCCCGACGTTCTGCATCGCCGCTACGCAAGTCACGCGCCGCGGCTCGCGCACGAGGCCGCGCAGCGTGCGCTGAGCGAGGCCGGCTGCAGCGCTGCGCAGATCGACGGTGTGATCGTCAGCACGTGCACCGGTTATCTGTGCCCGGGTCTCACCAGCTATGTCATCGAAAGCCTCGGCCTTGCGCACGACGTGGTCGCGCTCGACCTGGTAGGGCAGGGATGCGGCGCCGCGCTGCCGAACTTTCGCACTGCCGAGGCGCTGCTCGAAGCCGGGCGCAGCGACCGTGTACTGTCGATTTGCGTCGAGGTGTGCAGCGCCGCTTTCTACGTCGACGACGACCCCGGCGTGCTCGTAAGCGCGTGCCTCTTCGGCGACGGTGCGGGCGCGGCGATCCTGGGCCGTGAGCCTGTCGGCAACAGCCCTCGAGTGCGCTGGCAGGCCGCCGCCTCGTCGACCGATCCCACGCAACGCGACGTGCTGCGCTTCGAGCAGCGCAACGGCATGCTGCGAAACATCCTGATGCCCGAGGTGCCGGAGCTTGCCGCACGCCGCGCCGCCGAAGTGCTCGACACGGTGCTTGCGCGGGAGTCCCTGACGCGCGAGGCCATCAGTACGTGGATCTGGCACTCCGGCGGCAAGAAAGTGCTCCAGGCGCTCCAGCGCGAAATCGCACTCGACGTCGAATCGGTGCACTGGAGCAGCGAAGTCCTGCGCGAGTACGGCAATGTCAGCAGCGCGTGCGTGTACTTCGTTCTCGAAGCGGCGCTGCGAGGCGTGGCGCGGCCGGGCTGGTGGTGGATGTCGTCTTTCGGCGCCGGGTTCAGTTGCCACGGGGCATTGCTCGAAGTCGCGTGACACTCCTGGCGCGCCGCGTAGATCCTGAGTGGCTCGACGAGCTTCCCGCGAACGACCCTCGCGCGGTTCGCAGCCGCCGCGACCTGCGGCTCATGAACCGCATCATGAGCCACGCGGCTATCATCCGTCGGGCGCTCGAGCGCGGCCTCTCCCCTGCCCCCTTGCATATCGCAGAGCTCGGCGCCGGCGACGCAACGCTGCTGCTGCGCGCGCTGCCTCCTCGCGCGAGCGGCGCGCGACTCGTGTTCGTCGATCGTCAGCCGGTCGTGAGCGGTGAAACGGTGCGCAAGTACGCCGAACGCGGCTTCGATGCTTCCGTCGATGCTGCGGACGTCTTCGAGTGGCTGCGCGCGGATGGACCTCGATACGACTGCATCGTCGCCAACCTCTTCCTGCATCACTTCGAAGTCCCACAGCTCGCCGAGATGTTTGCGCTCGCCTCGCGGCGCACGAGGATGTTCGCCGCATGCGAGCCCCGGCGTGCACGGATCCCGCTGGCCGGCAGCCGCATGCTCGGCCTGATCGGCTGCAACGACGTGACCCGCCACGATGCTTACGTTTCGGTTCGAGCCGGATTCTGCGGCCGTGAATTATCGGCGTGCTGGCCTGCCGGCTCAGAATGGAAGCTCGAGGAAAGCAAGGCGGGGTTGTTCAGCCATCTGTTCCTCGCAAGTGGGGCCACGGTGTGTCGGTCATGACGGACGCCGCGTATGGACGTTGATTTTAAAACCGAAGGAAGAGGGTATCGGGGGGAACCTTCGGTTTCCCCTGATCGTTCACCCCCCGCCCTTGGTCCCGGAGGGACCTACGACGCGATCATCATCGGAGCCGGTCCCGCGGGATCGATGTGCGCGCTGTTGCTCGCGCGCGCGGGATGGTCTGTCGCGGTGATCGAGAAAGCGTCGTTCCCCCGCCGCAAGGTCTGCGGTGAGTTCATTTCAGCCAGCGCGCTTTCGCTGATTGCACAGGCTCGCGCCGCGGACGCTGTGCTCGCCCGGGCAGGGCCCGAGATCCGGGAGGTCGGTTTTTACGCGGGTAACCGCATTGTCACCGCGCCATTGCCGGCTTATGCCGGCGTTATGCAATACGGCCGGGCTCTCGGCCGCGAGCATCTCGATGCGGCTTTACTCGACGAGGCGACACGTGCGGGAGCGGCGGTGTGGCAGCCGTGGGCAGTGGAGAGCACCGGATGCGATGGCGACATGCTGGTCTGTCGGGCGCGAAACGCGGACACCGGCGAGCGCGTAGAGCTGAATGCCGCATTTGTGATTCGCGCGCATGGATCGGTCGACACCGGCCGGCTGCGTGTGCCGGGCGTCATCACCGGCAAGCGTGCGTCAGACCTGCTCGCGTTCAAAACGCATTTCACCGGCGGTGCGCTGCCGCCTGCCCAGATGCCGCTGCTCGCGTTTCCAGGCGGCTACAGCGGCTTCGTGCACACCGACGGCGGGCGTGTGAGCGTGTCGTGCTGCATCCGGCGTGACGCGCTGGCCGCAGTTCGCCGGGCGGCGCCGGGGACGAGCGCGGGTGAGGCAGTCTGGAACCGTGTGCTCGAAACCTGCCGGGGGGCGCGCGAGGCGTTGCGAAGCGCGGTACAGGAAGAGGCCTGGCTCGCGGCGGGGCCGCTGCGTCCCGGAATGCGCGCGGCGCCGTCGGACGGAACGCTCGCAGTGGGCAATGCGATGGGAGAGGCGGAGCCCAGCGTCGCCGAAGGCATCACGATCGGCATTCAGTCGGCGTCGCTGCTGAGCGGGCACCTGCTGCGAGCGAACCGCTCGCAGACGGCCGCGGGCCGGGCGGCGATTGCATGCGATTACGACGCGGCGTACCGCAGACATTTCAGCCAGCGGATTCGCTGGTCGAGGGTCGTGGGCCGGCTCACGATGAATGCGCACGCGGCCGGCGTTGCGGCGGCCGTCATGACGCACGTGCCGCGTCTGCTGACCCTCGGGGCAGCATGGTCCGGCAAGAAGGGCGTAGCGGCTGCGTGAAGCTCAGCCCGCGCGTGCAGAGACCACGCGCAGCGCCGGCGCTGATCCGCGCAGCGGCGTCATGCGTGACGGCTCGCGCCGCGTCCGGAGCGGCCCTCCGCGATAGCCGTGCAGCTTCGCGTGCGCGACGCAATCCAGGAGAAATCGGAACGTTTCGGAAGGCGCCACGACGTTGCCGTCGGGATGTCGGCATTGCCACGTCCAGAGAAAGGGCGGCTCATCCGCTCCGCATCCGGGGATGCGATAAAACTCCCACTCTCCCATGATCGCCCTCACTCGTTTTTGTGTTGGGCCGTTCCCTGACGCATGACCCGTGCCACGTGTGGGACTGCTTGAAGTCGCCCGGCTAAAGAGCGCCTCGCGTTCAACAAATCCAGCCGCGGCGTCCCTGCGTTTGCTTCCGACGACTGTGTAAAAACGACAAAACAGCGCGCGTTGCCGGGAAAAAATGTCGAATTTGCATTGCGCGAGACGCGATCGAGCACCGCGTGCAGCGCTTTGCGTAGGGTTTGGCTTTCGTGATTTTTTTAACGGAAACAGCGGCTTCGGTCAATCGTGAAGATCGTGGAAAAAGCGCCCGCGAGATTCGGTACGGCATTTGCGTACGAATATCCGCGCAAGTCGGCCCTGGAGAACGTGAATGGTGCGAGACAGTGCAGCGGCGATCGAACGGTGGTTCTTCTACCAGGACGTGGCGGACCTGTGGAAGTGGGCGCGTATCGACGTGTTCGGCACCGTGCTGAGCCATTCCGGCGCTTCGTTTTCAACGCGCGACGCGTGCGTCGAGGATGCGCGACGCAGCGGGTATCGAGAAGAGCCGGTGCGCACCGCCACCCTCACGACTCGCGTCGAGCGCCGCGCATTTTCGCGCACCGCCCTGTCTTCGCGCTTCTGATCTCTCCCTCGTTCTGTTCGCCGGTGCGGCTCGGCTGCACGGCCGTCTCACGCGGTTGCGGCTCGCAACGCGATCCACTAGCATCAGCCGCTGCACGCCGCACCGGGGCGTGACGCCCGCCATAAGAAGCGGCTGCTCAACGCCCGAAACTGCGCCGATCGACTCGGCGAAGACCGGGCGGTGCTCACGATTCCCGAGGAGATCAAAGCGATGTACGGAACAGGATCGTCACGCTGCCTGAGCGTCGCGGCCTCGTGCGCGCTCGCCATCGTTACGCTGCTGCCGCTCGCGGCTAGCGCCCAGAAATTATTCCCCGACAGGCCGCTGCGCCTCGTCGTTCCTTTCGCCCCCGGCGGCGTGAACGACATCATCGGCCGGAAGTACGCGCAGGAGATGACGCGTGTGCTCGGCCAGACCGTGATCGTCGAGAACAAGGCCGGTGCGAGCGGTGCGATCGGTAGCGCGGACGTCGCGCGCGCGAAGCCCGACGGTCACTCGCTGGTCATCGCGAACACCACCACGCACGTGATCAACCCGATCACCATGGCGGGGCTGAGTTACGACGCGCTGAAGGATTTCGCGCCGGTCGCAGTGATTACCGTCGTGCCGACCGCGGTCGCGGTCCACCCGTCGGTGCCGGCAAGAAACCTGAAGCAGCTCGTCGCTTTCGCGAAAACGAATCCGGGAAAGCTTTCGTACGGCTCCGCCGGCACGGGCAGCATCACCAACCTCACCGGTGAGCTTTTCAAGAAGCTGGGCGGCAGGCTCGACATCGTTCACGTGCCTTACAAAGGCGCAGGTCCCGGCCTTCAGGACCTCGTCGCGGGCCACATCCCGATGTATACGCCGACCATCAGCGCGGCGCCGCTCGCATATCACAAGGAAGGGCGTATCAGGATGCTCGCGATCTGCTCGGAGAAACGCCTACCCGCGGCAACCGACGTCCCTACGGTGATCGAAGCGGGAATGCCCGAGATGGTCGTCTACGCGTTCAACGCGATACTCACGACGGCGGGGACGCCCAAACCTGCCGTCGACCAGCTTCACCAGGCGACGATGAAAGTGGTTGCCGAAGCCGAGTTCCAGGACTTCCTCAGGAAAGCCGGCGCCGAGCCGGTGACCGATTCGAGCCCTGAAAAGACGACCCGCTTCCTCAGGAACGAGATCGCGCGGTGGACGCCGATCATCAACGAGGCGGGGCTCAAGCAATGAATGCGGAATGACGAATGCGAAATGACCTTTCCATAGCCATCATCGGCGCAGGCATGGGCGGCATGGCCGTCGCAGGGACGCTGCGACGCGCGGGATTTACGAATCTGCGCATCTTCGAGCAGGCGAGCCGCTTCGCACGGATCGGCGCGGGCATACAGATGATGCCGAACTCGATGAAAGTGCTGCGAGGCATCGGGGTCGAGGAGCGCCTGAGAGCCGTCGCGTTCGCGCCGTATTCGCACCTGAACCGCGACGGCTACGCCGGAGAAATGACGATCGAGCTGCCGATGCCGGAGAGCCTCTACGGCGCGCCGTATCTCTGCATGCATCGCGCCGATCTTCACGATGCGCTCGCCTCGGTCGTGCCGCAGGAGATCGTTCATCTGAACAAGAAGCTGACCGGGATCGAGCAGGCGGGCGGACGCGTTGCGCTGTCCTTCGCCGACCGCACGGCGGAGACTGCCGAGCTCGTGATCGGTGCGGACGGCGTGCACTCGGCCGTGCGCGACCTCGTCGTGGGACGCGAGAAGCCGATCCATCGCGGACGCGTCGCTTATCGGGCAGTATTCCCCGCGTCGCTGATGAACGGCAGGGACATCGGGTCCTCGCGCACAAAGTGGTGGGGCAGGGACCGGCACATCGTCATCTACTACACCAGGGCCGATCGCAGCGAGATCTACTTCGTCACCAGCGTGCCCGAGCCCGCCGAATGGATGACGCGCGAATCGTGGTCCGCGAAAGGCGACGTGCGCGAGCTGCGCGCAGCCTACAAGGACTTTCACGAGGACGTGCGCGCGGTTCTCGACGCGTGCCCGGACTGCCACAAGTGGGCGATCCTCGAGCGCGAGCCGCTCCCGACGTGGAGCAAAGGCCGTGTGGTCCTGCTCGGCGACTCGTGCCACCCGATGACGCCTTACATGGCGCAGGGCGCCGCGACCTCGATCGAAGACGCTGCGATTCTCGCCCGCTGTCTCGAAGGGGCGGTAGACGACGACGTCGAGCCGGCGCTCAAGCGCTACGAAGCGCATCGCAAGCCTCGCACCTCGCGTATCCAGGCGATCTCGAGCGCCAATACCTGGATGCAAAAAGGCGAGCAGGACACCTCGTGGCTGTATGGATACGATGCGTGGAAGGTGCCTCTCGAGGGATGAGGGCGCAGGATAGGGGATCCTGACGCGACGCAGCGCGCTCAAACCCGAAACGCGGTTCGTATCTCGAAGAGGGCGCTTGAAAAGAGTTTCATAACAATGGCATAACCTGCGGACCCCGGGTGCCGGCAAGCCACTTGCATACACGGCGCGGATACGCAAACGAGGAGGACGTGATGAATGCGGCAAAAACGATCGCGATCGTACTGATCATCACCGGGGCGCTGGGCCTCGTCTATCAGCAGTTCAGCTTCACCAAGGAAACGACTCAGGCGAAGCTCGGCCCGCTCGAGCTCTCAGTGAAAGAAAAAGAGACGGTCAGCATACCGCTGTGGGTGAGCCTGGGCGCGATCGGCCTCGGGGTCGTGCTGCTCGTCACGGGCAGGAAGAAGTAAACCTGCGGAAAGGCGTGGTGCCGGCGTCATGGCCATACGGATCGTTCGCTTCGGCAGCGCCCGCGAGCCCGACGAAGGCCTGCGCCTGGGCACTGTGCGCCGGCCCCCGCGCGGTGTGCGCAAGGAAGACTATTCGAAGCTCGACTACTTCGACGTCTGGCTGCCTGAGCTTGCGCCGACTGCGCCGCTCGTAGACTTCGCGCTGTCGGAGCCCTTTACGCTCAAGCGCTGGGCCGAATACGACAAGCGCTATCGCGCCGAGATGAAGAAGCCCGCGGCCCAGCATCTCATCGCCGCGCTCGCTGCGCTGTCCGCTCAGACGAATCTGTCGGTCGGCTGCTATTGCGAGAACGAGCACTACTGCCATCGCTCGATACTGAAGGACCTGCTCGCCGACGCGGGCGCGGTGATCGTGGGCTGAAATCGGGGTCTGTCCCCGATTTACTTCGGCTCAACCATCCCGCTTCAATACCTCCTGTATCTTCTCCACCGGCACCTTGATCTCGACGCCTGCGCGCTCTTCCTGAAGCAGCATCGGAACTCGCGAGTCGCGCTGGCCCCAGCCGCGGTTCAGCGCTTCTGTCATCTCGGCGTACGTCGTGTTCGCGATTCGCATCGGCACGCCGAGCTCACGCCCGAGCTCGGTCGCCAGCGTCACGTCCTTGTGCGCGAGCTGCAGCGCGAAATCGGCAGGGTCGAACGAGCCCTGGAGGAACTGCTTGCCGAGGCGGTCGAAGGTCCGCAGCCGGCCGAGCGAGCACTGCCTTACTGCAGCCCACAGGTCGAGCGGATCGACTCCGGCTTTGACGCCGAGCGTGAACACTTCGGCGAGCGCGGTCTGGATCATGTAACCCGCGCAGTTGTGCACGAGCTTGGCAACCGAACCGGCACCGATATCTCCGATGTGGATGATCTGGTCTCCGATCGAATCGAGCACGGGCTTGAAACGGTCGAACACCGCTTTGTCGCCGCCGATGAGCAGCGCGAGCTTGCCGGACTTGGCGCCGTGCGGCCCTCCGCTCACCGGGGCGTCGAGCATCGCGATGCCTTTCTTTTCGAAACGTGCATGTATTCGCCGAACCACCGTGGGCGAGTTGGTCGAGAGATCGAACCACGCAGAGCCCGGACGCAGAGCGTCGAGAAGCTGCTCGCCGATCGCTTCAGCTTCCTTCGGCCCGGGCAGCGACGTGAAAACCACCTCGGACGCCGCGGCGACGGCGCGCGCATCGTCGGCCCATTTGGCGCCGGCTTCGAGATGAGGCTTCGCGGCATCGCGGCGCAGGTCGTTCACCGTCAGCTCGTGTCCCGCTTTGCGCACGTTCAGCGCCATCGACGCGCCCATGGTGCCCAGTCCTATGAATCCGACTTTCATCGTTGCTCCTCCCGGGGTCCGGCCCCGGCTTCATTGGGGTCTGCCCGGTTTCCGCACGCGCTTCATCGGGGGCAGGCTCCGGTTTACGCACGCTCCAGCCACGCCTGCGTCAAGGGCCAATCGTGTTAAATTAATCCGCAAAATGCAAGAGCCGCGACACACGCGGCCGCACGCATCGCCCGTCGATCGTCGCATCCACCAGAGGACCCGCCATGGACCTGCCCGAAAAAGCCGCGCGCGTTTCGAAGCCGCGCGAGATGAAGCTCATCGTCGAAAAAGACGTGCAGGTCCGGATGCGCGATGGAACGATTCTGTTCGCCGACATCTTCCGCCCCGACACCACGGATAAAGTGCCGGTCATCCTCAATATCAGCGTGTACCAGAAAGACAAGCTGTGGGTGCCCCCCGCGGACCTCGAAGAGGCCGCGAATCCCCACATGAACTGGGAGACGATAAATCCCGAGTGGTGGTGTCCGAGGGGTTACGCTGCCATACGCGTCGACTCCCGGGGCGCGGGCCGCTCGCCGGGAAAATCCGAGCCGAGCTCGTATCAGGAAGCGGTGGATACGTACGACGCCATCGAATGGGTGGCGAAGCGCGACTGGTGCTCGGGGAACGTCGGCATGCTCGGCATTTCGTATCACGCGTCCACGCAATGGCGCGCCGCCAACATGCAGCCGCCGTCGCTGAAGGCGATCATGCCGTGGGAAGGGCGCGCCGATCAGTATCGCGACCAGGCTTACCACGGCGGCATTTTCGCGCTCGGCTTCATCGGCAACTGGTGGCTCACCCACACCGCGCATCACCTGCTCGGCAGGCCGCGCAGCTACAACCCCGACGCGTTCCACAACGACATGCTGTGGAACATGATGCGCAACGATCTCGACTCTGAATACTGGCGCACGAGCAGCGCGCGCTGGGACCGCATCGACATCCCGGTGTACAGCGTCGGCAACTGGGGCGGTTTCTCGATGCACCTTCGCGGCAACACCGAGGGCTATGTGCAGGCGGCGTCGAAGCACAAGAAGCTTCGCATCCACACCGGCACGCACTTCCATCCTTTCCATTCGGAGGAAGGGCGCACCGACCAGCTTCGCTGGTTCGATTACTGGTTGAAAGACATCGATACCGGGATCATGGACGACCCGCCGGTGAAGCTCGAGATCCGCACCGGCGGCAGCCCCGACCGTTATGCGTTCCGCTATGAAAACGAGTGGCCCCTCGCGCGCACGCAGTGGAACAAGGTGTACCTGCGCATCGACCGCGAGCCTTCGACCGAGACCATGGCGGCGGAAGGCGAGCTCACGTGCGACATCCCGGCGAAGGAGTCGAAGCTCACGTATTCAGCGTCAGGCTCGACCAAAGCCGGCATCGCCTCGGGCTCGTCGCTCGCGACGACCCACGGCAACACCGGCCGCACGGGCGTATCGTTCGAATCGGGGCCTATGCCTCACGACACCGAAGTGACCGGGCCGCTCATGCTCAACCTCTGGGTGTCGAGCACATCGGAGGATATGGACATCTTCGTCACCATCCGCAATGTCGGCCTCGACGGCAAAGACGTGTGCGAAGTCGGCCAGCACGGGCAGCCGGTGCCGTGCGTGACCAAAGGGTGGCTGCGCGCGTCGCACCGCAAGCTGGACGAGCAGAAGTCGCTCCCATACCGGCCGTATCACTCGCACGACGAGCGGCTCTGGCTGAAGCCGGGTGAGCCGGTCGAGTGCCAGATCGAGATCTGGCCGACGTCGATGGTGTTCGCCAAAGGCCACAAGCTGCGCGTCGACATCCAGCCGCGCGACGGCGTGGGCAGCGCGCCGTATACTCATTATCACGCCGACTACAACGCCGGCGCCGAGAATACGGTTTACTCGGGTGGGGACAAGCATTCGTATCTGCTGGTCCCGATGATTCCGGCGAAGGCGGGGTGACCGCCGAACAGACCCCTTTAAAGAAAATCCGGGGTCTATCCCTCCAGTCGTTGTTCATCCTTCGACTTCGCTACCGCTACGCGCAGGACGAATGGAGGATGAATGGCCGCAGTCGAAGGGCTCAGGACGAACGGCGATATGAACGTCCGCAGCCGAAGCCTGCGCTGAACCTGGCGAAGGGGGCTCAGGACGAGCGGGTGAACGCGCGGTGCGCGCATGTGCTCACTCCGTTCGCCCCGAGCGTAGGCGCGCCGCGCCGAAGTCGAAGAGTCGACGCTGCCCGATGCCGTTACTGCAACGGCGAAAACGACGACGGCACGACGATCTTGTTTTCCTGCATGACCAGGTTGTAGTCGCGGCCGCCTTCTTTCTCGGCCTTCTTGCCGGCAGGCCAGTTGCCGGTCGCATGCGCTTTCTTCCGGATGTCTTCGCGCTGGTTCAGGCTTTCGTACGGCCAGATGTGCTGGAAGGTATTCACCTTGCCGATCTCGGTGTGCCACACCGCGACGACAGGCCCGAACTCGAGCCGCACATTGATCGCGTTCTCCCAGTTCTTCTTGATCGTCGGCAGCTCGCCGCCGGCATAGTGATAGGTGCGGATTTCGAAGAACGGGCCCATCTTGCCGGGCTTGATCGGCTGCATGAAAGAGAACGGGATCATGATCGCCGACTGCTGGCTCACGATGAACTCGCTGATCTTCGGGGGCCATACGCCGTCTTTCACCGCGGCTTCGCGGATGCGGTTGCGCTCTTCGAGATCCTTGTAGCCCCAGACGTGGATGATCTGGTTGAGCGGCCCGATTTCGGTGTGCCAGAATGCGGCAAGCTCGGAATACGTCTTGCGCTTCTCGTAGGCTTCGCCGAAGCGTTTTTCGACTTCCGCCAGCGAGCGCGGCTTGAGATCGTAAGTTCTCATTTCATAAATCATGATCGGCCCCTTTGGTGGTTATGAGGTGGTGGGAGGAGTAGTGTAACGCCTGGAAGTACCCACTCAGGCTCGCGTTTTGCAGCTGGCGCCGGGATCAATCAAGGAGCTACACCGCATGCATACCAACACACCGACCCCGATCAAGGACCGCGCAGGCGTGGTCGTCGGAAGCATCGAAGTCCTGCCCAACGGCGATGAAGTGTTGCGCGACACCGAGAACAAGGTCCGCGGTCACTACGAGGCGCAGGGCGATCACACCCGCGATGCGGAACAGAACATCGTCGCGAAAGGCAACAAGCTGCGCTCGCTGATTTGTTGAAGGTCTTGGCCGCGGCAAGGTCTTGAACGCTTCGTTCGGGGTTGCGCTGCGCGCACCCCTCCGCGCGTAAAGGCGCGCTTAGGCGTCTCGCGGCGCCATAGAGGATTTCCGGGGTGTTAACCGCCCGCTTAAGCGGCTATGGCCGCTAGTTGGAATTTATTCTTCGACCTGGCCGCGGGCCCAGCTCAGCACGGCCGCGAGCCGCGGCGGAAGCAGGTCTTCGGCTTCGTCGAAGGTGACCCAGCGGTACTCGTGGTGCTCGGGACGTCCGAGCTCGTGCGAGATCGCGAGCCGCACCGTTTCGTCGCCGGTTTCGGCGAGGTAATAGCGGGCGATCTTGCCGCTCGCGTACGGCAGGGTTTCGCGGTAAGTCGTCTCGCCGAGGAAATGCAGCTCGGTCAGGCCGGTTTCTTCCAGCGTCTCCCGCCTTGCGGCATCGATGGGCTCTTCGCCCGGCTCGACCTTTCCTTTCGGAAAATCCCAGTTCTTGTAAGCGCGCAGCACGAGCACGCGCCAGACGTTCCTGTCGCGGCGCAGCGGAATCACACCTGCGGATAAAACTTTAGCCATTCAAACCTCTTCCCAGAGCAGCGCGGCACCGCGCACGCCGCTCGAGTCTCCGTGATAATTGGGCACGAGACGCGTGCGCACGACGTCCGAAAAAATCCAACTCGTCCACAGGCGCGGCACGTTCGAATACAGCCGCTCGATATTCGAGACCCCTCCGCCGAGCACGATCACGTCGGGATCGAGGACGTTCACCACCGAGGCGAGCGCCCGTGCCAGTCTTCCCTCGTAGCGCGCGAGCGTCGCCTCTGCCGGCGCGTCACCCGCGCCTGCGCGCTCGAAGATCGGGGCCGGAGCAAGTTTTTCACCTGTTGCCTCGAAGTGATCGCGCGACAAACCGGTACCCGACACGAAGGTCTCGATGCACCCTGTTTTGCCGCAGTAACACGGCGGCCCCGGCAGCTCGTCGGCTTGCGGCCACGGCAGTGCATTGTGGCCCCATTCGCCGGCGATCGCGTTGACCCCGCCGAGCACGCGCCCATGGATGACGATACCGCCGCCGACGCCCGTCCCGAGGATCACCCCGAAAGCCACCCGGACGTTGCGAGCCGCGCCGTCGACAGCCTCCGACAACGCAAAGCAGTTCGCGTCATTGGCGATTCTTATCTCGCGGCCAATCTCGCGCTCGAGATCTTCTTTAAGCGGGCGGCCGTTGAGGCAGGTGGAATTCGAGTTGCGGATACGCTGAGTCGCGGGAGACAGCGCACCGGGGGCGCCGATCCCGATGCTGCCGCGCTTGCCCAACTCGGCCTCGGTCTCGCGTACCAGGCGCGCGATCAGCGCCAGCGTCGCGGCGTAGTCGCCTGCGGGGGTGGGCTCGCGCCGCCGCAGCAATTCGGTGCGGCGCTCGTCGAGCGCGATGATTTCAGTCTTGGTGCCGCCGAGATCGATGCCGAGTCTGATCAATGCGGGATGAGGAATGACGAATGATGAATAAAAACCACGCCTGCGGCGCAGGGCCCCTCATTCCTCATTTCGCGTTCCGCGTTCATCATCACGGCATCTGTATCTTCCCGCCGCCGCCGAGCCCGCCCAGCGGTCCCTGCGGCACGACGATCGACGAGGCCTGCTGGCGCCGCATCTCCTGCAGGTCGCGCACGGTTTTCTCGATCGCGTCCTTCGCGGCGTCGCCGAATTTCTCGACCGCCTCGGCCAGCGTCGCAACTTCGATCTCGAAGCTGATCGGCAGCGGGCCCGCGCCGGTCATGATCTGCGCTTCGCCCATGTAGAGCACGGGACGCGCGGTGTCGGTGGCGCCGTCGGTCTTCAGCGGCGTCAGCATACGAATGGTGCCGACCTTGCGGTCGGTGATGATGTCCTCGCGATAGAGCGACTGGGCGTCCATCTTCGGATCGGCTTCAGGCCTCTGGGCCATGGTGTCCTCGCAGCAAATAGGTGAGTGATGGCTAGCGTAGCAGAAAGCTCCCTGCGCTCGTCAATCCTGCGCCGGCCCCCTCGGCTCTCTCGTTCGTGGCGCTCGCACCGCCCCGGGCGCAGGTCTCGGGCGCGCGCCCTTTGTGTCCGGCACGACGGTCGCGACGACACGCTTGAGCACAAGCTGTGGCGGCGTGCCGTGCAACCGGATCGAGTACTGATCGAACGACTGTATGAGTCCTGCAAGGCGAATGCCGTTTACCAGGAACACCGATACCGGGACGCGCTCCTTGCGAAGCGCGTTGAGAAAATCGTTCTGCAGCAGTTCGGGCTGATCAGTCATTCGGATCGAGGCGTGCCATCGCAAAAAAAAGCGATTGTGCCATTAACCGCCGCTCCGGCGGCATTGACTGCGCCGCCGCCCCCATGATATCGGCCGCTCCGCCTCTGTGCGCGTCACGTAGAATGTGCGCGATGTCCGAAGTAATCCTCTCGACGATCAACGCGCGCTACGCTCATGCGGCGCTGGGTCTACGCTATCTCGCCGCCAACATGGGTGAGCTGCGCGCATCGACCCGCATTGTCGAGTTCGTGCTCGGCGCGCGTGCGTCCGACATGGCCGAGCAGCTGCTCGCGCAGGGCCCTCGGGTCATCGGCCTCGGCGTGTATATCTGGAACGTGGAAGAGAGCACGCGGCTCGTCGCGTTGCTGAAGACGGTCGCACCCGAGGTCGTGGTCGTCGTCGGCGGACCCGAAGTCAGCTATGAGACCGGCTCGCAGCGCATCTGCGAGCTCGCCGATTACGTCGTGACGGGGTGGGGCGATCTCGAGTTCCCGGCGCTTTGCGCGAAGCTCCTTGCGGGCGAGCGCCCCGGGGAAAAAATAATCGCCGCGGCGCAGCCGGCGCTCTCTGAGATCCGGCTGCCGTATTCCGAATACACCGACGAAGACATCGCCAGGCGCTTTTTGTACGTCGAAGCCTCGCGCGGCTGTCCTTTCAAATGCGAGTTCTGCCTCTCATCGCTCGACAAGACCGCGTGGGCTTTCGATCTGGATGCTTTCATGACCGAGCTCGGGGCGCTGCACGCGAGAGGCGCAAGGCACTTCCGTTTCGTCGACCGCACTTTCAACCTGAAGACCGCGGCAGGCCTGCGCATCCTCGAATTCTTCCTCGAGCGCCTCGACGACAAGCTCTTCGTGCACTTCGAAGTGATTCCCGACCACCTGCCCGAGAAGCTCAAGGCGGCAATCCAGCGCTTTCCGCCGGGCAAGCTGCAGTTCGAAGTCGGCATCCAGACCTGGAATCCGGAAGTGCAGGCGCGAATCTCGCGGCGGCAGGACAACGCCGCGGCCGAGGCGAATCTCGAGTGGCTCCGCCGTCAATCGAACGCGCACCTGCACGTCGACCTGATCGCGGGCCTTCCCGGCGAGGATCTCGAAAGCTTCGGGCGAGGCTTCGATCGGCTGTACGCGTTGAAGCCTCACGAGATCCAGGTGGGCGTACTCAAACGGCTCCGCGGCACGCCGATCGCGCGCCACACCGAAGCTCACGGCATGCGCTACAACCCCGATCCACCGTATACCGTACTGAAGACCGCTAGCATCGGCTTTTCCGACATGCAGCGCATCGCCCGTTTTGCGCGCTACTGGGACACGGTGGGCAACTCGGGGCGCTTCCCTCGCGCGCTGGCGCTGCTCCTCGATGGGGCGCCGTACGAGCGCTTCATGCGCTTCAGCGACTGGCTTTACGGCTCGACCCGCAAGACGCACGAGATCGCGCTCGACCGGCTGTTCGAGCACGTGCACGCGTTTCTGACGGCGCAGCTCGAGGTGCCGGAGGCGCTCGCGACCCCGGCGCTGCTCGCGGACTATGAGGCGAGCGGCGCGCGCGGGCGCCCGTCGTTCATGCCTGAGCACTCGCCGAGCACGCGACGCCCTCCTGTTGCTCGAGACAAAGGCGCCCTGCGACAGGCACGTCATTTGCCCAATTGAGCCATACGAATTCGGAGGTGCACCATGGCCGACATCACGGTCGATCGCGCGGTCGCAGCGCCGCGGCAGAACCTGGTCAAGCTCACCCACGTCATGTATGGCCTGCACGCGTTCAGCGCGCTGATGGGCATACTCACGCCGGCGCTGATCGTCACGTCTTTCCTGAGCGGCTGGCCGTCGATCATCGCAGTCATCATCAATTACGTGAAACGCGACGAGGTGCGAGGCACGTGGCTCGACTCGCATTTCAGCTGGCAGTTGCGCACGTTCTGGTATGCGCTCCTGTGGCTGTTCGTGATCTTCCTGCTGTTCATCACGCTCGTAGGCATTCCACTCGCGGTCGTGGTGGGCCTCGGCGTCGGAATCTGGATCGTGTATCGCCTCGTGCGCGGGTGGATGTTGCTCGGCCAGGGCAAGGCGGTCCCGATCAAGAAGTGACGCAGTGACGAAAGAACAGCCGGCCGAGACGGCGGTTCGCGTCGACAAATGGCTGTGGGCCGCGCGTTTCTACAAGACGCGCTCTGCCGCGCAGCAGGCGATCGACGGCGGCAAGGTCAGGCTCAACGGCGAGCGCACCAAGCCGGCGAAGGACGTCAAAGCCGGCGACAGGCTATCCATCCACATCGGGCAGTACGACTGGCACATCACGGTGCTGCAGCTCTCCGCGCACCGCGGTGCGGCGCCGGTCGCGCGCACGCTCTACGCCGAAGACGAAGCAAGCCGCGCCGCCCGCGAGAACGACATCGCGAAGCGCCGCGTCACCTTCGAGCCCGCGGCTGCGCGCAAAGGCGAAGGCCGCCCGACCAAGCGCGACCGCCGCGATCTGGAACGCTGGAACGATACAGAATAGGACTTAAAAAACATTTACCACGGAAGGGGCACGAAGGAAATCGAAAAGCGACGCGAAGGGCGCTGACTGCAAACGCTTGTTGAAAGCTTCAGCTTTTCCTTCGTGTCCTTCGTGGTTAAGGCATTTGAATCTCTCATGCTCTGTGCGCCCCCGGACGGCCATCCTCTACTGCGTAAGTCGTGAGGGTACGGATCTCCGACTCCCGCTGCGTCACCGTGCCGACCGTGCGCAGCCGCGCGACGCAGCGCGACGGCGTAATGTCGAGCGTCGCGTAGCCCCGGCTCGTTCCGTTCGCGAATTTGATGTGCGGGTTTTCCTGCCGCAGCGCTTCGACGCGCGCGATCGTCGGCCCCTGGGATGTGATCGACGGGCCGGCGATCTCTGTGGCGACGACCGGTGATTTCGCCGCGTCGAAATCGATCTTCAAGTCCGCGATGGCCGACATGTGCACGTCGCCGCTGAGCACCAGGGGATTACGCACGCGCTGGCGCACGACCGATTCCAGCAGCCGTTCGCGGGCGCGGGGATAGCCGTCCCAGCCGTCGGTCCAGTATTCCCGGCCGACGCCGGGCCGCCGCGCGGCCTGCGCCATGAGCGTCTGCTGCGCGATCAGATTCCACGCCCCGTGCGTGCGGCCGAAGCTTTCGGCCAGCCATTGTTCCTGCTGGCGTCCCAGCATCGTCAATGCGGGGTCTACGCGCTCCGGGCACAGCTCCTCGCGAACGACCGTGCTGCCGCCGCGGCCGGGTCGGGCGCAAACCTGATGCGAGCGGTACTGGCGATCGTCGAGCACGAAGAACGTCGCAAGCTGCCCATACGCCACAGTGGTATGGAGACGCATGTGAGCGCCATTCGGTCGCGCCCACGCCGGCAGCGGCATGTGCTCGTAATACGCCTGGTATGCGGCGGCGCGTCTCAGGAGAAAAGCGTCCGGCGGATCGAGACTCTGCGAGCGCTCGTTCGCGTAATCGTTCTGAACCTCATGGTCGTCCCACGTCACGATCCACGGGAAGGCAGCGTGAGCCGCGCGCAGGTCTTCGTCGCTCTTGTAGAGCGCATGCCGCGCGCGGTATTCATCGAGCGTAAGCGGCTGGTCCGAGCCGTGCGCGCGGACGAGATTGCGTCCCCACGACGATTCGTAGATGTAGTCGCCCAGGTGCACGACGAGATCGAGATCTTCGCGCGCCATGTGCCGGTAGGCGGAGAAATAGCCCTGCTCGTATTGCTGGCACGACGCGAACGCCACACGAAGTCGCTGCATCCGAGCATCCGGCGCCGGCGCGGTGTTCGTGCGTCCGACGGGGCTTACGGCGCTGCCCGCGCGAAAGCGGTACCAGTAGGGGCGCGCCGGCTGGAGTCCCGCGACGTCGACGTGAACCGAATGCGCCCACTCGCCGGATGCAATCGATTTACCGCGTGCGGCGATAGTGCGAAAGCCGTCGTCGGCAGCGACCTCCCACTGCACTTCGACGGGCGCGACGGGCATTCCTCCGCCTTCGAGAGGACGCGGCGCGAGGCGCGTCCACAGCGTCATCCCGCCCTCGTGCGGATAGCCCGACGCGATGCCGAGGGCGAACGGGGTGTCGGAGAACTGCTGCGCACCTACCCGCGCGACCGGCGCGACGCTGCCGAGTGCGGCGAGCGCAGCAGTGCGCAACAGGAACTGGCGGCGTGTGACCGGCATGATTCCGCCTTTAACGCCTCGCTCCGGATGGCCGCTGACCGTATGCCCGAAAAGGTTCGGGTATGATCATCATCCCGCGATGAAAACCCTGAATGTCATCGGCGCGGGCCGCGTCGGCCGCACCCTCGCTCATCTTCTGCACCACAATCAAGTGTTCGCGATCGAGGGTGTCCTGGACGGCACCGCCGCCGGCGCCCGCGCCGCAGCCGGGTTCATCGGAGCGGGAGCGCCCGCCGAAACAATCGATTTGATGCGTCCGTCCGATCTCTGGATGGTCACGACGCCTGATCGGCGCATCGCCGACGTGTGCGCGAAGCTCGTCGCCGCGGGCCTGCTGAGGGCTGGTGACGTCGTCTTCCACTGCAGCGGCGCACTCGCCTCTTCCGAGCTCGAGTCCGCGGCGGCAGCCGGCGCGCACGTCGCGAGCGTGCACCCGCTGAAGACTTTTGCCGCGCCCACCGATGCCATACGGACTTTTCCCGGCACCCCGTGCGTCGCCGAAGGCGATTCGGCTGCACTGGAAGTGCTGGTGCCCGCTTTCGAGAGCATCGGCGGCCGATCCCTCAAGATCGAAAGCGGGCAGAAAACGCTGTACCACGCCGCGTGCGTCCTGGTATCCAACGACCTCGTCGCGCTCGTGGAAACCGGACTGCGCTGCTACGAACGAGCAGGGATCGCGCGAGAGGCGGCGTCGGAGATGATCGACCCGATCGTGCGAGAGACGGTGGACAACGTTTTCCGCTCGGGAACCGTGCACGCCCTCACGGGCCCTGTCGCGCGGGGCGACGATCTCGTGGTGACACGCCACCTCGAAGCGCTCGGCGCCCCGGACGCGCAGATCGCCGCGGTTTACCGGGCGCTCGGCCGCGTGGCGGTCGAGCTCTCACGCGAGCAAGGCCATGCCGGAGACGAGGCCCTCGCACGCATCGAAGCGCTGCTCGGCCGATGAGCGTGCGCTGCGCATGTCGTGGTGTCACGAGCTCTTCGGGACCGATCCTCGAGCCTTCGCGCCGTCGTTCGACGACGGGGCTCGTGCATAGTGAAGGGGGATGTCAACGGCGGGGCCGGGGGGCTCCTGTGTGACCGCATGTGGAGCTGCCCGTCCCGGGACGCGCAAGCTTGCCGCGTCGCGCCTATTTCAGCCTGCCCTCCGCGCGCAGGCGCATCCCGATGCGCTGGATCTCAGCTTCGCCCCGTTCCAGCGCTTTCGCGCTGGTGTGCACGGAGTAGTAACCGAGCGCCAGATCATGCGGATGCTTGATCGCGGAGCCGAGAACGAATCCCGAGTCGCCTCGGGATACGAATTCAAGTGGTCCGTTTGACTCTTCGAACACGGCGAGCTCGCCCGTCGCCACCGGTTCGGGGCCGTCGATGTGTCCGGCGTAAGCGAATACCCAGGCGACAGTGTGGCCGGGAGGCGGCTCATATCGCCACTGCTCGCCGTCCTGCAGCTTCACATGCAGATAGTTGATTGACGCCGGTGCACGAACGGGGCTGCACGTTCCGCCATGGCGGCCGAGCGCCACGCTGACCGGGCCGTCTTGCGGCACGTCCTCCGGCGCCACGTACTGGCTTTCCGGCGAGGCGTTTTCCAGGTCGGGCGGCAGCGCCACCCACAGTTGCAGGCCGTGCATACGCGACAGATCCGCAGGGCGGCCGTCGTGCCACACGCCCCCGCCGGCCCGCATCCATTCGAGGCCGCCGGCGGGCAGCACGCCGCTCTTGCCGGTGGTGTCTTCATACGCGACGCTGCCGCTGAGCAGGAGAGTGAACGTCGCGATTCCCGAGTGGGGGTGGATGCCGAACTGCGAGCTCCCCGTCGGCTGCATGTCGAAATGATCCAGGAACACGAACGGCTTGATCAGCTCGCCGAGATCGGACGGGCTGACGAGCCGCGTGATCGGTCCGTGCCTGGAGCCGCGTGTACGATGCACGACCCGGCGGACAGCAACTGACGGACGCCTCTCGGTGGTCGTGCCGCGTTCGGTAAGGGTAAGCGCACTCATGCGGCATTCCCCCTCGCGATCTTGAGGGCCTTCGTCCACCAAGCGAGGTCCTCCAGCATTCCCACAGCCGACTCGGCCAGATGCGGATAATCGTCGAAGGATTTGCCTCCCCGCCACAGCCCCAGGAAGTCGCTCGCGGCGATGTGCACGGCATTTCTGACCGACACCATCTGCAGCTCCGCTGCGACCAGCCGAAGCTGCTCGACGGCGCGCGCGCCGCCGACACCGCCGTAGCCCACGAAGGCCACCGGCTTACGTATGAATTCGTTGTAGGCGTAGTCCAGTGCGTTCTTCAACACCGCGCTCGGACCGTGGTTGTATTCAGGAGTGACGAGAATGAAGCCATCGAGGCCTGCGAGCCTGGCGGCCCAGCGCTTTGCCACTTCATTATCGATGGGCCCCCATGCGGGCGAGCCCGGTTCGTTGAACAGCGGCAGCGGGTAGTCGCGCAGATCGATCAACTCGAAGTCGAGGTCTTTGCGTTTGCCGGCGATGCCGTGGATCCAGGCGGCGGGCTTTTCGCCGAAGCGGGTGGGGCGGGTCGAACCGATCACGATGCCAATTTTCGGGTTCACTTGGTCTTCCTTGGTGGTGGAGTGCAGCCATCGTAAGAGCTTGCGTCATCCCTGAGAAGCCTATATGTTTGGATGGAATCCATCGGAAGGAACGATACATGGCGCTCGACGGAATGTCGCTGGACCAGCTGCGAACCTTCATTGCCGCTGCCGAGGAAGGGAGCTTCTCCGCTGCCGGGCGCAAGCTGCGCCGTGCGCAATCCGTGGTCAGCCAGACGCTGGCGAATCTCGAGAGGCAGCTCGGCGTGAAATTGTTCGACCGCGGCGGCCGCTACCCGCGACTGACCGATCACGGGCAGGCGTTGCTGAACGACGCCAGGGTGATCGCCGACGGCATGGACGGCTTCAAGGCGCGCGCCAAGACGCTCCGCGAAGGGCTGGAGCCGGAGCTTTCCCTCTCGATCGACGTCATGTATCCGATGAGCGCGCTCACCGAGGCGGTCGGCTCGTTCCGCAGCGCCTTTCCCTACACGCCGCTGCGGCTGTATGTCGAGGTGCTCGGGGCTGTCGTCGAGCCGGTATTGCAGGGACTCTGCAATATCGGCGTGATCGGCAGTTTTCCGGTCGTACCGGACAGCATGCACAGCGAGCCGCTCTTCGATGTGCCCATGGTCACCGTCGTCGCTCCCGCGCATCCGCTGGCCTCGTACAAGGGCACCATCCCCAAACCCGAGCTCCAGAAGCACGTACAGCTCGTCCTGACCGATCGCTCCAAGCTCACCGAAGGCCGGAGCTATGGCGTGTATTCGCAGAACGCCTGGAGGCTCGCCGACATGGGCGCGAAGCACGCCTTTCTGCGCGCCGGCTTCGGCTTCGGCCACATGCCGCTATTCATGGTGGAAGAAGACATCGCGAGCGGCAGGCTGCGCGCCGTCCGGATCGAAATGCCGGGCGTCGCGAGCCTGCTCATGCCGATGCATGCCGTGTATCGCAAGGAGGCTCCGCCCGGACCCGCGGGCCGCTGGCTGATTCAGAGCCTCAAACGCTGCGCCGGCGCCGAGAGCTCGGGTGAGACCGATGGCGCGCAACGCAAGCGCGCCGCGCGGAAGTAAGAAGGCATCGATCGATCCTGCGTGGCCTCAGCGCGGCAAGCCGTCATTGTCTGGCTGTCGCAAGCCGAACCCGCACGGGAGCATCGAGGCGAGCACACCGTCCTTGAGGACGATGTGATGGTAGAGCGCGGCGACAGCGTGGAATCCCGCTAGCCAGAGGATCGCGTCGCCGAGCCAGGTGTGGAGGGTCGCGATCGTCGCGCCGGTATCGTGTGAAAGCCCGAGCAGAGGCGGAATTTCAATGCCTGCGAGGAGCGTCAGCGGATGGCCCTCGAGCCACGCACCGGCGATCGCGGTGAGCGGGACGGCAAAAAGGAGAACGTAGAGCGCCCATTGCACGGTTTTCGCCGCGACGCCCATCCAGCGCGGAACCTGCGGAGGGTCCGGTTGGGTGTCGAACATTCGCCACAGCACGCGCATCACGACGAGCGCGAATACGCACATCCCGAGCGTCTCATGGAGCTGACGGTCGAAATCACGGGCGGCCGAATACACGCGCTCCTCCGATCCGCCCAGGCCGTAGATGTACGCGACCAGGACGAGGATCGCAGTGACCCAATGGAAGGCCTGGGCGACCGCGCCGTAATGGACGAGAGAGCGTTGCTTCATTGCATTTCTCAACGCGAGGAGTCAGACCCTACACCCACCGACGCACCCGGTGCGTATAGCTCGTGAACTGTTCGCCGAAGATGCCGCTCAGCGCGCGCTCCTCGGGCCCGATCTGGAAGCGGTTCATGTACATGACGAAACCCGGGACGAGGATGGCTGACAGTCCATTGGCCAGAAACACTGTCCACCCAGTGAGCGCGAGCAGGAAACCGAGGTACATGGGATTGCGACTGAAGCGATAGACCCCGGTGCCGACCAGAGAGGATGCGGCATGTGGCGTAGTCGGATTGACCGTCGTCCGCGCTCGACGAAAAGCTATAAGGCCCAGAAGCGCAACAATCATGCCGGCGAAAGCGATGGCTGCCACGTGCCTATACGGCACAGGCAAGGTGACCGACGGCGTCAGCGATGACAATAGCCACATGGCCGCTCCGGCGAGCAGCACCAGTGCAACAGGGGGAATCTTCAGTTCGAGCGCGCTCATCCGGGGATGTTCGAGCTCAGCGGGCGCCGAAGGCAGTCCCGTGGAGCCAAGATTCAGGCGTCACCTCGTTACCCCGGAATCCCGGGCTCGACGAGTCTCGCAAGTTGTGCGAGCGAATCCTGCCAGCCGAGATAGCACATCTCGAGCGGAATGGCTTCAGGCACCCCTTCCTGCACTACGCTGAGCTCGGTTCCACACGACACCTGCTTCAAGGTTGCCGTCGTCTGCATTTCTCCGGGCAGGTGGGGATCGTCGAATCTGGCCGTGTAGCGAATCGTTGCGAATGGGACGAGCTCACGATACTCGCCGCCAAAGGCGTGACCGTGGCCTGTCGCGAAGTTCGTGAAGGACATCTTGTAGGTGCCGCCGACTTTGGCATCCATGTGATGAACCTTGCAGGTAAAACCGTAGGGCGGAAGCCACTTGGCCATTGCGTCGGCATCGAGGAACGCCCGATAGATGCGCTCCGGATTTGCGCGGAGCACGCGGTGAAGTCGGACGGTGCCTGTGGGCATGATCAATTCGCCTCTCTGTTCGTTGTTCGGTGGGGTGGAGTTTATAACCTGGCACGGGAGCGCTGATGGATGCATCAGCCCCGGGAAGAGACTACCAGTTGCCGCCCTGGATGAACCGCGCCATAGCGGGTGCACGTATCTGCTGCATGACCGACCACGAGAATCGGCAGGCGAATCGTTTCCAACGGAAGATCGAACATCGTTTGCGTGACCCACGGCTTACGGCCGCCGCTGAAGCCCGAACTATTCGTTTTTTGAGTACATCATAGCGTCACCATTCAGATGCACTCTAACGCTGGCGCTGAGCGGCGGACGAAAGCTGGTGAAGCCAGCTTTTGACCATCCGCTCCCAGCAACGGATTAGACGCCAATGCTTCGGTTCTCAACGCTCACGTCTTGTGGGATCCGCTCGGGGAAGTTTGCTGCCCGAGCTGTTGAGCGAGCCCGATGAGAATCCCTTCGGGACCCCGGATGTAGCAGAGCCGATAAATGTTTTCATACTGGACCACTTTGCCGACGAGCTTCGCGCCGCGTTTGCCGAGTCGGGTGAGCGTATCGTCGATGTCCTCCACGGTGAACATGACGCGCAGGTAGCCGAGAGCGTTCACTGGAGCGCTGCGATGATCGGCGACCACAGGCGGCGCGAGGAAACGGGACATCTCGAGCCGGCTGTGACCGTCCGGCGTACGCATCATGGCAATCTCGACGCGCATGTCGCGCAATCCAGTGACGCCATCTGCCCACTCTCCTTCGACTGGGGCGCGCCCTTCGAGCTCAAGACCAAGCTCGGTGAAGAACTCAATGGCGGCATCAAGGTCTTCCACCACGATGCCGACGTTGTCCATACGCTTGACCGTCATGATGACTCCTTGGCGTCTAACGCCATGTTGAGCGGCACCAGCCAGCACCGCTGGCAACGCGTCCGCTCGAACTAAAGTGAGGCCTCTGATTCATGGGATGAGCTGCTGATCGAGACTCCCTTGCCGCTTTATTAGCCTGAAAAACCCAGGCCATTTCTTGCGTCGTCGTAGCTTGTGAGCCATAACTCGTAACCCTAACTGGATATAGCCGCTACATTGGCCCGAGCCATGTGCAGTTTTTTGTAGCTGTCGATCAGGCGCCGGTGCCTATCGAGCCCCTCTAGTTTCATACTCGTTGGCGTTAAGCCGAAGAAGCGCACGCTGCCGTCTACTGACCCCATCACCGCGTCCATCCGCGGGTTGCCAAACATCCGGCGGAAATTGACGGCGTAATCGGCCATGTCCCGGTCCTTGTCCAGCAGCACCTCCAGCACCACATTCAAGGCCTGATAAAACGATCCACGCTCGGCAGAGTTGTCGTTGTACTGCAGGAAGGCTCCCACCAGCTCTTGCGCCGCCTCAAATTGCTGCAAGGCGAGATGAATCAGCAGCTTCAACTCCAGAATCGTTAACTGACCCCAAGCCGTATTCTCGTCAAATACGATGCCGATCAATGTGGCTATGTC
>JAQGMV010000285.1 GCA_028292225.1 Betaproteobacteria bacterium
CCGCAGCAACAACCGCACCGCAAGAGCGACGCCGTACGTACTTTGATGTAACGGAGCGAATCGGTAGAAAGCCGAAAGGAAAGGAGGTTCAAGGAGGGAAACCTTGGTTTTCCTCCTTGGCGTTAACGGGCGACCGCGCCGGTCGATTCGCTATTGCGAACCGACCAGCGCGGTCGCCGTCAGGTGCTCTTCGCCGCCGCCGCTGCGCACGCCGCGCACCGGTGACGCTTCGAGGTAGTCGGCGCCGATCGCAAGCCGGATGTGGTGGTCGCCGGCGGGCCGGTCGTTGGTGATGTCGAAGCTGCGCCAGCGGTCGACCACCCACGCCTCGACCCATGCGTGACTCGCGACTGCCGATTCGGCATGTCCTGCCGAGTAGATATAGCCACTTACGTAGCGTGCCGGCACGCCGAGGTAACGGCAGCACCCGATGAACACGTGCGCGTGGTCCTGGCACACGCCGTTCGCGTGCTCGAAAGCCTCGGCGGCGGTCGACTGCACCGCGGTCACGCCGGGCTGGAACGGCAGCTGGGCGAGCACCCCTGACGCCAGGTCGCGCAGGCCCGAGAGCATGCCCGACCTGCGCCGGTAGTGCTCGGCGAATTCGATCATCGCATCATCGGCTCGCGTGAGCGCAGTCGGCCTGAGGAAGAGCAGCGGCGACAGCCTCGGCTCCTCGTTCGGCTCGTCGATGACCGAGGACGTCTCGACGACTCCGCTGGACTGGATGACGATCTCTGATACGGGAACGTCGATCGTGAGCACGTGCAGGGTATTGCCGTAGCCGTCGCGCAGCTGGAGCGGGCTCGCCGGCGTGATCAAACGCCATTCCAGCACGCGCTGCCGCGGGCTCGACTGCGGCACGAGCCGGAGGTACTGCGTGCTGTATCGCACCGGCCGCTCGTACCGGTAGTGCGTCACGTGATCGATCGAGATCCTCATAGCGCTCCCAGATACGCGCGCTGGATGCGGTATCCCAGCTCCCCGATGTCTTCGAGAAAAGTGGTGAGATATTCGTGCAGCCCGTCGCGGAAGATCTCGTCGATGTCCCCGTGCACGAGCCTGGCCTGCAGCTCGGCTGCGAGGCGCTTGGCCGGGTGGTCGTTCTGGCCTTCGACCCGGTCGAGCGCGGCGACGATCTGCTCGAGACACGCGGCAAGCGAGCGCGGCATCCGCCGATCGAGGATGAGCAGCTCGGCCACGTTGATCGGCCTCACCTGGTCGCGATAGATCGTGCGATAAGTCTCGAAGCTCGACACCGACTTGAGCAGCGCGGCCCACTGGTAGTAATCGAGCGCACCGCCGACGTCTTCGACCCGCGGGAGCAGGATGTGATATTTGACGTCGAGGATGCGGGCGGTGTCGTCGGCACGCTCGAGAAAGGTTCCGAGGCGCGAGAAGTTGAAGGCCTCGCCGCGCATGATCGTTCCGTAGGTCACGCCGCGGAACAGATGCGATCGCTCTTTCACCCAGTCGAAAAAGCGCGTCGCCTCGGGCCCCGTGACGTTTGCGCGCTTGAACGCGCCCAGGTCGATCCATGTGGCGTTCAACGTCTCCCACATCTCTGAGGTGATCTGCCAGCGCACCGCGTGCGCGTTGTCGCGCGCCGACTTGATGCAGGTGTAGATGCTCGACGGGTTCGATTCGTCCAGCGCCATGAAGTCGATGAGCGTCGGCAGCGAGACCGCTTCGTGGGTCTTGAAGAACGCCTTGGTGGACGCTGTGATCGTCAGCGGCGCCAGCAGGTTCTGCTCCTGCGTCTCGGGCGAGCTGCACAGGACCACGTTCGACGTCACGCCGAGGATACGCGCGAGGTTCTCCGCGCGCTCCATGAAGCGCGACATCCAGAAGATCTGGTCGCCGACTCGGGACAGCATCAGCGCGCTGCCGCCAGGGCGATCACCCGATCACCCACGTGTCCTTGGTGCCACCGCCCTGGGACGAGTTCACGACGAGCGAGCCTTCGGTCAGCGCGACACGCGTGAGCCCGCCGGGAACGAGCTTGGTCTCCTTCCCGCACAGCACGAAAGGCCGCAGGTCGAGGTGACGCGGCGCAATGCCGTTCTTCACGAAGGTCGGACACGTGGAGAGCGCGAGCGTCGGCTGTGCGATGTAGTTCGCGGGGTTGTCGCGGATGCGTGTGCGGAACTCGTCGATCTGGCCGCGCGTTGCCGCGGGCCCGATCAGCATCCCGTAGCCCCCGGAGCCCTGCACTTCCTTGACCACGAGCTCCGGCAGATGATCGAGCGCGTAAGCGAGGTCGTCGGGTTTGCGTAGCTGCCAGGTCGGCACGTTGCGCAGGATCGGCTCCTCGCCGAGATAGAAACGGATCATGTCGGGGACGTAGGGATAAGTGGACTTGTCGTCCGCTACCCCGGTGCCGATGGCGTTGCAGATCGACACGTTTCCCGCTCGATAGGCGGCAAGCAGCCCCGGCACGCCGAGCGTCGAATCGGGCTTGAAAGCCAGCGGATCGAGATACGCATCGTCGATGCGCCGGTAGATCACGTCGACGCGCTGGTGTCCGCTGGTGGTATGCATGTAGATCTGCGCTTCCTTCACGAACAGATCCGCCGATTCCACCAGCTCGACACCCATCTGCTGCGCGAGAAACGCGTGCTCGAAATAAGCGCTGTTGTACTGGCCGGGCGTGAGCACCACGACGACCGGATCGCGAACGCCGCGCGGCCCCGACGCCTGCAGCGCCTGGAGCAGGAGCTGCGGATAGTGCTCGACCGGCCGCACGTTGTAGTGCTCGAACAGCTCGGGAAAAAGCCGCATCATCATGCGGCGGTTCTCGAGCATGTAGGACACCCCCGAAGGTGTGCGCAGGTTGTCTTCGAGCACGTAATACTCGCCGTCGTCGTTGCGCACGATGTCCACGCCCGAGATGTGGCAGTAGACCTGGTTGGGCAGGTCGACGCCCACCATGGCGACCTGGTACGCGTCGTGGGTGAGCACGTGCTCGGCAGGGATGACGCCTGCGCGCAGGATGTCCTGCCCGTGGTAGATGTCGTGGAGAAAGCGGTTGAGCGCAGTCACGCGCTGCTTCAGGCCGCGCTCGAGCTCGGCCCACTCGGCTTGCGGGATGATCCGGGGGATCGTGTCGAAAGGGATCAGGCGCTCGGCACCTTCGTCGTCGCCGTAGACGGCGAAAGTGATGCCGACGCGATGAAACAGGAGGTCGGCTTCACGGCGCTTTTCTTCGACCAGCGCAGGGGGCATCGAGCGCAGCCACTGCGCGAGTGCGCCATAGTGGTCACGAGCCTCCCCTTCGGTCCGATACATCTCGTCGTACATGTTCTTAGCCCTTTATTGGCGCACGCCCCAAGGTAAGCTGCCCTTTGAGCAAAGGCTATGCCACAGGAAAATCGCCTTGCGTATCCAAACGTTGTGCGACACTTCCAGGACCGGAAGCACCGGGACGGTGCGCGGCGGCACCATATCTGCAGTTTAACATTCGGGGGCTCCCTCTCCCGGCGCGCCGAGCTCTCGTTGAAGGCGTAGATGCAGGTACCGCAGCAGGTTTTACTCGAACATCAGGACGTCCTCGCGCATTGCCGCCGCTGCCCGCGCATGCAGAGCACGCCTGTCATCGGCAACCCGGTCGTGTCCCGGGTGCTGCTCGTCGGCCAGGCGCCGGGACCGAAAGAGCCGGCGCTCGGCAGGCCCTTCGCGTGGACTGCGGGCAAGATGATGTTCAAGTGGTTCGCCAGCATCGGGCTCGACGAAGAGCAGGTCCGCGGCCGCGTCTACATGGCAGCGGTGTGCCGGTGCTTCCCGGGCAAGCGGCCCACAGGCGGCGATCGCGTTCCCGATCCGGATGAAGTGGCGAACTGCGCGTCATGGCTCGACGCCGAATTCGCGATCAACGAACCGACGCTGGTGATCCCCGTGGGCAAGCTCGCGATCCAGCAGTTCATGCCGGTGGACAAGCTCGACGCGGTCGTCGGCAAGCTCCACCGCGGCACACGCAACGGCGTGTCGTTCGACCTCGCGCCGCTGCCGCACCCTTCGGGCGCCTCGACGTGGCAATACACCGAGCCCGGCAAGACGCTGCTGCGCCAAGCCCTCGCGCTGATTGCTGCGCATCCGGCGTGGAAATGCGTGAAAGCAGAAGGAACGGGACGCAAAGGAAAAACGAAGGACGCAAAGTAGATTTGATCGGTGTCGATCGCGGAATCACCGACCGTGAAAATCGCGCCTGCCGTGGAACAGGTGCCTTTAAAAAATCGATTCACTTTGCCTCCCTGGTTTTCCCTGGCGTCCTTTCTTTCCTGCTTTTGCTTTTTGTCCCCCGCTATGCCCCCGGTATACACTCGCCGCAAAGGCCTGCAGACCGGAGGCCGCCTGCTTTGCTTCCAACCGGACGGGGGTAGTAATGACAGTCACAAGGGTCGGATGCGCCGCGTGCGCGATTGTCCTCGGCGCTTTCGGATTCATCGCTACGGCAGCCGCCGCCGATTATCCGGCCCGGCCGATGCGCTACCTCGTCGGCTTCGCTCCCGGCGGCATCAACGACATCATGGCGCGCATCGTCGGGCAGAAGCTGAACGAGTCGTGGGGCCAGCAGGTGATCGTCGACAACCGGCCGGGCGCCGGCGGCAATCTCGCTGCCGGCCTCGTCGCCCGCGCGAACCCCGACGGCTACACCTTCATGAACATCAGCACAGCCCACGCGATTTCGCAGACCCTCTATACGAAGCTCGACTACAGCCTCGAGCGCGATCTCGCGCCGGTGGTGGTGCTCGGCAACTCGCCGCTGATCATGGTCGTCAACGCCGGCCTGCCGAT
>JAQGMV010000311.1 GCA_028292225.1 Betaproteobacteria bacterium
GTGGCGCCAGCGCACGCAGCCTTGCGCGTCGATCACGAACGCGGCGTGCCGCCCGGCGACCCCGAACCGGTGCGCGGCTGCGCCGTCCGCGTCGGAGTCGGTCAGCAGCGGAAAGCGAATGCCGTCACCGCCGGCGACATCGAGCTCGCACCACCCGCGCTCGACCGTGACGCCGACGACGCTCGCGGCGCCGGGTGTTGCGCGAACGACGTCGTTATAGATCGCGAGCTGGTGAGCGCGCGCCGGGTCCCAGTCGTCCGGAAAGAAGAGCAGCAACAGCGGCTGCCCGCGAAAATCGCGGAGCGGGACTTCGACGCCATCGGCGTCGGCGAGCACAACATCGGGGACAGATGCTCCGACCGGAAGCGGGTCGGGCTCGAGGACGGCAGGCATGGAATGGTCTCCGGCGGGCTAAGGCCAGGCCGTGCAACCCGCGTGCCTTTCCGCTCGGATGTCATCGCGAGGCGCCGGCACCGGCGCCGTGGCGACCCCGTGGCGCACGGGCTTTCGAGCGCCTCGGGGTTGCCCTCCGACAGGCGCAGGACAGGCTTCGTCACCGCGTTCCTTGCAATGACAATCAGCGGAGTGGGGGCGGCCTGGCCCGTTGCCGAATGAGCAGTTCCCCGGCGAGACTTACTCCGACTTCTTCAGGAACGCCTCGTCCTGGGGATCCATCGGCGAACCGCCGCTGGTATCGCCGTCGGCGACTTCACGCCTTTGCTCGTCGCCGCCGGTTTTTCCGCCGCGCGCGCTATCTCGGCCGCGATTGCGGCGCTGGTCAGGAGCGGGACCGGATCCTGGCGGTTCCGCGCCGGCCGGCGCGCCGCTGTCCTGCTTGTCGTTCGCTTTCGGGTCGGTTGCCATGAGCCCTCCCTTGGATGCGTCGTCGATGTGACGAGAGACGAGCAGGGGGCGTGCCGGCCATCGCTGCCGCGCCGGCAGTGCGGGCTACGGAAACGCGATCACGCGTTCCGTGCCAGCTCAGCCGAAGGCAAGTGCCGCAGCCAGATCGCGATTGAGCGAGGGATATTCGGCGAGTAGCTCGTCAATCAGCATGCCTACGGCCAAATTATCGAGAACCACGGATACCGGGATCCGCGTCCCTGCGATGCTCGCCGATCCGTGTTCGGATCTAACCGATCTCGGCCATCGTCGGTACACCCGGAATCGCAGCGATCAATACATCATCTGCGCCCCGTTCACGTGGAACGTCTGCCCGCTGATGAAGCTGCTCCCGGGACCGCACAGGAACCGCACCGTCGCTGCAATTTCCTCAGGCTCGCCCTTGCGCCCGAGCGGCACCGCCTTGCTCGGCGACGGCACCACCACCGGCTCGCCGGCGGGCGGCGTGTTCATCTGCCCCGGTGAGACGCAGTTCACGCGGATCCCGAACTCCGCCAGGTCGAGCGCGAGCGCTCTCGTCATGCCGACGAGCCCGTGCTTCACCACCGAGCCGTGGACGCGATTCTTCGCGCCCGACAGCGCCATCATCCCGCCCAGCGTGACGATCGCGCCGCCGCCGCGCCTGGTCATCGTCGGAAGACACGCCTTCACGCAGTGAAACGACCCGTCGAGAGAAAGCGCCATGATGCGGCGCCACTCTTCGAAGCTCATCTCCGTGATATGGGTCTGCTTGCGAACCGATGCATTGAGCACGAGACGATCGATCCCGCCGAAGCGCTCGTTGATGCTCTTCACCATCGCCTCGACCGCCGCGCCATCGGCGATGTCGGCAATGAAAGCCTGCGCGATCCCGCCGGCATCCGTAATCTCCTTCACGACCCGGTCGCCGTCCTCCTTCGACGCGCGCGAATTGACCGCGACCGTTGCACCCGCGGCTGCGAGCGACCGCGCGATCGCACGCCCGATATTCTTCGTCGCACCCGTCACCAGTGCGACCTTCCCCTTGAGCTCATCCCCCTTCTGCAGCGCGGCGTCGTGAATAGCCATTGCGGTTCCTTGTTGTAGTTGGAGCGTGCTTCGGATTAGACGTGGTTGATGCCGCGTCGTCGTATTGCCGCCGCGACAAGATTACATCAGTCGCGGGATCGCGCGTTCTTGTAGTCGTAATCCTTCCGAACGCCGCCGTTGCCCTTCAGTTCGAGCAATCGCTTCTGCTTGCCGCTCTGCACGAAGCGGCGCAGCGCCACATCGATCGCTTCGCGCTTGGTCTTCACGTTCGCGAGCTTCATAGCCTCTTTGACGAGCTTTTCATCGAGTTCGACGTTGGTTCGCATCGCATACACCTGAGCATGTGTATAAAACGTGAGTGTATGGCGACACCTCGCGTGGTCGCTACGGGGTGAGCGGCGGTTGTGGCTCTGCCGAGAAAACGACCGCTATTGGGGCCCGGTGCCTAGCCGCCGGAGACTCCGAAGACGACCTGATCGCGGCCGTTCGCTTTGGCCCGGTAGAGCGCGGCGTCGGCGCGCCTGAGCAGCGCCGCTGTGTCCTCGCCGCGACGGTATTCGTCGATCCCGATGGAGACCGTCACGACGAGATCACCGCGGCCGACGCGCCAGCGATGGGTGCCGGTTTCGGAGCGGATGCGCTCCATGAGCGGCCCGACATCCACAAGAGACGTGTGCGGCAGTATCAGCATGAATTCCTCGCCGCCGAAACGGCCGAAGAGGTCCGACGCGCGAATCTGGTCCTGCACGATGGCGGCGAATCCCTTGAGCACTTCGTCTCCCGCGAGATGCCCATAGCTGTCGTTCACGCGCTTGAACCAGTCGAGGTCCATCAGCGCCATGCACAGCGCACCACCGTGGCGGTCGGCGCGGGCTTTTTCGCGCTCGAGGCTGTCATCCAGATGGCGCCGGTTGAAGGCGCTCGTGAGCTCGTCACGCGTCGTTAATGTACGCAGTTTCCGGCGCATCTCGGTGATGTAGCCGCCGAGCCGGGCGAACCAGAGCAGCACGATCGTGAGCACCGCCCACTCGACGACTTTCATCGGAGCGGGTATTGCACGCAGGTGTTCTGCGTCGGAAAGATAGAAGATGGCGTGCGCGCCGATCACCGGCAGTACGATCTTCAGGAGCTGGCGGGTCGTCAGCCTGAAGACCGCGAAGAGCATCGCCATTATGTACACGAGCAGGAAGGCGCCGCGGCTGCCCAGCAGGTTGAAGTTGACGAAGGCGAGAACGGCCACCGCAGAAGCGATTTGCGCCATCGTGAGACTCGGATCGGCGAAGCGCGTGTTGAGACCGGTGCGGAAGGCCACGAAGAACACGACGACCAGTGTGGCGATGAGCGTTACCGCGACCGCGAACGGCGTGGCCGCGATAAATCCTTCGTTGCGATAGATGCAGAGGATCGTCACCACCAGCAGCGAGGTGCCGGCGGCCATCAGATTGCGCGTGATGCGCAGCGTCTGGTAAGGGTCTTTCGGTCGAGGCGCGGCGTCGTGCTTACGCCTTCGCCCGCCGGCGCCTCCGGGGACTTCGCTCATGCGAACAGCAACTCGCTCAGCTCCGCCGCAGGTCTGGGCTTGCTGAACAGATAACCCTGCATCTCGTCACACTCGTATCGACGCAGGAATTCGCGCTGCGCCTCGGTCTCGACGCCTTCCGCTATGACCGTGAGCTTGAGGGTCTTCGCAAGCGCGATGATCGAGCGGACGATATTCTCGTCGTCCTCGTCACCGGGCAGGCCCCGCACGAACGACTGGTCGATCTTCAGGTAGTCGATCGGAAAGCGCTTGAGGTACGCCAGCGACGAATAGCCGGTGCCGAAGTCGTCGATCGCGAGCGCGATTCCACGGCCGCTGAGATCCTCGAGCACTTTCTGGTTGTTCACGGGGTCGTGCATCGCGACGCCTTCGGTGATCTCGAGCTCCAGATAAGCGGCCTCCAGCCCTTCGTCGTCGAGGATGCCCGCGATCATGCGGATCAGGTCGGGTTGCCGGAACTGCCGCGGCGAGAGGTTCACGGCCACGCGAAGATCGCGCAGGCCCGCGTCGCGCCACACGCGCATCTGCCTGCAGGCGGTGCGCAGCACCCACGCGCCCATCGGGACGATGAGCCCCGTCTCTTCCGCGAGCGGGATGAAGCTCGCGGGCGATACGAGTCCGTGCCCGGGCTGGCGCCAGCGGATCAGGGCTTCGACCGAGGTTATGGCGCCGGTGGTGAGGCTCACGCGAGGCTGGTAGTGCAGCTCGAACGCTTCCGTCGCCAGCGCGTGCCGCAGGTCCGCGTCCAGGCGCAGCCGATCGAGGGCGTTCGCATTCAGATCTTCGGTGTAGAAGCAGAGCTGGTTGCGCCCGCTCCCCTTCGCGCGATACATCGCCGCGTCGGCGTTCTTCAGCAGCGTGTCGGCGTCGGCGCCGTCGTCGGGCCCGATGCAGATGCCGATGCTCGCGGAGGAAAAGACCTGCTGGTTCCCGATGTCCAGCGGTTCTTCGAGCGTTCGCAGGATTTTCTGTGCGATGCTCGACACCGCGGCCGGATTGTCGAGCTCGTGCAGCAGTACTGCGAACTCGTCGCCGCCGAGCCGCGCAACGGTGTCCGCTTCGCGCACCGCAGCCTTGAGCCGGGCGGCGACGCATTTCAGCATCGAGTCGCCGTTGTTGTGCCCCAGGCTCTCGTTGACGAGCTTGAAGCGGTCGAGATCGAGATAAAGCAGGCCGAAGCGGCGCCCCGAGCGCTGTGCCACCGTCGACGCATGCTCGAGCCGGTCGGTCAGCAGGTTCTTGTTGGCGAGCCCCGTGAGCCCGTCGTAATTGGCGCGGTGCTCGAGCTCGAGCTGATAGGTCTTGAGCTCCGTGACGTCGGTCTGTATGCCGACAAAATGCGTGACGGTGCCGGCTTCGTTGCGCACGGGCGAGACGCGAAGACTGTTCCAGAAGAGAGTGCCGTCCTTGCGGTAGTTGCGCAGCAGGACAGTCGCCTCCGCGCCGCGGGTGATGGCATCGCGCAGCCGGACGAGATCGGGCTGCTCGCGGTCGTCGCCCTGGAGGAAGCGGCAGTTGCGGCCGATCACCTCCTCGGTCGGATACCCGGTCATCGCCTGGAAGGCGCGGTTCACGTGGACGATCGGGCGGTCGGGCGCCTGGGCATCGACGAGGATGATGGCGTTGGTCGCCGCCTCTATCGCGAGCTCGCGCAGACGCAGGCGCTCGCCGGTCTGCCGCATCCCCGTGACATCGCGGTGGGTGCCCGACATGCGGACTGCGCGGCCCCGGGCGTCGCGGCTGTTGACGCGCCCAACGGTATGCAGCCAGCCCCAGCCCCCGCCCTTCATGCGAACGCGATACTCGATGTCGAGCGCTTCGCTGTCGCCGCGGAAATGCCGGGCCATCATGGTGCGGGAGCGGCCGACGTCCTCGGGATGCACCAGCGCTTCCCAGGCATCGATGCGGCCGGGAATCTCGCTCTCCGCATAGCCGAACATCGGGCCGAACTCGCGGGAGAACGAGAGTGCGCCCGAGACAATGTCATATTCCCAGACACACACATCCGAGTCCTGAAGCGCGATTTTCAGGCCGTCTTCATCGAACGGAGATCGGGAATCGGCGTCGGTCACTGCACTGAATCGTTTTGACGCACGCCGGAAACCGGCAGGAAGTTATGCATTATGAGTTCCCTGAGCAAGGGGCATGCCCTGCGGAGCGCCCGTTTTTTGCTGCCGGCCGCAGTATCGCGAAGCCGAAGCATTAACGATCGAGCCTTTATTTGTTCGCTGTACGGCCGTATTCCGTCCACATTGCGAGCTGTTGCGCTTGTCCCAGCCGCATCGACGCGGTTAAGCTCGACCTCAGAAGAGATCGAATCTACGGCGCTGAAGCTTTAGCCGGCTGACCGTCCAACGACCATCATTCTGGACCGCGCTATAGCGCGAGGTCATCCAGAATCCATTTTGAACTTCTCACCGGGGGGAGCTTGCGCAACA
>JAQGMV010000046.1 GCA_028292225.1 Betaproteobacteria bacterium
ATCAACGCCCGCGTCTGCATCGACTACGAGCGCATCGCACGTGCGGCTCGCGACAGCGGCTGGGAGTTCATGGGCCACTCATACGACCAGCGCCCGATACACCTCGAGCCCGATCAGCGCGCGACCATACAGAGAGCGGTGAGCGTCATCCGCGATTACACCGGCAAGCAGCCGGTCGGCTGGCTCGGACCGGGCCTCACCGAGACCCTGTACACGCCCGATCTGCTCGCCGAGGCGGGCATCCGGTACATCGCGGACTGGGTGATCGACGACGAGCCCTGCGAGATCCAGACCGCGCACGGCCGCGTGCTGTCGATGCCGTATACCGTCGAGCTCAACGACATCTCGATCATGATGGTCGGCCACCATCCCGCTGCCGAGTTCGAGACGCGCTGCATGGATTACTTCGAGCGCGTGTATGCGGAATCCGAAAAGCGCGCGAAAGTGATGGCGATCGCAGTGCATCCCTACATCTCGGGCGTGCCTCACCGCATCAAGTATTTCGAGCGCGTGTTCCAGTTCCTGAAGAAGCAGGAAGGCGTGTTGTTCTGGACCGGCGAGCAGATCCTCGACTGGTACGAGCGCAACCGCAGCCAGCCGCTCCAGTCCGACGCGCGTTAACGACGAGGAGGATGCCGTGAAGCTTCTGACGTTTCATCTCGCCGGTAAGACGCGCCCCGGTGTGCTCGACGGCGACGACGTCATCGACCTCGCTGCGGCAGGCCTTCCGGCGGGCATCGAGGGGGATCTGCGCGCGATCGTGGCAGGCGGCGACGCGATGCTCGCGCGGGTCCGCGATGCGATGAAAAGTGCCTCGGCGAAGCGTTATCGCCTCGGCGATTGCCGGATCATGGCGCCGATATTCTCGCCGTCCAAGATCGTCGCGGTCGGTTTGAATTACATCGACCACTGCAAGGAAGCGAATCTTCCGGTGCCTAGCGAGCCGGTGCTGTTCGCGAAATTCCCGAATTCGATCACCGGGCCTTACGATGATCTGAGCTGGCCTGAAAGCGCTTCGAAGGAAGTCGATTACGAAGTCGAGCTCGGGGTCGTGATCGGCAAGGGCGGACGCGACATACCGGAAGCGCAGGCGCTCGATCATGTGTGCGGTTATACGGTGGTGAACGACGTTTCGGCGAGAGACCTGCAGTTCGCCAATGCGAAACAATGGGACCGCGGCAAGTCCCTCGATACGTTCTGCCCGTACGGTCCTTACATCGTCACGCGGGACGAGATCCCTGACCCGCAGACGCTCCAGGTGCGCACCGTGCTGAACGGGCAGGAGATGCAGATCTCGAACACCAGGAACATGGTCTTCGGCGTGGCGAAGCTGATTTCGTATATGTCCGAAGGCACCACGCTCATGCCCGGCGATCTCATCCCCACCGGGACGCCCTTCGGCGTCGGCTTCTCGCGCAAGCCGCCGGTGTACCTGAAGGACGGCGACGAGTGCGTGTGCGAGGTCGAGAAGGTCGGGGCGATCCGCAACCGGGTGCGATTGGGCTGACGCTCGCGCGTACAAAATCAGTTATCGGTAGAGATGCGAGCGCCAGGCGCTGGCGGCGATCGTCGTCCGCGTGACTGGGGTACTGGAGGACGGACGAAGATCGGCGACCGGAGCGCCGCTACGCGAGCCGCTTCGATTCCGGAATGACGAGCGGAGGCGCGCCTACGCGAGATAGTCGAACAGCTTCGGGGCGAGGCTCTTGCGGTGTTTCGCCAGCACAGGCTCGACGGCTTTTACGAAAGCATCGTGCTCCGACGGCGTGAGCGTAATCAGCTCGTTCTCCTGCGGGTCGATCTTTGCCAGCACGCTTTCATCCTCTTCCGCCGCGAGCCGGTGTTGCAGTGCTGTCGCTTCGCGCGCGGCCGTGTCGACGGCGCGCCGCACTTCGGCGGGCCAGTTCCCGTACAGCGCCGCATTGCATATCAACGCGCTTGCGCCGAAAAAGTGCCCGGTCAGGGTGATGTAGCGGTGCAGGCGCTGCACGCCGAAGTGAAAGGTGTTGGTGAGCGGGTTCTCCTGCGCCTGGAACCGCTCGGTGCGGCACTGCTCGACGAATTCCTTGATGTCGACCGATATCGGCTCGAAGCCCATCGCGCCGAGCGCTTCGGCGTGGAGCGCGCTCATCTGGGTGCGGATGCGCAGGCCTGCGCAATCCGCGGGTGTCCGGATCGGGCGCACCTTGTTGGTGAGGTGCCGAAAGCCGTTATCCCAGAATGCCAGCGCGCGAAAAGGCGTGTGCTCGCGCATCCTCTGCGTGAAGAGCGCGCCGAGCGGCCCGTTCAGTGCCCGTATGGCGCTCGCGCGATTGCGCACGACGAAAGGCAGCTCGAGGATCTTCAGCTCAGGCACTTTGTCTGCGAATCGCACCGTCGACATGTAGCACGCCGCGAGCTCGCCGCTTTCAACCATGTCGGGCAGATCGCCGGAATTGCGCCCGAGGGCGAGGACGTCTCCGACGAGCTGGAATTCGACTGCATTGCCGAGCTCGCGATCGAGCACTTCGCCGAAGCGCACCGCGCCGCGGGTGTTGATCGACGAAAGGCCCTGATAGCCGCCGAAGCGGATGACGATGCGTTCCACGTGTTCTTCCTCCCGTTTTGGACGAACTATAGCAGCTCGTGCGCGCACATCCGCCGCTCGGGGGCCCGTCCCGCTTGCGCTCGCGCGCGAGGGAAACTACGATCGGGAGAGCTGCAGCCGAGCCGCCGTCGCACCGAAAAACAACAATGCGGCGCTGCGCATCGACCCGTGTCCGCACGTCGAAAACCCATCAGGAGGATGATTTGTTCAGTCTTCATTTGAGTCCCGAGCAACTCGAGTTCCGCGATACCATGCGGGACTTCGTGCAGAACGAAGTAAAGGCGGTCGCGCTGCATCCCGACCGCCTGCAGCCTTTCGAAAAACCGCTGCTCCTCGAGCTGCTCGACGACGCGTCGCGCATGGGTTTGCGAACCCTCGCGCTGTCCGAAGCGGCCGGCGGCGCGGGCGCCGACACGCTGACTTCGTGCATCGTCATGGAGGAGCTCGCTGCGGGCGACGTCGACCTCGCAGTCGTCATGGCGCTGACCTCGCGGCTCGGCGCGGCGCTGTTCGACGAGTGCATGACCGCCGATCAGCGCGCCCGCTTCCTGCCTGAATTTCTGGACGAGCGCCGTGCGCATCTCGCGCTCGCAGCGCACGACTACGACGCGGTGCGCGGCTGGCAGTACCACCGTGAGTACGACGAGGCGTCGGGCATCGAGCCGGTCGCGGTGAAGCAGGCGAACGGCGACTGGATCATCGACGGGGACATCGCGTTCGTTCCGAATGCCCCGGTGGCGACACTGTTCGCGGTCCAGGTGCGGACCGATCAGAAGAAGACCGGCCGCAATGGCGTCAGCACGCTGCTCGTGCCTCGCGGCACCGCCGGGTTGACGGTAGGCGCACCGCCTAAAGCGACCGGAGAAGCCGACGCGGACGGCATCGAGCTCGCGCGCTGGCATCACGGCACCGGCGCGCGCGTGCAGTTCGGCAAATGCCGCGTGCCCGGAGAAAACCTCGTCGGCCGCGAAGGGCAGACGCCGCTGTGCACCGACGCTTTCATGGCCCGTGCGGCGATACAGCTGGCGGCGATCAATCTCGGCGTCGGCCGCGCGGCGTACGACGCCGCCGTCGATTACGCGAAGATCCGCGTGCAGGGTGGGCGCCCGATCATCCAGCACCAGGCGATCGGAACGATACTCGCGGACTGTGCGACCAAGCTCGAGCTGTCGCGCAGCCTGGTGTGGAAAGCGGCATGGACAGCCGATCATCCCGAAGCGGTGGGCGATCGCAGTGTCAGCGAGCTGCCGTTCCACATCATGGCGCGAACGTATACGGCGGAAGCGATGCACGACGTGACGCTCGGCGCTGCAGAGTGCTTCGGCGCGATGGGCGTCATGCGGGACATGCCGCTGCAGAAATACGTGCACGACGCGATGGTTCTGCTGCATTCGGAAGACCACGACAGCGCGACCAAGCTCGGTATCGCTGAAGCGATCGCCGGCTTCAGGCGGCCGGCTGCGGCGTAGCCCGAGTACTCAGCGGGGCAATAAAGAACGACACGTAGCGCCGCAAGGCGCATAAGCGCGCATTTAGCGCGGCGAGGCGCATCGAAGATGCGCCGAAGCAGCGGAGTGGACCTTTTATGGATTTTTCACTGAACGAAGAGCAGCGTCACTGGCAGCAGGAAGCACGCAGGTTTGCGGAGGACGAGATCCGCCCGCTGTCAGTCACGCGTGACCAGATCGAAGGCGGTTTCGAGCCGTGGGACTGGGACATCATCAAGAAAGGCTCGAAGCTCGGCTTTCGAACCCTCGCGGTGCCGAAGGAATGGGGCGGTCCGGGAGTCGATTTCGTGACGCAGACGATCGTGATGACCGAGCTTGCGAAGGGCGACAGCGCGATCTCCAAGGCTTTCAGCCAGAACTGGAAATGGAGCCATCTGATTTCGGCGTCGTGCACCAACGACCAGAAAGAGCGCTTTCTCAGGCCTTTCCTCGCCGACGACACTTATCTCATGGGCCGAGGTATCACCGAGCCCAATGCAGGCTCGGACAACCGCTTTCCGCCCGCAGACGCACCCAAAGCGGGTTTCCGTCTCAAAGCGGAGCGCGACGGCGACGAGTGGATCCTGAACGGCGAGAAGTGCTTCATCGCCAACGGCAGCGTCGGCTCGCTCTTTTTCATCGATGCGCGCACCAACCCCGAAGTCAACGTGAAGCAGGGCGGAACGCTCTTCATGGTGCCCAAGGGCACGCCCGGCTTTCGCGTGGGAAAAGTCTTCAACAAGCGCGGCTGGCGCTTCTACCAGAACGCCGAGCTCATCTTCGAGAACTGCCGCATCCCGCACGCCAACGTGGTCGGGCAGGTGAACGGCGGCGCCAAGGCGGCCGCCGGAGACACCACCGGGGGGGACATCTTCGGTGACCTCGAACTCGCGGCCAATGCGGTCGGTGTCTGCGACGATGCGATCCGGATGTCCATGGAGTTTTCGCGCACGCACACCCGCGCGGGCAAGCCGGTCGGCGAGCACCAGGTCGTGCAGCTGAAGCTGAACGAGATGCACGCGCTCACCGAGGCGCTGCGCTCGTACGTGATGCGGGTCGCGTGGGAGCGCGATCAGGGCGGTCCCATCGGCGCGAACGCGGGGCTCGCGATGAATCTTTCGACCGACATCATCCAGCGCGTGACGCGGCTCAACATGGATATCCATGGCGCGCAGGGCTGCATGATGTACGCACGGGTGGACAAGCTCATGCGCGACGCGATGGTGTGGACCCACCTCGCGGGCGACACGGTGCAGCGGATCAAGATACTCAAGCGCCTGAAGTAAGAGAACAACAAGACGAACCACGAAGGGGCACAAAGGGGCACGAAGGAAAACCAGGACGAAGAAATACCTCTCGTCTGGTCGTAATGTTCTTGCCTTCCTTCGTGCCCCTTCGTGGTTAATTGCTTTTTTCGGTTCCTGCGGCAGGGCCCGACGAGGAGGGTGGTTGTGCAGCGTATTGCAATGGTGTTGCTGGTGCTCGCGGTAAGCGGCATGGGGTCTGCATTCGCACAGTCGTATCCCACCCGCCCGATCAGGATGGTCATGCCTTTCCCGCCGGGCGGAAACGTCGACACGCTCGGCCGGGTGCTCGCGAGGCAGCTCGAACTGCAGCTCGGGCAGCCGGTCGTCGTGGACAACCGGGGAGGGGCGAACGGTATCCTCGGCGTCGACATCGTCGCGAAGGCGATTCCCGACGGGTACACGCTGCTCGATACGTCGTTCTCATTCGTCGTGAATCCGAGCATCTACCGCAAGCTCCCGTACGACACCGAGCGCGACTTCACGCCGATCACCAACTTCGCGATCGGCCTGGGGTATGTCCTCGTCGCCAACCCGTCCGCGCAGGTGAATTCGATCAGGGATCTCATCGCGATGGCGAAGAAAACCACCCTGCGTTACAGCTCGCCGGGGATCGGCAACGGCCAGCACCTCGCGGGTGAGCTGCTCGCCACGAAAGCCGGCATCCAGCTCCTGCATGTGCCCTACAAGGGCGGCGGGCCTGCGCTCACCGCGGCGCTCGGCGGTGAAGTGCAGCTCACCTTCACCGCGGCGGCGGTCGGCGCGCCGCACATCAGATCGGGCAAGCTCAAGGCACTGGGTTTCAGCGGCGCCTCGCGCCTCGCGTCGCTGCCGGAGGTGCCGACGATCGCCGAGGGCGGGCTTCCCGGGTTCGTATACGACTCGGGCTGGCACGGTCTGTTTGCCCCGGCGCGAACGCCTGCGACAATCGTAAACCGCATCTACGGCGAAGCGGCGAAAGCGGTCCAGGAGCCGAAGCTCCGCGAGTTACTGGTGAGCGGCGGCTACGAGCCGAAGGCCGACGCTCCCGCAGAATTCGCTAAAGTTTTCAGGGCGGACATCCGAAAATACGGGGATATCGTAAAAGCCGCCCACATCGAGCCGCAGTAGCGGCCATCTCCACGGAGCATTCTTGTCAGCCTCGCCAGCCCTCAAAACCTCAGTCTTGTCCCCGTCCGCGGTTCGGGTCGTTCCCACGCAGGCCGCGCTCGGCGCCGAAGTGCGCTGTGACGACGTCAGGACGCTGAGTGATGCCGAGCTCGCGCTCGTCCATCGCGCCGCGCTCGACCATCTTGTGATACTCATCCGGGGGCAGACCCTGACCGATCCGGAGCTGATCGACTTCGGGCGGCATTTCGGAGCGCTCGATCTCGCGCCGTACGCGAAGACCGGCAAGGAGAAAGCCCGCAAGCATCCCGAGATCGTGATCGTCTCCAACGTGATGGAAGACGGGCAGGCGATCGGCGTGCTCCGCGATGCCGAAGTCGTCTGGCATTCGGACAATTCCTACCGTGAGCAGCCGCTGTCGTTCAGCGCGCTTTATTCGCTGGAAGTGCCGCCTGCCGGCGGTAACACCGGTTTCGCGAACATGTATCTCGCGCTCGAGACGCTGCCGCACGAGCTCCGCTCGCGCATCGAAGGACGCACGCTCAAGCACGACATGACCTACAACAGCGCAGGCGATCTGCGGGAGGGGTTCAAGCCGGTCTCGGACGTGCGCGACGCGCCCGGCCCGCATCATCCGATCATCCGCACGCATCCCGACACCGGATACGACGCGCTTTATCTCGGCCGCCGGCCGAACGCGTATATCGACGGCCTGCCGGTCGACGAATCCGAGGCGCTGCTCGAAGCGCTGTGGGCGCACGCGGTACGCCCCGACTTCACCTGGCATCACGTGTGGCAGGCAGGCGATATCCTGATGTGGGACAACCGCTGTGTCATGCACCACCGGGATCCCTTCGACGCGGGTGCGAGGCGGGTGATGCACCGGATCCAGTGCGCGGGAGACAAGCCGGCGAAGTCGGCCGCGGGTAAGATCGGGCATCCGAGGGCGCTGTCAGCACCGAACTCATAGAGAGTCGCCATCATGCTGTTCCGAGAGCTCAATCGCGGCAAGTGCAAGACCTACCTCATCGCCTGTGAGCGCACACGCCGCGCGGCCCTGATCGATCCGGTTAAAGGGCAGGTCGAGCGCTATCTGGCGCTGCTTGCGTACGAGGGACTCAAGCTCGACGCGCTGATCGACACGCACACGCACGCCGACCATCCGACCGGCACGTTCCTCCTCAGGGATCTGACCGATGCGCGCCTCATCATGCACCGCCGGGCACCGGTGCCGCTCGCGACGGAACACGTCGACGACGGCGACACGATCGAGGTGGGCGATCTCAGGATCAAAGTGCTGTACACGCCGGGTCACACTCCTGACGGCATCAGCCTTTACGTCGAAGGCCGCGTATTCACCGGAGACGTGCTCCTCATCGGCGGAACGGGCCGCGCCGATTTCGCGGGGGGCGATTCGGGTCACCAGTATGACGCCATCGCGGGCAAGCTTTTCACGCTGCCTGATGACACCCTGGTCTATCCCGCCCACGACTACCGCGGCAACACGAGCTCGACGATAGGCCAGGAGAAACGCGCGAATCCGCGCGTGGCCGGCCGTACCCGCGACGAGTATGTCGCGCTCATGGCAAGCCTCAACTTTCCATTACCGGAGAAGATCCAGGAAGTGCTGCAGCCCAACCAGTCGGCGATCGACGACGACAAGACCAAGTTTCCGGACCTCACGCAGCTCAATCAGGTGAGGCAGCTCAGCGCCGAGGCCGTCGGTGTCCGGTTCGGGTCATCCTTGCCGCCGTTCATCCTCGACGTGCGCGAGCCGCAGGAATACACCGGCGAGCTCGGCCATATCCGGGACAGCGTCCTGATTCCGTTGCGCGAGCTCGCTGACCGCGCCGGCGAGCTCATTGCGCACAAGTCCAAGCCGATCGTCGTCGTGTGCCGCTCGGGAGTGCGCAGCACGACTGCCGCTGCGATTCTGGCGGGGCTCGGTTTCGACGACGTGTGCAACCTGCAGGGCGGCATGATCGACTGGGACGATCGCGGCCTGCCGATCGAGCGCAGGGCGAGAGGTCCGAAACGCTGAAGGACGACGCAAGAGTGTTACATTCGCGCTTCCCTTTCACATTCACCTTCCCGCATCGTGCTCGTTCTCAAAGACAAAATCGCCGTCGTCACCGGCGCCGGCTCGGTCGGCCCCGGTTGGGGTAACGGCAAGGCAACGGCCGTGCTGCTCGCGAGGCAGGGCGCGAAAGTATTCGCGATCGACGTGAGCGAGGCCGCCGCGAACGAAACCTGCGCGCTGATCACCGAGGAAGGCGGCGAGTGCATGTCCTGGCGCTGCGACATGACTCACGCGGCGGAAGTGGAGTCTGCCGTCGCGGCTTGCCTCGAGCGCTACGGTCGTATCGACATCCTCGTGAACAACGTCGGCGGGTCCGCGGCCGGCGACCCGGTCTCGATGCCCGAGGAAGTCTGGGACGCGCAGCTCGACCTGAACCTGAAGACCGCGTTCCTCGGCTGCAAATACGTGCTGCCCGTCATGCGTCAGCAGCGCTCGGGCGCGATCGTCAACATCTCGTCGATCGCCGGCTTGCGCCAGCACGTCGACGGACGCGTCAACGTCGCCTACAGCGCCGCCAAAGCGGGCCTCATCGGCTTCACGAATTCAGTCGCGATGAAATACGTGAAGCAGGGCGTGCGGTGCAATACGGTCGTGATCGGCGTGATGCACACGCCGCTCGTCGAGCAGCGCCTCGTGCGTCAGCTCGGCGCGGCGGACGCCGAAGCGCTCATCGCGCAGCGTCACGCGCAGGTACCGCTCGGACGCATGGGCGATGCATGGGACGCCGCGCACGCGGTGCTCTTCCTCGTCTCCGAAGAAGCGCGCTACATCACCGGAACCGAGATCGTCGTCGACGGCGGAATCAGCGCCGCGCGGCCGGGCGCGTCGTAACGCCTGTATGCCCTTCCAGCAGCGGAAGTAATGCCTAAGACGTAGGCACTCAAGCCGATTTCGCGCCTTCCCCACCGCGCCTAGCATCCTCCCATCGACATCGCACCCAGGCGTTTCGATCGGGACCGAAGCCAGCGCGCCTTACGTGTTCCGGAAAACCTCTTTCGATGAGCGCGCACTTTTGGGGAAGGGCACATCATGAAGAGCATCGTGAATCTGGCAGCAGTGGCAGCTCTGGCGCTCGGCGCAACCGCGGCGTGGTCGCAACAGTCCGAGCAGCAGAGCCCGCAGTCCAGCACGGAGAGCGCCGCTGTCGTCGCGCAGGCCTCTTCGAGCAGCGCCCGGCAGGAGCCCGTCGCGCGTGAAGCGCAGCCCCGCAGGCTGAGCACGTTCGAAGCGACAGGTCTCGCCGGCGAGGGTCCGTTCCCCTCGAGGGGCGGCGCGATGGACGACTGATGCAGACGCCCGGCGCGGCTCGTGCCGCGCCGGGCGCGTGGGCTCAGGCGTTGGCGCCTGCAGCCAGTGGTGCAGCGACCGAAGCGGAGTGATGCGATGGACGCCTATCCGGCTCTGTACATGAGCGTGTGCGACGGCGCGCCGATCGCGACTTCGTCGCTCCAATTACTTCGACTGCTCCAGGTCGGCCATCATCGCACCGAGGAAACGCCCGGCTTCGCCGCCGGACACCGCACGGTGATCGAAAGTCAGCGACAGCGGCAGCACCCTGTGGACCGCGGGCGCACCGTCGGCAACGACCACTGCGTCGCGTATGCGCCCGGCGCCCACGATCGCCACGGTCGGGGGCACCACGACGGGTGACGCATAGCGCCCTGCGATCGTCCCGTAATTCGACAGGGTGATGGTGTGGCCGCGTAGCTCTTCAGGCGGCACCTTGCGTGCGCGTGCGTCACGGATGAGATCGGCCAATCCTGACTTCAGGTCTTCGGCCTCACGTTCCCCCACATTGCGCAAAACCGGCACGAGCAGCCCGTCAGCCGCGTCGACCGCGATACCCAGATCTATTTTGTTCACGACCCAGCGCCCGATCCGCTGGCTGTCGTACCACGCGTTCAACGAAGGCTCCGCTTTGCACCCCGCGACGATCGCGCGGATGAGGCGCAGCATGACGCGATCAGAGCTGCCCCATGCGTGTATGTCCGCGTCGTCCATGATCGTCGCGGACGCGACTTCGGCGTTCGCGAGCATCATGTTCTGCGCCATGGCGCGGCGCACGCCCCGCAGCAGCTCGATCGGTCCGGTCTCCGACAGTATCCGTGCCGCCCGCTGAACGTCGCCGGCGGTGATCATGCCGTCGGTACCGGTCGGCGTCACCATGGCGAGATCGACGTTCGACTTGCGCGCGAGCGCGCGCACCGCGGGCGTCGCCTTGATACCCGCGGCGGTGGGGGCGGGTGCCGCACCCATCGGCGTGTCCCGGACCATTTTCTGTCCGACTTCGACCTGACCGACGACGGTTCCCGCGCCGGCGTCCCCGCCTTCACCCTCGAAAGCAACGAGCGGCGCGCCGATGTGTGCGATGTCTCCGGGGTTGCCGTACAGGCGCTCGATCCTGCCGTCGTAAGGCGCCGGGATGTCGACGATGGCTTTCGCGGTTTCGACCGACACCATCGGCTGGTCAACCTTGACCGACTCGCCGGTTTTGACGTGCCATTGCACGATCTCGGCTTCCTGCAGCCCTTCGCCCAGATCAGGGAGCTTGAATATTTTCATCCCGCCCATCCTATCGCTTGGTGCGCGCCCGCGACGATGCGCTCGACGCTCGGCATGTACTGTTTCTCGAGCCGCGCGAGCGGCATCACGCTGTCGTAACCGGTGACGCGCTGCACCGGCGCCATCAGCGAGAGCAGGCCGTGCTCGGACACCGCGGCGGCGATTTCGGACGCGAATCCCGCGGTTCGAGGCGCTTCGGAGACGACGACGCAGCGGCCGGTGCGTGCGACCGAAGCGAGGATCGTCTCGATGTCATACGGTTTGAGCGTCGCGACATCCAGAACTTCGGCGGCATACCCTTCCTCCGCGAGCGCGTCGGCGGCAGCAAGGGTCTCGTGCACCATGCCGCCCCACGTGACGAGCGTGACGTCGGTGCCTTCGCGCAGCGTGAAGCAGCTATCGAGGGGCAGCGCGGCCCCGTCGTCCTCGACCTCTTCCCTGAAAAGACGATACAGCCGCGTGGGCTCGAGGAAGATCACCGGATCGGGATCGCGTATCGCGGCGAGCAGCAGGCCGTACGCCTGTCGGGGCGAGGAGGGGTACACGACGCGGATGCCCGGCATGTGTGCGAACATCGCCTCGGGGCTTTCCGAATGATGCTCGGGTGCGTGTATGCCGCCGCCGCAAGGCGTTCGCAACACCATCGGGCAGCTCATGCGGCCGCGGGTGCGATAGCGCATGCGTCCCGCGTGATTGAGGATCTGATCGATGGTCGTGTAGGCGAAACCCGAGAACTGTATCTCGGCGACGGGTTTCAGGCCTTCGACCGCCATGCCCACGGCCATACCCGCGATCATCCCTTCGGCAAGCGGGGTGTCGAGCACACGCTCCGCGCCGAATTTGTCGACGAGGCCGATCGTCGCGCGGAACACGCCGCCGTCGCGCCCGACGTCCTGCCCGAGAACCACGACGGTCTCGTCGCGCGTCATCTCGGACGCGAGAGCGAGGTTGATCGCCTCGACGAGGGTGACCTGCGGCATGCGCTAGGCGCTTCCTGCGTGTGACGCGGCGGCCGCACGCTCGAGGGCTTCGCTGCGCTGGGAGTCGAGCGCCGCGGGCAGCGTCGCGTACAGGTGCTCGAACATCGCCGCGGGATCCGGCAGTGGGGTGTCGAGGTAATCCTGAACCGCCGCCTGCACTCGCTCGTTGCAGTCCCTGACCAGCGCTTCCTCGCGAGGCTTGTCCCACGCGCCGGCCGCAATCAGGTAATTGCGCACGCGAAGCACCGGCTCGCGCTTCCACGCGGCTGCGACTTCGTCGGCGCTGCGGTAACGGCTCGCGTCGTCCGCGGTCGTGTGGTCCGACAAGCGATAGGTGATCGCCTCTATGAGCGACGGCCCACCGCCCGCGCGGGCTCGCGCAAGCGCGCGATCCATGACCTCGCGCACGGCGATGAGATCGTTGCCGTCGACCTGCTCCGAAGGAATGCCTGCGGCGATGCCTTTCTGGGCGAGCGTCGCGGCCGCGCTCTGCGCCGAGCGCGGCACCGAGATCGCCCACTGGTTGTTGGCGACGAGGAAGACGAGCGGGAGCTGCCACGTGCCGGCCGCGTTCATGCCTTCGTAGAAGTCCCCCTTCGAAGTCGCGCCGTCGCCGAGCGCGCACACCACCGCACGAGGCTCACGGCGCAGCTTGATCGCGTATGCAGCCCCGGCAGCGTGGGTCGCATGAGCGGCGATCGTGATGCAGATCGGGAAATCGCGCCGCGGCACCGCGTAATCGCTGCCGCGCTCGTCGCCGCTCCAGTAAAGGAAAAGCTCTTTCATCAAAACCCCGCGCATGAGCTGCACGCCCTGCTCGCGGTAGGTCATCAGGAAAACGTCGTCGGAGCGCATCGCCGAGCCGACGCCCGCCTGTATCGCTTCCTGGCCGAGGATCGGTGCGTAGGTGCCGAGCTGGCCGGTGCGCTGGAGCGCGATCGCTTTCGCGTCGTAGGTGCGCATGAGCACCATCCACCGATACAGATCGACGAGCTGATCGTTGTCCCTGGCGAACGCAGGCCACTCCCCCGCGGCGCGTCCGTGCTCGTCGAGAAACTGCGTGTACCGGATCTCGAAGCGTGCGACTGGCTCCAACGTGTTTCCTCCAGCGTCGTTGCGTGTCGCTGATTCTAGCGACATCGGCGATGGGCTTATGCAAACCTCGCGCCAGGGGTTGTGCGAAGTCCGAGGCTGCAGGCGAGGGCGCCTGCGCTACGAAGTGCGGCCCAGCGCGTAGCGCAGATGCCCCGTCTGCAGCCGCAAAAAAAGGCCGGCGTGGAAGCCGGCCTTTTTACAGCAGCGCGCGAGCGTTATGCCGCCTGCGCGTGCAGAATCTCCCTCAGCACGTACGGCAGTATCCCGCCGTGTTTGAGGTATTCGATCTCGATCGGCGTATCGGCACGGAGTATGACCGTGACGTTCTTCGTAGTGCCGTCCTTGCGGCGGATCGTCAGCGTTACATCCTGTCCCGGCTTCAAGTCGCCTTCGACACCCGTCACGTCGAACCTCTCGCTGCCGTCGATCGCGAGTGAGGCGACGCTGTCGGTGCCTTTGAACTGGCACGGCAGGATGCCCATCATGATCAGGTTGGTGCGATGGATGCGCTCGAAGCCGCGTGCGACCACGAACTTGACCCCGAGGAGCTGAGGCCCTTTGGCCGCCCAGTCGCGAGACGAGCCCGTGCCGTATTCCTCGCCGGCGAACACCACGAGCGGGGTGCCTTCCTTGCGATAGCGCGCCGCCGCATCGTAAATGCCCATCTGCTCTCCGCTCGGCTGATGCAGCGTCACCCCGCCTTCGACGCCGGGGACCATCAGGTTCTTGATGCGCACGTTGGCGAAAGCACCGCGCAGCATCACTTCGTGATTGCAGCGGCGCGCGCCGAAAGTGTTCATCTCGCGCGCTTCGTGGGCGACGAGCCACTGACCCGCCGGGGAGGTCGACTTGATCGGCGCGACCGGGCTGATGTGGTCGGTCGTGAGCGAATCGCCGTAGATTCCGAGGGCGCGGGCGCCTTTGACGTCCGACACCGTCCCGGGCTTCAGGCCGACGCCTTCGAAGAACGGCGGCTCGAGGATATAGGTCGATTGCGGGTCGTAATCGAAAGTCGCGCCTTTGCTCTCGGGAATCGCGTCCCAGAGCTGCTTCGCGCCTGCCAGGTCGCCGTATTCGCGGCGGAACTTGTCGGCGTCGTTCGCGAATTTGAGCACCGCTGCGATTTCAGCATCGGTCGGCCAGATGTCTTTGAGGAACACCGGCTTGCCGTCGCTTCCGGTGCCGATCGGATCCTTGTCGGTATCGATACGCACCGTGCCCGCGAGAGCGAATGCGACCACGAGCGGCGGGCTCATCAGGAAGTTGGCTTTCAGGCTTTGGTGCACCCGCGCTTCGAAGTTACGGTTACCGGAGAGCACCGCACACGCCACGATGTCGTTCTTGACGATCGCATCCTCGAGCGCTTCGTCGAGCGGGCCGGCGTTGCCCATGCACGTGGTGCAGCCGTAGGCGACGACGTGATAGCCAAGCTGTTCGAGGTAGGGCAGGAGCCCTGCGTCCCTCAGGTAGGCGGTGACGACCTTCGACCCGGGCGCGAGCGAGGTCTTGACCCGGGGGCTGACTTTCAGGCCTTTCTCGACCGCTTTCTTCGCCAGCAGGCCGGCTGCGAGCAGCAGGTTCGGGTTCGACGTATTGGTGCACGAGGTGATCGCCGCGATCAGCACGTCGCCGTGTCCGACGTCGATCCCCGGGCGCTGGGTGCCGATGCGCTTGTCCTTGTCCGCCGCAGGCTTTCCATAGCCGCGCTCGGCAGGCGGCTTCGACAGCAGCGACTCGAACTGGCTCTTGATCTTCGGTAGGTCGATGCGGTCCTGCGGAAACTTCGGCCCCGACACGCTGGGCACCACGCTCGACAGGTCGAGCTCGATCACGCGCGTGTAATCGATCTCGCCTTTGCGCGGAATCCCGAAGAGGCCCTGGGCCTTGAAATAGGCCTCGACCGCCTCGACGAGCTCAGCAGGCCGCCCGGTCGTGCGCAGGTACGCGATGGTCTGGTCGTCCACGCCGAAGAAGCCGATCGTCGCGCCGTAGTCCGGCGACATGTTGGCGACGACCGCGCGTGCGGGCGCGCTGAGAGACGCCGCCCCTTCGCCGAAGTACTCGACGAACTGCCCGACCACCTTGTTCCTGCGCAGGAGCTCGGTGACGGTGAGCACGACGTCGGTGGCGGTTACGCCTTCACGCAGTTTCCCGCTCATGTGGACGCCGACGACGTCGGGCGTCAGGAAATAGATCGGCTGGCCGAGCATTCCCGCTTCGGCTTCGATGCCACCCACGCCCCAGCCCACGACGCCGATGCCGTTGACCATCGTCGTGTGCGAGTCGGTGCCGACGAGAGTGTCGGGGTAGTAGATGCCGTCCTTGTCCCAGACGCCGCGGGAAAGATACTCGAGGTTCACCTGGTGGACGATGCCGTTGCCGGGCGGGACGATACGGATGCCCTGGAAGGCCTGCTTGCCCCATTTCAGGAACGCATAGCGCTCGCCGTTCCTCTTGAATTCGATTTCCATGTTGCGCTGGACGGCGTCGGCCTGGCCGCTCACGTCCACTTCGACCGAGTGATCGACGACGAGGTCGACAGGCACGAGCGGCTCGATGCCGCTGGCGTCTCCGCCGAGGCGCTGCGCCGCGTTACGCATCGCGGCGAAATCGTTGAGCGCCGGAAAGCCTGCCATGTCCTGCAGCAGGATGCGCGCGAGCACGAACGGGATTTCAGCGGTGCGTTTCCCCGTCGCCTTCCACGCGGCGAGCTCGCGGACGTGCTCCTCCGTCACGCGCTTGCCGTCGCAGTTGCGAAGCACCGATTCGAGCACGATGCGCAAGGACTGCGGCATGCGCGACACCGTGCCCAAACCAGCGGTCTCGAGCGCGGCGAGCGAGTAGTAGCGGCCTTTGCGGCCTGACGGGAGCGGGAGGTCCTTGAGGGAATCGAAGAGGTTGTGCGGCATGGATCAGCTGCCTTTTTCTTGCGGATACACGCTTCTCAGCGTGGCTTCGCGGTTGATTTATGCGAACACGCGTTTATAAGCGCGGTTTCGCGGATTTGTATTGCGCGAAGTCGCGCGTCTTGTAAGCGCCGCTCGCGACAAAGCGGCCGAGCAGCAGGAATTCATCGGGCGTTTCTATCGTGCCGAAGATGCGGACGATCTCGTGCCCCGCGAGATCGTAAAAGATGAAGGTCGGCGTCCCTTTGATCTTCGCGGCCTGCGCATAAGCCTTTTCGGTCTGCTCTTGGTCGGCGAAGTCGCGGATCGGCACCGAGCTCCAGATGTCGAGCGACAGGTTGGCGAAGTTCGCTCGATAGTAATCCTGCACGTCCTTGCGGTTGAGCACCCGGGTGCGCATGTGCCGGCAGCCGGGGCAGCCCTCCTGCTCGAAGATCACCAGCACCGCTTTCTTGCCGTCGCTTTTCGCCTCGGCCGCTTCTGTTTTAAGGTCGCCCATGTTGAGATTGAAGAAGCTCTGGGCGTCGAGCGTCTCGGCGGCGTGCGCAGCAAAGGGCAGCATCGCGACGAGGAGCAGCAGTCGGAAGATCAGCTTATGCATATCGTCGCCTCGCCTCACCCTTAGCCTTCGGCCTGGCTGCCGCAGTCCATCCTGAGCACGTCGAAGGGCTCAGGGCGAACGGCCTCTCAAACCGTTCGTCCCGAGCGTAACGATGTGAAGTCGAAGGATGAACGGCAGAGGTCAAAGGGCGAACAGGTCCACGAACTCGTGCACCGGCATCGCTTCCAGGATCCGCGCGTCGCTGCACACGTTGAGAATCGCGTTCTGCTGTTTGGCCGCGAAACGGCGGCCGAGATTGGTGCGGAATTTCGCTTCGAGCAGCGGAATGCCATCCTTGCGGCGCCGACGATGGCCGATCGGGTATTCGACCCCGACTTTTGAAGTGCTGGTCCCGTCCTTGAAGAACACCTGAATGGCGTTGGCGATGGAGCGCTTCTGGGGATCGAGATAATCGCGCGTCCACGCCGGGTCCTCGACGCATTCCATCTTCGCGCGGAGCGCATCGATCCGCGGATCGTCGGCAACATCGTCCTCGTAATCCGGGGCCGTGAGGTTGCCTTTCATGAGCCCGATGGCGGTCATGTACTGGATGCAGTGGTCGCGGTCCGCCGGGTTGTTGAGCGGGCCTTTCTTGTCGATGATGCGGATCGCCGACTCGTGAGTCGTGATCACCACTTTCCGGATGTCTTCGATCCGGTCGCGCACCTGCGTGTGCAGCGCAACTGCGCACTCGACCGCGGTCTGCGCGTGAAACTCGGCCGGAAACGAGATCTTGAAGAGCACGTGCTCCATCACGTACGAGCCGTAAGGCCGCTCGAACTTGAAGGGCTCGCCTTTGAAGAGCACGTCGTAGAAACCCCAGGTCTTCGCCGTGAGCGCGGAGGGATAACCCATCTCGCCTTTCAGTGCGATGAGCGCGAGGCGCACGCCGCGGCTCGTCGCGTCGCCGGCCGCCCATGATTTGCGCGAGCCTGCGTTGGGCGCGTGGCGATAGGTGCGCAGCGACTGGCCGTCGATCCACGCGTTCGATACCGCGTTGACGATCTCGTCGAAGCTGCAGCCGATCATGTTCGCGACGACCGCGGTGGTGGCGACCTTCACGAGGACGACGTGGTCGAGGCCGACACGGTTGAAGCTGTTCTCGAGTGCGATGACGCCCTGGATTTCGTGCGCCTTGATCATTCCGGTCAGCACGTCACGCATGACGAGCGGCTGCTTGCCTGCGGCGACACGGCTGCGTGAGAGCCAGTCGGCGGTCGCGAGTATCCCGCCGAGGTTGTCCGACGGGTGTCCCCACTCCGCAGCGAGCCACGTGTCGTTGAAGTCGAGCCAGCGGATCATCGCGCCGATGTTGAATGCGGCCATCACCGGATCGAGCTGGTAGGAGGTTCCGGGAACCTTTGCGCCGTTCGGCACGACGGTGCCCGGGACGATCGGCCCCATGAGCTTGGTGCACGCGGGATAGGACAGCGCTTCGAAGCCGCATCCCAGCGTATCCATGAGGCAGAGGCGGGCGGTGTCGTACGCTTCGGCGCTCTCGATCTCGTACTTCGTCACGTAGTCGGCGATGTCGACCAGGACTTTGTCCGGGTCGGGGCGGATGTTTGATATTGCTGTGCTCATTGCTTTCTCATTCTTAAACCCACCCCCACCATCCCAACCTTCCCCGTCAGGGGAAGGAGAGTGAGTCCCCTTCCCGTCAGGGGGAGGGTCGGGGTGGGTTGGGTTATTCCATCTATTGGGCTCTAGCGCTTGTCTACAGGCACGAACTTCCGCGCCTCCGGCCCGGTATAAACCGCGGTCGGCCGGATGATCTTGTTGTCGATGCGCTGCTCGATCACGTGTGCGGCCCAGCCGGCGGTACGTGCGATGACGAAGATCGGCGTGAACATCGGCGTCGGTATCCCCATCTTGTTGTATGACACCGCGGAGAACCAGTCGAGGTTCGCGAACATTTTCTTCTCGCGCATCATCACCGATTCGATACGGTCGGCGACGTCGAACATCTTCAGGTCGGATGTGTCCGCGGAAAGCTCTCGCGCAACTTCCTTGATGATCTTGTTGCGCGGATCGGCGATGGTGTACACCGGATGCCCGAAGCCGATCACCGTCTCCTTGTTCCCGATGCGGGTGACGATGTCGCTCTCCGCGGCATCGGGCGTTTCATAGCGGTTCATCACTTCGAATCCGACTTCGTTAGCGCCGCCGTGCTTGGGGCCGCGCAGCGCGCCGATCGCCCCGGTGATCGCGGAGTGCATGTCCGCTCCGGTACCGGCGATCACGCGGGCGGCAAAGGTCGACGCGTTGAACTCGTGCTCCGCGTACAGGTTGAGTGAAGTATGCATCGCCCGTATCCACCTGGGCTTGGGCGGCGTGCCATGGAGCAGGTGGAGGAAATGCGCGCCGATCGAGTCGTCGTCGGTTTCAACGTCGATGCGCTTGCCGTTCGTGCCGTAGTGATACCAGTAGAGCAGCATCGAGCCGAACGAGGCGATCAGGCGGTCGGCGATGTCGCGCGCCCCGGGAAGGTTGTGATCTTCCTTTTCCGGGAGCAGGGTGCCCAGTGCCGAGCATCCGGTGCGCATCACGTCCATCGGGTGTGCGCCGGGCGGAATCTGCTCGAGCGTCGCGCGCAGGCTCGCAGGCAGGCCGCGCAGCTGTTTCAACTTCGCTTTGTAATTGGTGAGCTCGGCCGCAGTCGGCAGCCTGCCGTGTATCAGCAGGAAGGCGATCTCCTCGAATTCCGCGCGATCGGCGATTTCCAGGATGTCATAGCCGCGGTAAGCGAGGTCGTTGCCGGTCCTGCCGACTGTCGAAAGCGCGGTGTTGCCGGCCGGCACGCCCGAGAGCGCAACCGATTTTTTGGGTTTGGGTGCGGTGGGGGTTTCGTTGCTGCTCATGTGGAGCTCCTCATGGCGTAAAAAAGGCGGCCGGTCCGACAGACCGCCGCCTTTCTCACTTGCGCTCGTCGGCTGCCCTAGCCCAACAGCGATTTGATCGAGTCGCGCTCTTCTTCGAGCTCCTTCAACGTCGCCTGCATGCGCGACTTGCTGAACTCGCTGACATCGAGCCCCTTCACGATCTCGTACTTGCCGCTGCGGCACGTCGTGGGATAGCCGTAGATGATGCCTTCGGCAATGCCGTAGCTGCCGTCGGAAGGAATGCCCATGCTGACCCAGTCGCCGTCGGGCGTGCCGCTGACCCAGCTTCGAACGTGGTCCATCGCTGCGCTCGCTGCACTCGCCGCGGACGAAAGCCCGCGCGCTTCGATGATGGCTGCGCCGCGCTTCTGGATCGTCGGGATGAATTCTTTCTCGAGCCAGTTCTGATCGTTGATCATCGGCCAGGCGGGTTTGCCTTCGATCTCGGCGTTGAAGACGTCCGGGTACTGGGTCGCGGAATGGTTGCCCCATACCGTCATCTTGCGCACTGCCGTGACCGGCTTTCCGACTTTTTGCGCGACCTGCGTCAGCGAGCGGTTGTGATCGAGGCGCATCATGGCGGTGAAATTCGCCGGCTTGAGCCCGGGGGCGTTCTTCATCGCGATCAGGCAGTTCGTGTTCGCGGGATTGCCCACGACGAGGACTTTCACGTCACGGCTGGCGACTTCGGAAAGCGCTTTGCCTTGCGGCGCGAAGATCTTGCCGTTCGCTTCGAGGAGATCCTTGCGCTCCATTCCGGGGCCGCGCGGACGCGCACCGACGAGCAGCGCCACATCGGCATCCTTGAACGCCACTTTGGCGTCCGCCGTCGGCACGACGCTCTCGAGCAGGGGAAAGGCGCAGTCGTCGAGCTCCATGATCACGCCCTTCAGCGCTTTCTGGGCTTTCTCGTCCGGGATCTCGAGCAGTTGCAGGATGACGGGCTGGTCCTTGCCGAGCATTTCGCCGCTGGCGATGCGAAATAGAAGGCTGTAGCCGATCTGTCCTGCGGCTCCGGTCACCGCGACGCGCATGGGTCGTTTCATCAAAAAACTCCTGGAAGGGTCGGAAAGGTCTCGGATTCGTTGCGTGGTTTTATCGCGGGAAACAGCGGGGCGGACGCAGCGGAACGCCGGCGCGCAATGAGCAAGCCGGCGCACTTTCGATGATACCCGCTGCGCTCTCGCACGGTCAACCGAACAGCTCTGTTTTAAAAGACATAATGCGGAACGCACGAGCATCGCCTCGATCGGGAGCGCGAGAGCCGCGGCGATACCTCGAGTAGGCATCGGCCGCACCTCGGGCGCTTCGAGCAAGCTCATGTCGAGTTTCGCCGCCGCGGCGAAACTGCTAAAATTTCACATCTTTACAAGAGCAAGACTTGCCGTTACGCGCGATGGATCGGAGCACGCTGTCATGAGCGGCCGCACGACAGCGGGTGCCACCCCCGGGCGCCGCCCGAAGACCGTGTATTCGAAGCCCGGCCGCTGCGCGCAGCGCTGCGATCGCACGCCGCGCGCGGCCGCGTCCCCGGCTTGCAGGACGCGCAACGCGCTGGTCACTCTCTGCCGACACCCATCCGAAGTCTCACGCCCCATCGCCTAACCGCAACACCGGAAATACAAGAAAGCCCCTCGATGTCCAAAGCGAGACCGAAGCACCTCAATCTTTTTCAGATCCGCCAGCCTGTCCCCGCAATCGTGTCGATCCTGCACCGGGTCAGCGGCGCGCTGTTGTTTCTGTTCCTGTGGCTCTTTCTCGCAGCCCTGCAACGCAGCCTCGAGAGCCCCGAATCGTTCGATGCATTGAAGTCGATGTTCACCCATCCCCTGGCGAAGCTGGTCGCGCTGGGGCTCGTGTGGGCGTATCTGCACCACAGTTTCGCGGGCATCCGGCATCTCGGCCTCGATCTGCGACTGGGCATCGATCTTCCCAAGGCGCGGGCGACGTCGTACGCGGTACTGATTCTCGGATTCGGACTGACTCTTGCGATCGGGGTGATGCTGTGGTGAAACGGGAAGTCATCGGGGCGCATTACGGGTGGCGCGGCTGGCTCGGCCAGCGGATCACCGCCGTCGTCATGCTGCTCTACACGCTGTTCTTCCTGGCGGTGCTTGCGGGCCTGCCGGCGATCGACTATCCGCACTGGCGGGCGCTGTGGGATCTGTCGATCATGCGGTTCGCAACGATCATCTTCGTCCTCGCCGTGCTCATGCACGCGTGGGTCGGGGTTCGCAACATCTTCATGGATTACATCAAAGACACCGGGGTGCGTCTGATCCTGTACGTGCTGGTGATCGTCGCCCTCGTCGTCTATGGCGCGTGGGCAGTGCAGATACTCTGGGGTTGAGGCTCGAACAAGCAAATGGCAATAGCAAAAAGACAGTTTGACGCGATCGTCGTCGGCGCCGGCGGCTCGGGAATGCGGGCGGCACTGGAGCTGGCGCAGGCGAATCTGCGGGTCGCGGTGTTGTCCAAGGTTTTCCCGACACGCTCGCATACCGTCGCGGCGCAGGGCGGGGTCTCCGCCTCGCTCGGCAATGACGAGCCGGACAACTGGCACTGGCACATGTACGACACGGTGAAAGGCTCCGATTACCTCGGCGACCAGGACGCGATCGAGTTCATGTGCCGCAAGGCGGTCGAGGTCGTGGTCGAGCTCGAGCATTTCGGCATGCCTTTCGATCGTCTCGACAACGGCAAGATCTATCAGCGCCCGTTCGGCGGGCACACGAGTAACTACGGCGAGCGTCCGGTGAAGCGCGCGTGCGCCGCCGCGGACCGCACCGGTCACGCGATGCTGCACACGCTGTATCAGCGCAACGTGCGGGCTCACACCCAGTTCTTCGTCGAATGGATGGCGCTGGACCTGATCCGCAACCAGCACGGCGACGTGCTCGGCGTGGTCGCGCTCGAGATGGAAACCGGCGAAGTCATGATCTTCCAGGCGAAAGCCACGCTGCTCGCGACCGGCGGCGCGGGACGGATCTATTCGGCGAGCACCAACGCGTTCATCAACACGGGTGACGGTCTCGGCATGGCCGCGCGCTCCGGCATCCCGCTCGAAGACATGGAGTTCTGGCAGTTCCATCCGACCGGTGTGGCCGGTGCGGGTGTGCTGATCACCGAAGGCGTGCGCGGTGAAGGTGGATTCCTGCTGAACAAGAATGGCGAGCGTTTCATGGAGCGCTACGCGCCGACCGTGAAAGACCTCGCGAGCCGCGACGTCGTGTCGCGCGCGATGGCCACGGAGATCAAGGAAGGCCGCGGCGCGGGCAAGGACGGCGACTACATCCTGCTCAAGCTCGACCACCTCGGCGCGGAAACGATCGACAAGCGCCTGCCGGGAATTCGCGAGATCGCGAAAAAATTCGCGAACGTCGACCCGGTGACCGATCCGATTCCGGTCGTGCCGACGTGTCATTACCAGATGGGCGGGATCCCCACGAATTATTCGGGGCAGGTGGTGGTGCCGGACGGCAGCGGCGGAGAAAAGCCCGTCAAAGGCCTGTACGCAGCGGGGGAGTGCGCGTGCGTCTCGGTGCACGGCGCGAACCGCCTGGGCACCAACTCGCTTCTCGACCTGCTCGTCTTCGGCAAAGCCTCGGGCGAGACGATCATCAACGATCTGAAAGCCGACGTGGCATCGCAGCAGGAGCTCCCTGCCGACGCAGGCGACAAGGCCCTCGCGAGACTCGCCCGGCTGGACTCCGCGACGAGCGGCGAGACGGTCGCGCAGGTCGGCGCCGACATGCGGCGCTCGATGCAGCTCCACTGCGGCGTGTTCCGCTTCCCGGACAGCCTCGCCGACGGCGTGCGCAACATGCTCGAGATCGCGGAGCGCGTGCAGCACACCTACATCAAGGACAAGAGCAAGGTGTTCAACACCGCGCGCGTGGAAGCGCTGGAGCTCGACAACCTGGTCGAGACCGCGATGGCGACGATCATCTCGGCGGATGCACGCAAGGAAAGCCGCGGCGCGCACGA
>JAQGMV010000359.1 GCA_028292225.1 Betaproteobacteria bacterium
CGCCGCCGCGCTCGCGGTCGCGTCCCGGCTTGTCCTTCATCGTCAGGTCGACCATACTTTGCATATACCGCGCGACGCATGGTGGCTCGCGCTGGTACGCGATGCCCTTTCCTTTGCGGTCTACATCGGCAGTTTTTTCGTGAGCGTCGTCCATTGGCGCGGCCGAGCCTACCGGGTGCGCCCCGACGGCACGCTCTTCCCCGTGAGAGAACCCCGCTCATGATGCGTACACTTTTCCTGCAGGCGCCGTCCTTCGACGGTTTCGACGGTGGTGCCGGCTCGCGCTACCAGGCCAGGCGCGAGATCAAGTCGTTCTGGTACCCGACATGGCTCGCGCAGCCCGCGGCGCTGGTCGAGGGCAGCACGCTCATCGATGCGCCGCCCCACCGGCTGAGTCTCGCCGACGTGACGAAGCGCGCGCGCGAATTCGACCTCGCGGTCCTGCATACCTCCGTGCCATCCTTCGCGTCGGATGTAAAAACGATCGAAGCGCTGAAAGCCGCCAATCCGGCGCTCAAGATCGGGCTGATCGGCGCGAAAGTGGCGGTCGACGCGCAAGGCAGTCTTGCCGCGTCGCCGCTCATCGATTTCGTCGCCCGCAACGAGTTCGATTTCACGGTGAAGGAAGTCGCCGAAGGCCGCCCTCTCGGCGACATCCTCGGGCTGTCGTATCGCGATGCGAGCGGCACGATCGTGCACAACGCAGAGCGTCCGATCCTCGAGAACATGGACAGCCTGCCGTTCGTCACACCGGTGTACAAGCGCGATCTGAAGATCGAGAATTACTTCATCGGTTATCTGAAGCACCCCTACATCTCGCTCTACACCGGCCGCGGCTGCAAGTCGCGCTGCACGTTCTGCCTCTGGCCGCAGACGGTCGGCGGCCATCGCTACCGCACGCGCAGCGTCGCGCACGTGATCGAGGAGATCGCGTGGGCGCAGAAGGCGTTTCCGCAGGTGAAGGAATTCTTCTTCGACGACGACACCTTCACCGACGACCTGCCGCGCGCCGAGGCGATCGCGAAGGCGCTCGGCAAGCTCGGGGTTACATGGTCGTGCAATGCAAAGGCGAACGTCCCGCGCAAGACGCTTGAAGTGATGCGCGACAACGGGCTGCGGCTGCTGCTCGTCGGTTACGAGTCGGGCAACCAGCAGATCCTGCTGAACATCAAGAAAGGCATGCACGTCGATTTCGCGAGGCGCTTCACCAGGGATTGTCACGAGCTCGGCATCGCCATCCACGGCACGTTCATCATGGGCCTGCCCGGCGAGACCAGAGAGACGATCGAGGAGACGATCCGCTTCGCGATCGAGATCAACCCGCACACGATACAGGCCTCGCTCGCGGCGCCCTATCCCGGCACCACGCTCTATCGCCAGGCGCTCGAGAAGGGCTGGCTCGACAGCGCGAATGCCGAGCTCATCGACGAGCACGGCGTGCAGATCGCGCCGCTGCACTACCCGCATCTGTCGCACACCGAGATTTTCGACTCGGTGGAGACGTTCTATCGGCGCTTTTATTTCAGGGCCGGAAAGATCGCATCGATCGTCGGCGAGATGGTCCGCAGCCCGGACATGATGAAGCGGCGCCTGCGCGAAGGCGTGGAGTTCTTCCACTTCCTGCGCGAGCGCCGGGAGATCACACGCTGAGGCCGACGGGGGATGGTTTCCGGCATCTGATCGTCACGGCCGACGATTTCGGCGCGGCGCCCGAGGTGAACGAAGCGGTAGAGCTCGCGCACACGTCGGGAGTGCTGAGCGCGGCGAGCCTGATGGTCGGCGGCGCTGCGGCAAGCGATGCGATAACCCGCGCCAGGCGTTTGTCGAGCCTGCGCGTCGGCCTTCATCTCGTGCTCATCGAAGGGCGCCCTCTCCTTCCGGCGAGCCGCGTCCCGGATCTCGTCGATACGAATGGCCGGTTCCGCACCGACATGGCTGCTCTTGGCGCGGCGATCTGGCTGCGCGCAGGAGTACGCAGCCAGGTCGCAGCTGAAATCGCAGCGCAGTTCGAAGCATTTGCTGCGACCGGACTTGCGCTCGACCACGTGAACGCGCACAAGCATTTTCATCTCCATCCGACCGTCGCCTCGATGCTGATGCAGATCGGACCCCGCTTCGGGATGCGCGCGGTGCGCGCACCGGTAGAGCCGCTCGAACTCCTGGCGAGCTTCGAGCCGGTATCGTCGCCTGCGTCGGACCGGGTCGCACGAGTCTGCGCCGGGATCCTGAAAAAGCGCCTGCAACGCAGGCGTTTCACCGTTGCGGACCAGGTTTTCGGCAACGGCTGGTCGGGATCGATGACCGCCGAGCGCCTGACTGCGCTCGTGAGTGACCTGCCCGAAGGCGTGACCGAGATCTACACACATCCGGCGACGGGCGGCGGGTTCGAGGGCGCAGCGGCGGGCTATCGCTACGCGGACGAGCTGGCCGCGCTCCGGTCGAGCGCCGTCGCGGAGGCCCTGCGCGCGTCGGGTGCGACGACCGGGGGCTATCTCGACGCGCGTCGCGTTGAAGCGTAAAGGCGCTTTCCTCGCGCTCGCCGGCTTCGCGCTGGCGGCGTTTCTGTTCGTTCGGGAAGATCCCGCGGCGATCTACGCGCTGCTCGCGGCGGGGGGTGCGGGTCTCGTGCTGGCTGCGCTGACACACGTGTTGTCGATGGTGCTCAATGCCAGGGCGTGGCAGGTGCTCATGCATGCCGAGCAGCCGCGTCTCGCGATCATGACGCTCGCGGTGTGGGTGCGTGAATCGGTGAACGGCCTGTTACCTGTCGCGCGCATCGGCGGCGAGATCGTCTCGTTCCGGATACTCGTCCGGGCCCATGTGACGCCGCCCACCGCCGCCGCCGGTCTCATGGTCGACATGGCGCTCTCTGCGCTGAGCCAGGCGGCTTTCGCGCTCGCAGGCGTGCTGCTGCTCGTGCGTGCCGGGACGAACACGACCCTCGCCCTGCAGATCGCGGCGGGGCTCGCCGTGCTGGCGCCGCTCGTTGCGATATTCGTGGTGCTTCAACGCGGCGGAATCTTCAGTGCGCTCGCGAAACTGTTCGATCGATTGAGCGCCGGACGCCTCAGCGCGCTCATTCCCGATTCGCAGGCCGCGGATCGCGCCGTGCGTGCCATGTACGCGCGGCGCGGCGCCGTGGCGTCGTGTGTGCTGTGGCAATGCGCCGGCTGGGCCGCGGGATCCATCGGGATATGGCTCGCTGCGTACTTTCTCGGCCGCCCGGTCAGTGCGCTCGACGCGATCGCAATCGAAGCCCTCATCCAGGCTGTGAGCAGCGCCGCGTTCGTCATCCCCGGGGCGCTCGGCGTGCAGGAAAGCGCTTTCCTGGTCGCAGGCGCCGCCGTGGGGCTCGACGCATCGGCAGCGCTGGCGCTGGCGGCTTCGCGTCGCATCCGCGATCTCGTGATCTTCTTTCCCGGCCTCGCGGCGTGGGCGCTCCTCGAGCGTGCGAGCGTGCCGCTCAAGCCCGGCGCGACTCGCTGAACGCGAGCAGCGCCGGCAGGAAAACGAGCGTGGCCGCGAGCGTGCATGCGAGCGACAGTGCGAGCAACTCGCCCATGCTCGCGGTTCCCGGGTGCGGCGAGAGCCACAGGCTGCCGAACGCGCTCGCGGTCGTCAGAGCGCTGAAGATGACCGCGCGAGCGAGGCTCGATCCGAGCAGCTGGCGCTCGCCCCGGCGCCACGCCATCACGAAATAGATGTCGAACGCGACGCCGATACCGAAGAACAGCGGCAGTGCGATGATGTTGGCGTAGTTCAGGCGCAACCCGGTGACGATGCAGAGCGCGAGCGTGAGCAGGCCCGCGAAGAGCAGCGGCGCGAGTGCCAGCAGCACGTCGGCCGTTCGCCTCAGGACGACGATCAGCACGACGGTGATGGCGAGCGCCGCCCAGGCGCCCGCCTCGATGAACGCGGTGACGATGGCGCGGCCGGATTCGTACATCGTCACCGGTCCTCCCGTCGCGTCCGGCGCGATCGTCCGTACCGCCTCGGTGAAGCGGCGAAGCACCGCGTTGTCCGTGCTGTCGCCGGCCGGGTAAACCTCGATGCGTGCGCGCCCGTCAGGCGCGACCCAGTCGCGCTTCAAATCCTGAGGCAGGGACTGCAGCGTGACCTTCTCCGGCGCCAAGGCCGTCTGCAGTTGCGCCAGCATCTGCGCGAGACCTGGAACGAGCGCGGCGTGCGCCCGCTCCCGCATGCCCGGGTCGCCTCGCGCGAGCGCGGATGCGGCGGCTGCGAGGCGCTTCGCCTGAACCGCCGTCGCACCACTCCCTCCGCTCGCGTACTCGTCGAGCGCACGAGCCGCCTCGTTCAACGCGGCGATGTTCTGCGCGTCGGTGGGCGGGGACGCGGAAGACGGCAGTAGCGCCGGCCCGAGCAACAGCGCAGCGTCGCCGATCAGCGCGAGCTTCGCGTCCTGATCGTCCGGGATAAAGCTCCACAACGTCAGCGTGCTGGCGACTTCGGGAAGCGCGGCGAGCCTTTGCGAGAGGGGCACGGCCGCTTCGACGCCCGACGCCAGCACGTCAATCGTGTTCGGCGTCGTCTGCGGGTCTTTCGCGAGGTCGAGCAGGGTCGATACCGATTCGACCTTGTGGCTGCGCAGGTTGAGCGGGTTGAAATCGAAGAGCAGCCGCGGCAGCAGCGCTGCACTCGCCAACGCAATGAGCGCACACGACAGCACGATCGTGCGGTGATGCGAGCGCACGAAAGCATCCATGCGGCGCAGCCCCGTGAACCCGACGGGCGCCGCTTCGCTCGGCGTTCTGAGCACGCTCAGGAGCGCCGGCAGCAGCGTGATGCTGGCTGCGAATGCGATCAGCATCCCGCTGCCCGCGATGAGGCCGAGCTCGGCGACACCACGGTAGTCGGTGGGGAGGAACGCGAAGAATCCCAGAGCGGTTGCGGTTGCCGCGAGAGCGAGCGGGCTGCCGACGTGCGCGCCCGCCTCGCGCAGCGCCGTATCCAGCGAGTGCGGCCGGTCCGCCAGAGCGTAGCGCTGCGCGCGGTAGCTCATTGCGAGCTGGATCCCGAAATCGACGCCGAGGCCGACGAAGAGGACCGCGAACGCGATCGAAATCAGGTTGAACGAGCCCACCATCGCGAGGCCGATTCCGGCCGTGAGTGCGAGGCCGGCAAAGAGGCTCAGCAGGATCGCCGCGATGATGCGCCCCGAGCGCAGCGCGAGCCACAGCAGCACGCCGACGAGCGCGAGCGTGACCGCGGCGCTGAGCAGCGCGCCCTGTTTCAGCGTTGCGAACTCCTCGTCGGCCATGGGGATCTGCCCGGTGAGACGCACGCGCACGCCGTTGTCCGCCGTCATGCCGTGCGCGGCGGCGGATAGCCGGATCGCGCGAATGGCGCGCGCGCCCGGTTCGAGCGCGCCGTAATCGAGCACCGGATGTGCGAGCACGAAGCGGCGCAGCTCGCGCGGGTCCGGCGCCTGGCCGGTCATCAACGCGCGCCACGCCAGCGGCGCAGCCCGTCCCGCGCGTGCGGCTTCGAGCGTATCCGCGACGGCTGCCAGCGGGCGCGCGAGATCGTCGATCGGCGTGTCGGCCTGTGCCGCACCCCGCACCAGCAGGCCGAGCGCATTCATCAAGCCGCGCAGGCTCGGATCGGCGGCGAGCGGACCGAGCAGCGGCTGCGCGGCGATCAGCCGATCGAGCGTCTGCTGAAGCTGCGGCAGCGGGAGAAAGAGGAGCCCGTTGCGCTCGAAGAATGCGCCGCCGTCGGGCCGCCAGACGTGCTCGAAATTGGCGCGGTCGGCTGCGAGACGCTGCGTCAGCGTCGCCGCTGCCCGCTCTGCGATCTCGGGCGTTTGCCCGTCGATGACGATCGCGATGAGCTCGCTGCGCTGGGGAAACGCCTTGTCGAACGCGATCTCCCGCTGGCGCCACGGCAGGTCGGCCGAAATGAGCTTGCCGGTATCGGTATTGATCGCAAAATTGCCGAGAACGTAAGCCGTCGCGGCTGCACACGCGATGATCCAGAGAGCGATGAGCAGCCACGGCCTGCGGCTGGAGCAGGAAACGACACCGGCGATCAGATTCCGCGTCGGCGCGTCAGGCGTGCGGTCCGGGGCCATCACGCTTCGCGATAATTGAGCAGCATGATCCCCGTCAGCACGAGGCATACCGGCCACACCCAGCCGGCCCAACGGGCCTCACGGTGTGCCCCTCGAAGCTGGAGCCACCGAGCGGCGCCGCCCGTGACTGCGAACACGCCGAGCGGCAGGTGCGACCATTCGATCAGCACCTGGTCCTTCACGTCGCTGATCGCGTGTGTGTGCGCGAACAGCAGTATGCCGCCCGCGATCATGAGTATCGGGAACACGAGCGCCGGGTCCTGCGATTGAAAGCGCCCGTTCCTCACGCGCCATTCGAAGCCGGCGAACGCGATAGTGAGGATCGCGAAGAGGCGATGCTGCACGACTTCCGGGTCCCTGAGGCTTTCGATGAGGCCGATCCTGCCGAGGGGCCAGACTTCCGGGTCCGCACGCACGAGGATGAAGATCGCGAGGCCGAGGAAAAGCAGAGGCCAGTGCCGGGCCCACGGTGCGCGTCCGGTGCGCTCCAGCAGGGCGAACACACCGATCAGGAGCACGATCACCCCCGACCAGTGATGGTTGTATTCGGACCACGCGATGTCGTACGCATTGCGCGGCGCGGGCTCGCCGCTTCCGGGAATGAACGTGCGCGCGCGCGAATCGGCACCGGCGCGAGCGGCCTCTTCGTCGAGCCTGCCTTGCAGGGACGCGATCGCCAGCGAAGACGCATCGGGTGTTTCCAGCTGCGGCGGCCTGGGCGTCAGGCGCTGCGCGAGCTCGTCGAGCGTCACGCGATCGTCGGCGAGGTCGACTCCCGGCGGCGCCGAGGTCATCGAGGCGGCGAGCGCGAGGACGGCCACGCCGAACGCCATTTCGATTTCGACGAAGCGGCGAACGCGGGTGATTGCGGCATCGCCTGCAGAAAACCGCCGCACGGCGAGGAAATTGCCGAGCCCGACCAGCAGCAACACCGCGAGCAGCATGCTCTTGGTCGCAGCCATTGCGCCGTAGGGCGTGCCGTAGAAAGCGCCCCAGCTTCCGATGAGCGTGACGGCCAGGACGATTGCGCCGACCAGGATGAGGCCCACACCGGTGATGGAGATCGCGGAATATCGCTTCCCGAGCCAGGCGCGCGCGGCAGGGTCACCCTCGACGATACGCAGCGCGCTGTAAAAGCACGGCAGCCCGCCGAGCCACAGTGCCGCACCTGTCCGGTGCATGCCTGTCGCGATCAGGAGCATGCTTTCGAACATCGGGCGCGCCGTGGCATGTGTGGTCGCGAGCGCGGCTGCGAACATGACCACGACACACAGGGCGAGTCCGGGCAGGCGCCATGACGGCGTTGGCGACGCAGCCGCTGAGGGTCGCGCAGCGATGGCCGCAAGCGCCGCAGCGATCGCCTTGACGGCGCCCATGAGCGCGAAACGCGCGGAGGCGGCCTCACCGATGGAGATCTGCAGCATCGCGCTGAGGACCGTGACTTCGAGGAGCGTCGCCACCAGCGCGACGACGGCGAGGATCCACGCGGAAACCTGCGCGATGCGAAGGCTTGAGGCCAGCAGCGCGGGCGCGCCCATGCGGCGCTGCATGGGCACTGCGGCAATCCACAGGAACGCGACGCTACCGATGAGGACCGATTGGGCGACGAGCTCGAGCGTATGCAGCAGGACGCCCAGGAAGCCGTACAGATCGAAGATGCCGCTCAAGATTCATGTTCCATCAGGGGTCGCGCCGCGCACGCGAAACGGGATCTCGCCCCGCGTGATGTGACCGTCGGCCGCGAGCACCTGCCAGCGAACTTTCCAGCGGCCTGCGGTTCTCACTTCGGCGGGGCCGCCTATCGCGGTTTCCGCGCCCCCGCTCGAAAGCGCAACTGAAGTGATGACGCCGTCCGGCCCTTCCACAAACAACCGCGAGCGGGTCCTGTCGAGCCGTGTGTTGAAGCCGACGGTGATTACCAGGGCGCCGGCAGGCACGAGCGCATTGGCTGCCGGGGCGGACATGACGACGATCGCGTGGGCCTGCACAGCGGGCGGCACGGCCGCGAAGCACAGCGCGGCCAGCAGCACGAAACAGGCTCGCATGTCGAGCCTCGTCGCGAACGAACGGGAGGGCGGGATTCCTGCAGGCATAGCGGCTGCGTTACACTCGTAAACGTGACATTATCGCCCCGGCTATGAAAGTACTGTTAGCTCAACCACGCGGTTTCTGTGCAGGCGTCGTGCGCGCCATCGAGATCGTCGAGCGTGCGCTCGAGAAATACGGGCCGTCCGTATACGTGAGGCACGAAATCGTGCACAACCGCCACGTCGTCGACGGCCTCAAGGCCAAAGGCGCGCGCTTCGTCGACGAGGTGACCGAGATCCCCGAAGGCGCGGTGGCGGTATTCAGCGCCCACGGCGTGTCTGACGAAGTCGAGCGCTCGGCACGGCTGCGTAACCTTCCGGTGCTCGATGCGACGTGTCCCCTCGTCGCGAAGGTCCATGCGCAGGGCAAGCGCTATGTGGCGCAGGGGCGCACCGTGGTCCTGATCGGCCACGCGGGACACCCGGAGGTCGAGGGCACGATGGGCCGCATACCGGGTCGCGTCCATCTGGTGCAGAACGAAGCGCAAGTGGCCGCGCTGGATATCGCGACTGACGCGCCGGTCGCCTACGTCACGCAAACCACGCTCAGCGTCGACGATACGCGCTCCGTCATCGCCGCGCTCGAGGCCCGCTTTCGCGACATCGTCGGTCCGGATACGAAGGACATCTGCTACGCGACACAGAATCGGCAGGCTGCGGTGCGGGATCTCGCGAAACAGGCCGACGTCATCCTGGTGGTCGGGGCGACGAACAGCTCGAACTCGAACCGGTTGCGCGAGATCGGCACCGAAGCAGGCGTGCCGACTTATCTCATCGCGGACGGCAGCGGCCTCGACCCGGCGTGGGTACGCGAAGCTCGAGTCGTCGGCGTGACCGCGGGTGCTTCGGCGCCCGAAGCGCTCGTCGAGCAGGTGATCGACACCTTGCGCCGCATCGGCGATGTGGAAGTCTCGGTGATTCCGGGCGTAGAAGAAAACATCGAGTTCCGCCTTCCGGCGGAGCTCGCCGACCGCTAGCGCCCTGAAGGCGGACCGGAGGATTACCGTGGGAATTCCGTTCATCCAGAAAGCGTACGTCGGCTCCTACGTCGTTCGCCAGCAGCTCGCCCGCCGCAAGCGCTATCCGCTCGTGCTGATGCTCGAGCCGCTCTTTCGCTGCAATCTCGCGTGCGCGGGATGCGGCAAGATCGACTACCCCGAAGCCATACTCGACCAGCGTCTCTCGCTCAAGGACTGCCTCGCTGCAGTCGACGAGTGCGGTGCACCGGTCGTGTCGATTGCAGGCGGCGAGCCGTTGCTCCACAAGGAGATCTCCGGCATCGTCGAAGGCATCATCGCGCGCCGGAAATTCGTCTACCTGTGCACGAACGCGCTGCTCCTCGAAAAACGCCTCGGTCAGTTCAAGCCTAGCCCTTTTTTCGTGTGGTCCGTGCATCTGGACGGCAACGAGCACATGCATGACCAGTCGGTGAGCCAGACGGGCGTATACAAGCGCGCGGTTGCGGCGATACGCGCAGCGAAGGCGCGCGGTTTTCGCGTCAACATCAACTGCACGCTGTTCAAAGGGGCGGACCCGCAACAGGTCGCGGCGTTTTTCGACGAGGTTCAGGCGATCGGCGTCGACGGCATCACCGTGTCTCCGGGTTATGCCTACGAGCGCGCGCCGGACCAGCAGCATTTCCTCAACCGGGCCGCGACCAAGCAGCTTTTCCGGGACGTATTTCGTCGCGGTCGAGGCGCGCGCGCGTGGTCGTTCAGCCAGTCGAGCCTGTTCCTCGACTTCCTCGCCGGCAACCAGCAATACCGCTGCACGCCGTGGGGCAATCCCACGCGCACCGTGTTCGGCTGGCAGCGGCCTTGCTACCTGCTCGGCGAAGGCTATGCGAGCTCGTTCCGCGAGCTGATGGAGGAAACGGACTGGGACCGCTACGGGACCGGGAACTACGAAAAATGCGCCGATTGCATGGTGCACAGCGGATTCGAAGCGACGGCGGTGACCGACGCGGTGAGACACCCGCTCAAAGCCCTGACCGTCGCATTGCGTGGCGTGCGCACCGAAGGCGAAATGGCTCCAGAGCTTCCCCTGGACGGACAACGGCCCGCGCAATACGTGTTCTCACAGCACGTCGAGCGCAAGCTTATCGAGATCACCAAAGCCAAGACCGGCGCCGAGCAGCCTGCGGCCACGCCGTAGCGCGCGCAATGCGCTCTGCGCGTCGAGCGCGGCACGGGCGAGGACCGGCAGTTGCCCGGGGTGCTTCAGCAATGAACTGAGCACGCCGGGAACGTCGACCCGACCATCGGCGCGCAGCGCGATCGCTGCAGCGGGCGGCAGCGATCGCCACGCCGGGTCCGACACGACTCTGAACACTGCGAAAGGCAGGCGATGCGCCGCCGCAAGCCGAGCCGCGACGTGCGATTCCATATCGACCGCGACTGCGCCCAGGGTCTTGAACAGCGAGTGCTTGTCTTCAACGCGTGTGATGACGCGATCGACTCCGGCGATGTCGGCACGCAACGCAGTAATTCCCGGGCGGCGCGCAATGGCGTCGGACCACGTCGCGTCGACGGGCCAGCGAACGCCGTTATGGACGATCGCCTGCGCGACGATGCACGTTCCGGGTCGAAGCGCTGGGTCGAGTGCCCCTGCGATGCCGAAGCTCATGATCGCGGTGACGCCATTCGCGACCGCCGCTTCGATGCCGCGAGCCAGTGCCGGCGCGTCGCCGCCGCCCGCGAGCGTGAGCACACCCGGCCCGCTCGCGATGCGCGCTTCGATCGCCATCCCGGTTACCGCGAGCACCTGAGGCGCATTCAAAAGCGTCTGAGCACGCCGTTCACATCCCCAGGCGCTGCGGATAGACGCCGCTTTTGACGCTGCGGTAGCGGGCCAGCGCCCACAACGGGAAGTACTTCGCGTAGCCGTGATAGCGCAGAAAGAACACCCGCGGAAAGCCGGTCGCGGTATAGCGTTCTTCGGGCCACACCCCCCCTGCTTCCTGCGTTTTTATCAGATACGTGATGCCGCGCTCGACCGGCTCGCCGGATTCGCCCGCCGCCATGAGCCCGAGCAGAGCCCATGCCGTTTGCGATGGCGTGCTCGTCCCGGGCCGGTGGCCGTCGTAGTCCAGGGTGTAGCTCTCGCCATCCTCGCCCCAGCCGCCATCGAAGTTCTGGATCGAGGCCAGCCACTGCGCCGCTTGCCTGATTTCGTGCGCACCGGGTGCGACCCCGGCCGCACGCAGCGCGCACAGCGCCGACCATGTGCCGTAGATGTAGTTCATGCCCCATCGACCGAACCAGCTTCCGTCCGCGCGCTGGGTGCGTCTCAGGAACTGTATCGCGGCGGCCACCGGGGCGGTGTCGGGTGCATCGCCGAGCTGCGCGAGCATGCTGATTCCTCGCGCCGTCACGTCCTCGGTCGGCGGATCGAGCAGCGCGCCGTGGTCGGCGAACGGAATGTGGTTGAGGTATTCCTTGGTGTTGTCCGCGTCGAACGCCCCCCACCCGCCGTTTCGGCTTTGCAGCCCCAATACCCATTCCTTGCCGCGCTCGATCGCTTCGCGCAGCGGTAGCGCGTCGGACGAGCCGATGTCGCGCAGATAACGGTCGAGCGCCATCACGACGACTGCGGTGTCATCGATGTCCGGATAGTGCGGGTTCGAGTACTGGAACGCCCATCCGCCCGGCCGCACGCGCGGGCGCCAGTGCGCCCAGTCGCCGGCCACATCGAGCACCTGGCGCTTGCGCAGCCATTCGATGCCGTCGCGGACCGAATCCACCTGGCTTCCGGATTCCATCAGGGCATGACACGCGAGCACCGTGTCCCATACCGGCGACACGCACGGCTGGCAGTACGCCTGGTGGTCGTCGATGACCAGCAACCTGTCGATCGCTTTGCGCGCGGTGATCACGTGCGGGTGATCTTCGCCGTAGCCGAGGGCGTGGAACATCATCAGCGCGTTCGCCATCGCGGGGAAGATGCCGCCGAGCCCGTCCTCGCCGTTGAGGCGATCGGTGACGAAAGCGACGGCTCTGGTGAGCGCGCGCCTGCGATAACGCTGCGGCAGCCACGGCTCGACGATGCGCAGGCCGATGTCGAGCGCCGCGAAAAGGCTGTACCAGCGCCACTTCTGATGCGGGCCCCTGCGCAGAATGCGCCGCCTCTCGGACACGAACAGCTCGTCGATGCGCGTGCCTCGCGGATTGCGCGCGACCGGCTTCAGCGAGCGCAGCACCAGCAAAGGCACGAGCACCGTGCGCGCCCAGTATGAAATCTTCGACAGGTGCGCCGGAAACCATCTCGGCAGATACATGATCTCGATCGGCATCACCGGCGCTGCGTTCCACGACGACGCGCCGTAGAGCGCGAGCAGGAAGCGGGTGAAGACGTTGCTCTCGCCTGCGCCGCCGTGCAGGCGTATGAGCTCGCGGGCACGCGTCATATGCGGCGCGTCATCGGGATCGCCGATCACCTTGAGGGCGAAATAGGCTTTGACGCTGGCGCTCAGATCGAATGCGCCGCCGTGGAACAGGGGCCAGCCGCCGTGCACACCCTGGTTTCTTCTCAGATACGCTGCGATCTTCGCTTCGAGGGCGGCCGCGGGCGGCGTGCCCAGGAAGTGCTGGAGGAGTATGTATTCCGCAGAGATCGTTGCGTCGGCTTCGAGCTCGAAAATCCAGTGGCCGTCCGGTCGCTGGGAGGACACGAGCGCTCGTGCCGCGCGATCGATGGCGCGCTCGAGCCGACGGGCGGCGAGCGGCTCGACCTCCGGATCAAGCCGGGGTTTCAGCAGGTTGCTTGGCAAATACCCTCCTGTATCAGGTAACGACGGTCGATCTCGAGCGGACGCATCGCTGCCTAGTCATCGAGCATCGGTTGCATGGCTTGTGCGCGGCCTTTCCACACCCCGCCCCGTGAGCGGCCGTGCTGAACGGCTGAATCGACGGTGAAGCACAAGTAAAGAAGCGCGATCGCGGGCAATACCACGCCCCACGCCGGGCTCACTCTGTAGAGCCTGAGCGTCGGTTGAAATGCGACGATCATCAGCCCCCAGCTTGCGAGCCCCAGGACCCGCGCTGTGCCGTTCGAAAACAGCGCCAGCACGACGGGCGCGACGAACGTGACCGTGAGGGCGATCACCGTGAGTCCGAGCAGCGACACAGAGTACCCGAGCTGGCAGTACGCGGTGCGAGAGACCATTTGCCGGACTTCGTTGAATGAACGATAGGGGCGAAGGCTGGTCACGCGACCGCTGAAGCCGAGCCAGATCGGGCCCTGGCGCTTCAGGCGTCGCGCGAGCGCGCAGTCGTCGATCAGCTCCGCACGAATTGCATCGATCCCGCCGGCTTTTTCGAGCGCTACGCGGCGCACCAGCATGCAGCCGCCGGCCGCAGCAGCGATTTTCGACGTGCGATCGTTGACCCGGGAGAACGGATACAGCAGCTGGAAAAAGAACACGAAAGCGGGAATGGCGGCGCGCTCCACGAGCGAATCGCAGCGCAGTCCCGCCATCACTGAAGTGAGCGCGAGATTCCCCGCGCGCGCCTTGGCCGCGAGTTGCAGCAGCGCGTCATCTGCGTAGGTGATGTCGGCGTCGCTCAACCAGAAAAAGTCCGGGATCGCCTCGTTCGCCTCGACATGCGCGATGCCGTGCTTCAGCGCCCAGAGCTTGCCGGTCCAGCCCGGCGGCAGCAGCGGTGCGGACACGACAGTCACCCGGGAGTGTCCGCCCTGCAGCCGTGCGGCCTCGCGAGCGAAGTCGGCCGTACCGTCGCTGCTGTGATCGTCGACCACCACGATGCTGAATTCGCCGGGATAGCTCTGCCGCAGCAGGGAGGTGACGCTTGCCGCGATGACCTCGGCCTCGTCGCGCGCCGGCACGATGGCAACGATCGACGGCCACGTCCGGGGGCCTGCCGTTGCATCGCTTGCCGCGTCGAGACTTTCGCTGCAGCGCCAGAACCCGCCACGCCCGACGAGGAGGTAAATCCAGATGCCGCACGAGACGGCGGCGAAAACGAGCGTCATCTACGCAGATAGCCGTGTTCCGCGAACCATGTCACCGCGTCTCGAAGTGCTTCACGGTATGGCCGCGCGCGAAATCCCAGCTCGCGCTCGGCTTTCGCTGCTGTAAAAAACATGCGCTGCTTCGACATGCGCAGTCCGTCCAGTGTAATGAAAGGCTCTTTCGATGTCAGCCTTGCCAAAGCTTCGGCCGCGATTGCGATCGGATAGACCGCTGCGCGCGGAATGCGCATCTTCGGCGCGGGCTTGCCGGTAATCTCGGCGATTGAAGCCAGCATGTCCCCCAGCAGCACGTTCTCTCCGCCGAGGATGTAGCGCTCGCCGATCGTACCGCGTTCAAGCGCCGCCACGTGTCCGGCAGCGACATCGTCGACATGAACCAGGTTGAGGCCCGTGTCGACGAAGGCCGGCACACGCCCGGACGCCGCTTCGACAACCAGCCGTCCTGTCGGCGTGGGGCGTATGTCCCGCGGCCCGATCGGCGTAGATGGATTTACGATCACTGCCGGCAATCCTTCTTCGGCGATCATCCTCGACACGAGCGCCTGCGCCAGCACCTTGCTGCGTTTGTAAGGCCCGATTGCGTCGCGCTCGCGAAGCACGGCCGACTCGTCCGCGGCCTCGCCGTCATTTCCGAGCGCAAGCGCGGCGACGCTGCTCGTATAGACGATGCGCTCCACACCGGCGGATTGTGCCGCCTGCATGACTGTACGGGTACCTTCGAGATTGGTCTGCACGATTTCTTCGGGGTAGCGCGCCCACAACCTGTAGTCAGCGGCAATGTGGAACGCAAAACGGATGCCCATCATCGCGCGGTACACGGCGGCCGGGTCACGAATGTCACCTTCCACGATCTGCGCGGGCAGCCCGGCCAGATTCGCGCGCGAGCTGGAAGGCCGCACGAGCGCACGCACATCGTAGCCGCCCTTGCACAATGCTATAGCTACCGCTGAACCAACGAATCCGGTGGCACCGGTAACCAGGACCTTGTCCGACGATCGCACTTAATTTTCACCACTGAAGGGAGGCATGATCTCACCGCTACCGTGCAACCGGTGCGATGCGGCCGGCAGCCGCGCATCCT
>JAQGMV010000374.1 GCA_028292225.1 Betaproteobacteria bacterium
CACCTGCCCGACACTGCTCGTCACCGGCGAGTTCGACCCGCTGTGCCCGCTCGAAGACGCGGTCGAGGCTTTCGGCGACCTGAAAGTGCCGAAGGAGATGTGGGTGATGGAAAACCAGTATCACCCGCTGTGGGGCATACCCAACCTGGGCGGCATGGACTGTCACGATTACGTGCTCGACTGGCTGCAGGCGCTCTTCAGCGGCAAGCGCGTGCCGAAGAAGACCGGGCGCATCGCGTACATCCGCGAGAACGGCGACGGCCCGTGGGGCGATTGCGAGTGGCAGCCGCCGATCAAAGCGGGGCAGGCGTACTTCTAGCCACAACGAGAACAGGAGGGTGGATGTCCGGAGAAATACGCGTTGGCGTGGATGGCGTGCGGCGGAAGCTCATCGGCGCCGCCGCAGCGGCTGCGGTGCTGCCGTTCGGGGGGCGGTTTGCTCAGGCACAGGCGGAGCCGCACCGCATCGACGTCCACCACCACATCGTGTCGCCCGGCTATTCCGCTGCGCTCAAGGAGCGCGGGCAGCGGCACGCGGCGTGGACGGTGGAACGCTCGCTGGCGGAGATGGACAAGAGCGGGATTTCCACCGCGGTCACTTCCCTCATCCAGCCGGCGGTGTGGTTCGGCGACGTGCCGCTCGGGCGGCGTCTTTCGAGAGAGGCGAACGACTTCGCTGCGAAGCTCTCGAAAGACTACCCCGGCCGCTTCGGCACCTTCGCGACGATTCCGTATCCGGACACCGAAGGCTGCGTGAAAGAGATCGAGTACGCGCTCGACACGCTGAAGGCCGAAGGCTTCTGCCTCATGACGAGCTACGGCGGCAAGTATCTCGGCGACCCGGCTTTCTGGCCGGTGCTCGAAGAGCTCAACCGCCGCTCGGCCGTCGTGTACACCCACCCCCTGTCCCCGCAGTGTTGCGGCGACGTCGTGCCGGGCATCCAGGGCAGCGCCATCGAATACGCCACCGACACGACTCGAACGATGGCGAGCCTCATCTTCACCGGCGCGGCGGCGAAATACCCCAACATCCGCTGGATTTTCTCGCACAGCGGCGGCACGACTCCTTTTCTCCTGAGCCGTTTCCTGTACGAGGAAAAAACCCTCAAGGATCGGGAAGCGAAGATCCCGAAAGGGGTGATGCACGAGCTCGCGAAGTTCTACTACGACACCGCGCAGGGCAACCACGCCGGCGCGCTCGACGCGCTGCTGAAGATCGCGCCGGTCTCGCAGCTCCTGTACGGGACCGATTACCCGTTTCGCGACGGCGCCGAAGTGAATGCGGGCCTCGCGGCGTACGGATTCACCGCGCCGCAGTTGAGGGCGATCGAGCGCGACAATGCGGTGCGGATGATGCCGAAGCTCAGGACCGCCTGACGTTGCGGCCTGCAGCAGCAAGTTTCACGTAAGCTTGTACGCGCATGATCGATTGATCCCAAAGGAGCATCGATCATGAGCACACCGTCCCCGGCACCCGGCACCCTGAACGACCGCCGCTTCAGCGACATGAGCTTCAACGAAAAGCTCGTGTTTCTCGGCAAGGCGCTCGTGTTCTTTTTTTCCGGCGGATTCGTCTACCCGACGCTTTGGGTCGACTGACCCCCGGCGCCGTCCTCACTTCTGCGCCAGCCGAGCAGGTGCTGCGCTCCATCCGCCTCCCAGCGCTTTATAGAGGCTCACCGCCGCCTGAAGTCGGTTGAGCCTGATCTGCGCGAGCTGGTCCTGCGCGTTGAAGAGCGTGCGCTGCGCGTCGAGCACCGTGAGAAGATCGGCCGCGCCTTCGCGGTAGCGAATCTCCGCGAGCCTCAGCGCTACACTCGCCTGCGCCTGGACCTCACCCAGCAGCGTTTCCTGGCGGCCCTGCCGGTTCGCAGCGACGAGCGCGTCTTCGACGTCCTTGAAAGCGGTGAGGATCACCTTGCGGTAGGACTCGACGAGCTCGCGCTCACGCGATTCGGCGACCGCTTTCTGGCCGCGCAGCCGCCCGCCGTCGAAGATCGGCTGGAGCACTGACAGCGCGAGTCCGATCGTGCTCGTGCCCCCGCTGACGAAGCTCAGCAGCGCCGCGCTCGCCGCGCCCGCGGAACCGGTGAGCGAGATGCTCGGCAGCAGCGCTGCGCGTGCTGCCGCGAGGTCGGCATTCGCACCGGCAAGCTGCGCCTCAGCGCTCGCGAGGTCGGGCCTGCGTACGAGGAGCTCCGCAGGCAGCCCCGGGTCGATCGCAGGCACCGCGAGATCGGCGACGCCGGGCGCCTGCACGTCGAAGCCTTCCGGAACCGAGCCGACGAGCACCGCGAGGGCGGCAAGGGTCTGCCGCTCCTGCTGCTCGAGCGGAAGCAATGCCGCGCGCTGGGACAGCACCGCCGCTTCCTGTTGCGCGAGGTCGAGCTGTGAATTCGCGCCGTTGCGCACACGCGCCGAGACGAGGTCGCGCACGCGTTCGGCGATTCCCAGGTTCTCTCTCGCGACGCCGAGCCGGCTGCGCAGCGACAACACTCCGAAGTAGCTCGTAGCCACGCCCGAGATGAGCGTCAGACGCGCGGTGTCGCGATCGTAGGTCGTCGCCTGGAGCGCGCTCTGCGCCGAGCGCACGCCTGCGCGGTTGCGTCCCCAGAGATCGATCTCGTAGCTCGCCGAGAGGCTGTAGCTGCTCGCGCCGGCGGTCGATGAGCCGCGGCTGTCTCTCGTGCTGCTGGTCGACGTGCCGACGCCGAGATCGAGGCTCGGGAAAAGCGACGCGCCCGCCACTCGGACCTGCGCTTCGGCCTGGCGCACGCGCTCCGTCGCGATCGCGAGATCGGGGCTGCCTGCGAGCGAGCGTTCCACGAGCTGCTGGAGCTCGGAGGAGCCGAACGTCGCCCACCAGTGCGAAGACACCGCCGTTCCGGCGGCCTGTTCGTTCCAGACCGCCGGTGCCGCGACGTCGGGTTTGAGCATCGGCGTGGTCATGCTGCAGCCGGTGAGGGCTAGGGCCACTGCGATGCAGATCGTTTTACGTGTGGTCATGGGGGTCACCTCATTCCGAAGCAAGGGCAACGACGGGGTCCAGCCCCGCAGCTTTGCGCGCCGGCATGTAGCCGAAGATCAATCCCGTCGCGAACGCGCAGCCGAAAGCGAGCGCGACGGGAAACACCGAGAACTTCACCGGCGTGCCGAGGGCGCCGATCAGCGCCGCGACGCTCAAGCCGCCTGCAACCCCGATGAGCCCGCCGAGCGCCGAGACCGCGAGCGCTTCGGTGAGAAACTGCTGCATGATGTCGCGCATGCGGGCGCCGGTCGCCATGCGAACCCCGATCTCGCGAGTGCGCTCGGTGACGTTCACCAGCATGATGTTCATCACTCCGATGCCGCCGACGAGCAGCGAGATCGCAGCGATCGAGCCGAGCAGCATGGTGAGCGTGTTCTGCGTCTCGGTCGCGGTCTCGAGCAGCGAAGCCATGTTGCGGATCTGGAAGTCCACCGTGCGGTGACGCGCTTCGAGCAGGGTCTCCACTGCGGCCTGGGTCTCGTCGATGCGCGAGACGTCGTCGACCGCGACGGAGATGTTGCGCAGGAACCGCTGGCCGAAGAGCCTCAATCCGCCGGTCGTATACGGCACGACCACGACGTCGTCCTGGTCCGCGCCGTTCGGCGACGCGCCGCGCTCGCTCATGATCCCGATCACCTGGAACATCACGTTGTTGAGCACGATGTGCTTGCCGACCGGGTCGGCGCCGTCGGTGAAGAGATTCTTCACCACCGTCTGGCCGAGAACGACCACCGGCGCGTAGCTGCGAACGTCCTCGCGCGAGAAGAAGGCGCCTCGCGAAACCGGCCAGTTGCGCGCGACCGTGAATTCGGCGCTCGTGGAGGTCGCCTGCGTCTGATAGTCGGCGTTGCCGAAACGCGTGGTCACGTTGCCGCCGAGCTCGGGAACCGCCGCGAGCACGTTGGGCAGCGCCGCCATCGCTTCGGCGTCGTCAGGCGTCATCGTCGCGGTGTTGCTGCCCATGCCGCCGCGGGTCGCCGCCGCGGGCCTGATCAGCAGCAGGTTGGTTCCCATCCCGCTGATGCGGTCGACGACCGCCTGCTTGGCGCCGTCGCCGACTGCGAGCATCGCGATCACCGAGCCGACGCCGATGACGATGCCGAGCAGCGTCAGCGCCGTGCGGAACAGGTTCGAGCGCAACGCGCGGCCTGCGGCTTTCGCGGATTCGACCAGGCCCGCCCAGGCGGAACCTGGCGAATCGTCTCGCGGCTCGAATGCGGAGGGCTTGTTCGCGTGCATCCCGGGACCGGGATCGCTCACGATGATCCCATCGCGAATCTCGACCACGCGGTGCGCGTGCGCGGCGACGTCCTGCGAGTGCGTGATCACGATGACGGTATGGCCTGCACGCGAAAGCTTGTCGAGCAGCGCCAGGACTTCGACGCCGCTCTTGCTGTCGAGCGCACCGGTGGGCTCGTCGGCGAGGATGATCTGGCCCCCGTTCATGAGCGCGCGCGCGATCGAGACGCGCTGCTGCTGGCCGCCGGAAAGCTGGTTCGGCTTGTGATCGAGCCGCTCGGCGAGGCCGAGGGTGGTCAGCAGCGCTTCGGCGCGCGCATGACGGTCCGCAGGCGACATGCCGGCGTAAATCGCGGGGACCTCCACGTTCTGCGTCGCGCTCGCGCCGGCGATCAGGTTGTAGCTCTGGAATACGAAGCCGAAAGCGATCCGGCGCAGCCGCGCGAGCTGGTCGCGGCCGAATCCGGACACGTCCTCGCCGAGAAACCGGTAAGTGCCCGTCGTCGGACGATCGAGGCACCCGAGGATGTTCATCAGGGTCGACTTGCCGGAGCCGGATTGACCGACGATCGCAACGAACTCGCCCGGGTAGATCCTGAGATCGATGCCATGGAGTACTTCGACCGCGAGGTCGCCGGTGCGGTAGGTCTTGGTGACTCCGGCCAGATCTATGAGCGGCGTCACTGCAACTTCCGCGGAAGCCCACCCCCTCCCTGACGCCGTCCCTGAGAGGGAGGGAATGTCTTCGGTAGATGACCGAAGGAGGGAGGTTTCGGGGGGGACCTCGGGTTCCCCCTGATCGTTCACCGCCTGAAGAGGCCCGGAGAGACCCTCAGGGGGGAGAGCACGCGTAGCGGGCGAAGGGGCCCCGGGATGGGGGTGGGTTAAGCCCTTCAGTTCGTTGTTCATATCCGCGGCTGCATCCTGGGTGCGTTGTTGCTGTTCCCGCCTTTGCCTGCGGCGGCGGTGCGCGGCGTCGCGGAGCCGGTGACCACCGTCTCCCCCGCTTCGAGCCCCGACACGATCTGCGCCGTCACGCGGCTCATCACGCCGACTTTCACTTCACGATCTTCGAGTGTGCCGTCGGGCTTAACCACGCGAACGATCGCGCGGCCGCTCGCGAAGCGCACACGCGGGTCGGCGTCGGCGGCGCGGGAGCCGCCTGCGCCGCGCGGGCGTGCACCGTCACCGGCGCCTTTAGCCGCTGCGCTGTCCGCGCCCGTTGCCGCACCCTTACTTGCTACGGCATCCGTACCTTTGCTCGCTGCGGCATCGGCCGCTTTCGAATTCTTGCCTTCGCCCGCATTGGCGCGGCGACGCTCGCCCGAGCCGACCCCACGCAGCGCGGTGATCGGCACCTGCACCGCATCCTTCGCCTGCGCGGTCACGAAGAACACCTGCGCCGTCATCTGGGTCATCAGCGCGCGGTCGGGGTTCTCGACGTCGAAGAGTGCGTTGTAGAGCACGACGTTATTCACCGTGACCGGGGTCGGTTCGACCTGGCGCAGCTTGCCGTACCAGCGCTTCATCTGGTTGCCCATCGTGGTGAAGTACACATCCATCCCGACCTTGAGCTTCGACACGTCGGCTTCGGAAACCTGCGACTGCACGGTCATCGTGGACAGGTCGGCGATGCGCAGGACGATCGGCGCCTGCTGGTTCGCATTGAGCGTCTGACCCTGTTTCGTGGTCTGCGACACGACGGTGCCGGACATCGGCGCATAGATCTTGGTGTAGTTGAGATTCGCCTCGTCGCCGCGGAGCGTCGAGCGCGTCTGGTCGGCCTGCGCCTTGAGCACGTCGATCTGGGCTTTCGCCGAGCGCAAGGTCGCTGCAGCGCTGTCGACCGCGTCCTGGGTCGTCGCGTTCTCGCGCTGGAGATTCAACTGGCGCTGGTGCTGCTGCTCGGCGAGCGCGAGCTGCGCCTGCTTGTCGGCGAGCTGCGCTTCCTGGGTACGGATCTGTGCGCGATCGGCGTCCACTTTGGATGTGTAGACCGTCGGATCGATCTCCGCCAGAAGCTGGCCGGACTTGACCGCAGCGCCCACTTCGGCGTAGAGCTTGCGCACCTGGCCTGAGACCTGCGTGCCGACGTCCACGTAATCGCGGGGCTGGAGGATGCCGGTCGCGGTCACGCTGTCCTCGAGATCCCCGCGCTGTACGACTGCGGTCATGTATTGCGCCGCGGCGCTGCTCGCGCCGTTCCACGCGTTCCAGCCGTAGTAGCCTGCGCCGCCGAGCGCCACTGCAACGGCGAGCGCGATGCCGGTGCGCGCCGCACGGCTGCGCCTGCCGAAGCGCGCGGCAAAGGACGCGCGCGGTTTACGCGTCGGGGTCAGAAGTTTCTCGTTCGTGCGGTCCATGGCCAGATCCGATTCAGTGGTGTCCATGGGATGCAGTGTGATGTGCTAACGAGGAGGGAATGTGGACGGAATGTGGAAGTTGTGTAAGAGACTGTCCCGAGTCCACATTTCCTCCCCATTCAGCACTTATCCTTCACGCCATGGACAAAGCGCGCTTCGACAGGCTGCACATCAAGCTCTTTCTCGCGATCGCCGGGGCGATCGCGGCGCTGACGCTAGCGGCGTACTTCGTGTACACGACGAGCTTCGAGCGCGGCTTCGTGCAGTACCTGAATCGGGCGGACGAGGTGCGGCTCGACTCTATGGTCCGGCGGCTGGCGGAAGGCTTTGATCGGGAGCGCGGCTGGGCATGGGTCGCCGGGGACCGGCAGCGCTGGGGCGAGATGTCGCGCGACGCGCTCGGCCTGCCGCGCCCTGCTGAGGAAGGCGCCCCCGCGCAGGGTCCGCGCCGCGATACGCCGCTCACGATCGATCCGCGCCTCATGCTGTTCGACCGCGATCGCACTCAGCTCGTCGGCAGGGCGGAGGCGGCGAGCAGCGCAGTCCTGAAGCCCATCGACGTGCAGGGGGCCACCGTCGGCTATCTCGGCTATGTTCCGCGGCCGGAGATCGTGCAGTCGATCGAGCGCGTGTACCTGACTCGCCAGCGCGTGGCTTTCGGCTCGATCGCGATCGGCATGCTGGTCGCGGCGCTGCTGCTCGCCGCAGGGCTCGCGTGGTGGCTCACGCGCCGCATCACGCTCCTCACACGCGGCACGCACGCGCTGATCCAGGGCAACTACGGCGTGCGCGTCGATGCCCCGGGACACGACGAGCTCGCGCAGCTCGCGCGCGACTTCAATACGCTCGCCGCGACGCTCACGGCGACCCGCGAAGCGCGGCAGCAATGGATCGCCGATATCGCGCACGAGCTGCGCACGCCGCTCGCGGTGCTGCGTGCCGAGATCGAGTCGCTGCAGGACGGCGTGCGTCCGCTCGACCAGACTTCCGTGGCCTCCCTCGCAACCGAGACCGCTCGCCTCGCGAGGCTCGTCGAGGATCTCCATACGCTCTCGATGTCCGACGTCGGCGCGCTCAGTTACCACAAGGAGCCGGTCGAGCTCGCGGAAGTCATAGGCGACGTAGTCGACGCGTTCGCGCGTGCGCTGGACGAGAAAAGCCTGCGCATCGAGACTCAGCTCGACCCCCGCCTGCGCGTGCTCGCCGACGAGATCCGGCTCACGCAGGTCTTCGGTAACCTGCTGCAGAACAACCTGCGCTATACGCAATCGCCGGGACGTGTCCTGGTGACGCTGCGGCGCGACGGCGATTCCGCGGTGGTGAGCTGGGAGGACAGCGGCCCCGGTGTCCCTGAGCACGACCTGCCCCGCCTCACCGAGCGGCTGTATCGCGTCGAGGGCTCCCGCAACCGGGCGAGCGGCGGATCCGGCCTCGGTCTTGCAATCGCGAAAGCGATCGTGGAAGGGCATGGGGGCACGCTCGCCGCCCGTGCGAGTGCCCTCGGCGGTCTGGCAATCGAAATCGAGCTGCCGCTGGCGGCGCGATAATGTTCAAGTGTTTAGTTTTCAGTGTGACCTATTCATGGCCCCTGCACTAAACACTAAGTACCCAGCACTTTAATGAGCGCAGCGAATGAATGACCACATCCTCATCGTCGAAGACGAAGAAAAGCTCGCAGGGCTGCTCCGCGATTACCTCACGCAGGAAGGTTTCGACGTGGCGATGCTGCACCGTGGCGACCAGGTCGAGGACTGGGTGCGCGCGCATGGCACCGATCTCGTACTCCTCGATCTCATGCTGCCGGGCAAGAACGGCCTGGATGTGTGCAAGGCGCTGAGGACTTTCGCCGACGTGTCGATCATCATGGTGACGGCGCGAGTCGACGAGATCGACCGCCTCTTGGGGCTCGAGCTCGGCGCCGACGACTACATCTGCAAGCCTTTCAGCCCGCGGGAAGTCGTCGCGCGAGTCAAGGCGGTCCTGCGGCGTACCAAGCGCGGCGAGGCGGCGCCCGACGACGGCCTCGCGCTCGACGATTCCGGCTACAAAGCCACACTCGCAGGCAGGGATCTGGCGCTGACCGCGGTCGAGTTCGAGCTCCTCAAGGTGCTGGTCGCTCATCCCGGCCGCATCTATACGCGCGAGCAGTTGATGGATTTGATGTATCGGGACCAGCGCGTGGTGTCCGACCGCACCGTCGACAGCCACGTGAAGAAGATCAGAAAGAAGATCGCGGGCGTGCTTCCGGACCGCGAGATCGTGCATTCGGTGTATGGCGTCGGCTACAAGTACGAGTGGTGACCGGTCATGCGAGTGCTGCTCGTTGAAGACGATTCGATGATCGGCGAAAGCGTCCGCAAGGGCCTGCGTCAGGACGGCTTCACCGTCGACTGGGTCCGCGACGGCAAAGCGGCCGAGGGCGCGCTCGCGGGTCACGGGTATGACGTGGTCCTGCTCGATCTCGGGCTGCCGGGCAAAGGCGGCGTCGAGGTGCTCAGGTCGCTGCGGCGCGCGGGTAACGACGTGCCCGTGCTCATCACCACCGCGCGCGACGCCGTAAGCGATCGCGTCGCAGGGCTCGACAACGGCGCCGACGATTACATCGTCAAGCCTTTCGATCTGGACGAGCTCGCCGCCCGCATCCGGGCGGTGGTGCGTCGACGCGCCGGCCGTGCCGAGTCGCTCATCCGCGCCGGCGAGGTCACGCTCGACCCCGCATCGCATCGCGTGACGCTGCGCGGCAACGACGTCGCGCTCTCGGCTCGCGAGCTCGCCCTGCTCGAAGCGCTGCTCGATCGTCGCGGCGCTATCCTGTCGCGCAGCCAGCTCGAGGAGCGCATCTACGGCTGGGGCGAGGAAGTCGAGAGCAACGCGGTCGAAGTCTACGTGCACGCGCTGCGCAGGAAACTCGGCGCCGATCTCATCAAGACCGTGCGCGGCGTCGGTTACGTCGTGCCTGCGCAACGATGACCTCGATCCGCCGCCAGCTTCTCGCGGCGCTCCTCGCTTCGGTGCTGGTCGCCGGCGCGGTGGCTGCGGTCGCGGTGTACTACACGGCGCAGAACGAAGCGGGAACCCTGCTCGATTACCAGTTGCGCCAGATGGCGCTGTCGCTGCGCGACCAGGCGTTGCACGCAGGCGGTGCGGTCCACGCGCCGGAGTTCGACAACGAGTTCGACTTCGCAATCGACATCCGCAGCGAGGACGGTTCGGGTGTGCGGTACTCGCGCTCACGTGTCGACCTGCCTTTCACCGGCCACCGCGGCCACGCCACTGTCGATACGCCGAGCGGGTCGTGGCGCATGTACACGCTGAGCGAGCAGGGCTTCACCGTGCGAGTCGCGCAGCCGACCTATCTGCGCGACGACCTCGCGGTGAGCGCGGCGCTGCGAACGATGGTGCCTTTTCTCCTGGTGGTGCCGATGCTGGCGCTCCTCGTGTGGGCGGCGGTGACCCGCGGGCTGCGGCCGCTCGAGTCGGTCGCGAACGCGGTTAAGTCGCGCAGCGCCGACTCGCTGCGTCCGCTCGACGAAGCGCAAGTGCCGCAGGAGATCAAGCCGGTCGTGTCTTCGCTCAACGACCTGCTGGCGAGGCTCACCCGCGCGCTCGAGCTCCAGCGCGCCTTTGTCGCGGATGCCGCGCACGCGCTGCGAACACCGCTGACGGCGCTCAACCTGCAGATCCAGCTCGCCGAGCGGGCGCAAAGCGCCCGGGAACGCGAGGCCGCGTTCGCGACGCTGAAGGACGGCGTGACCCGCGCAACGCATCTCGTCGAGCAGCTTCTCACTCTCGCTCGGCACGAGCCCGAGGCCGCCGCCCGGCCGACCGCGCACATCGATCTCGGCGAGCTCGCGGCTGAAGTCGTCGCCGCTTACGCGCCGCTTGCCGAAGCCAAAGATGTCGATATCGGGCTCACCCGGCGCGACGAGAACCTCCTCGTGAGCGGCGAGCGCGACGCGCTCAGGACGTTGCTCTCGAACCTCGTGGAGAACGCGCTGCGCTACACCCCGCCCGGCGGCCGCGTCGACGTCGCGGCGATGCGCGATGGCGAGCGCGCGGTACTGGAAGTCACCGACACCGGACCGGGCATCGCGCCGGAGGAAAGAGAGCGCGTGTTCGACCGCTTCTACCGTGTCGGCGGAACCGACGTCGCGGGCAGCGGGCTAGGCCTTGCGATCGTGCGCAACATTGCGGCGAGGCATGGCGCGCAGGTGAAGCTCGCGGAGGGGCCGCAGGGAATGGGGCTCACAGCGCGCGTGGGGTTCAGGGCAGCAAAGGAAGTGTCGAGCCCCGGATGAGAATGAAATGGATGCCTGAGCGCTGGGTGAGCGCCACGATCGGAGCGCCGGATCGGTCACGGTCTGCTCGCCCCCATCAGCGCCGCTACTCGCTACGCTGCGTAGCGGACTCGCTCCGCGGCTCTGACAACGCTCACTTCTTCACCGCCAATACTCCATCACCATTCAACTCCGCGACAAACCCGGCGAGCCGCAAGCGTTTCACCACTTCGTTCGGCAGATCGCGACCACTGGTCAGTTTGTTCGGTGCGCCGGTGTAGTGAAACATTTTGCCCTTGCGCTTGAGCACCCTGGCCAGTTGGTCATAAAAGACTTGCGAGTAAAGTTCTCCGGCGATGCCGAAGCGAGGCGGATCGTGCAGGATCGCGTCGACCGAATCTCCAGGCAGCGTGACGATCTGATCGGCGATGTCACCCTCGGTTAACGTCAAACCACCGCCAACCTCAGGCGACCACGGATTGAGGCTGCGCAGCCAGATCACGTCAGCAGTCTTCTCGTAAGAAAGCACCTGCCTCGCTTGACCCCGTAAACACCAGGCGGCGAAGTAGCCAAGGCCGCCGCAGGTGTCCAGAATCACCTTGCCACGCGGTTGAATCAAGCCGACTTTACGTTCGGCATCCGCATAGGGCGAGACATGCGCCGTGGGTAACATCTTGATGCCATCGATTTCGAAGGTCGGCGGTCCCCACTCGGTCGGCACCAACTTGATCAGTGACGTTGTGAAACGTGCCACTGGCTGAAAGCTCTCGCCAACCCAGTGGTAAATGGTTCTGTCCCTGCAGGTGTCCAGATAGGGGTATAGCCGGCCTTTCCAGCTCCATCCTGCAAGGCCGGCTTCGACGGTCGTCCTCGAACGATCGAGGTCCAACGAGCACTCGACCCTGGGCGCACCAGCGCGCGCGGCAGTCCGCAGTGCTTCGTGCACTTTCTGGGTTAATAGCGGCCCGGTCATTCCTCAGCACCTCTCTGGCATATTATTCTCGGCATGTGAATGCCGGCGAAAGGATCGACGGTTGAGCCGTGGAGTCTCCCTTGATGCCCTCACCCTCTCCCCGCAAGCGGGGCGAGGGAAGGTTCTACCGAAACGGCCTGTTCAATTCCTCACCTGGAATCGCCGTTCGGGAGGCGTTCCGGCCTTGTACTGAAGCGGATCCAGCGCAGGGACTTTGACTTCATTGCACACTTTCCGAATACGAAAAGCCTCGAGCGGCGGTTGCCAGTCCGCGCGTGACTCGCAGGTGACTTCCGCACAGGCGATCCGTTTCAGCCAGGCGCACACTTTCAATTCGGTACCGTCGGCATTCCTGAGCTCGGTCAGGAATGGCGAGCCCTGGTAGTAGGGCCGGTTCTTTCCGTCTTCGAACTGGATGTCCTGCAGGGCGGTATAAAAACTGCCGTTCACTTTCAGATAGCCGAGTGTCTGCTCCATGAACAGCGAAAGATCGGCCGTGTAAGAAAAACCGCCGATCACATCGGTGATGAGCTGGAACTGCCCGAGCTCTTCCAGCGAATAGTTTCGCAGGCGCTTGTCGGCCAGATACTGAATCTGGTTGAACGGAAGGCGTGCGGCGGTTTGATGCCAAAGGGGAGTGCGCCGGTCTTCTATGGACATTGCGATCGCCTGCGCCTTGCTGCCCGATCGCTGTGCTCCTGCGGCGTGCGTCAGGTCGTAGCTCGGGGCGTAATAATCCAGTATGGCCTGGGCCTTGCCGGCTCCGATATCCAGCCATCGATCCCCCGGCCCCAGCGTTGCCAACTCGCGGTCGAACCCGGAGGCCAGGGCGTCGGCGTAGACGGCAAGCGATCGATCGACGGTGTAACCCTCGACCGCCTGTTCCACTTCGCCGCGATAGATGCGTTCCTGTCTTGAAAATTCCTCTGTGAATTTTGGAGCGGGGAGATCTGCGGCGTGGGACGGCGTCAGCCACAGCATCGAAAAAACGAGCGGGAGTACTTTGCGTATTTCAACCATTATTCATTCCAGGTCGCCTTTTCAGGTTGCGGCAGCCAATAATCGTCGATCAACTCATTTCTTCTTCGCGCCGAAGAATTTTCCACTCGCCAGGACCGGGCCAAAGCTCGCCCACGCATAGTCGAACGCACCCGTCGCGGAAAGACTCACGGCAGCCGAGGTCAATGCTGCTGCGAAGGTGAGCTGCAACTCTTCCGTCGTATGAGGATCGAGTCCGAAATTCTGCACCGCGTGCTCGGACGGATACTGGGCGTCTTCGTGGGTTGCATCCCTGATCGAGACTTCGGCAACGCCGCTGCGAATATACCGATAAAAATAATCGCGGTTGCGCGCCGAAGAAATTTCGTCGTCAGCCCCGAGCACCATCACCGGTCTGGTGATTTTTTGCAAAAGCTGAGGCAGATTCCTGCCCACGGCCGCCGGATCGAGAAAGATGCCGCCGGCGGCAGGAGCGCCTTCAGCCATTGCAATGGCCACGGCCGAAGCGCCGAACGAGTGTCCGATCAGAATGATCCTGCCCACGTCGATGCGGCTGTCGATCACCTGGGGCGAGCGAGCGATGAACCTGACGATATTCGCCAGTATCCTGCCGTTGCCGACCCATGGACCGTGCCTGGGAAGCTGCAGGGTCAGGCTGTGCATTCCCCACGATGCGACGTGCATCGCCTGGTTGGCGTGCGCTTCCTTCGAGCTGTCATACCCGTGCACGAAAATGACCAGAGGCGCTTTTTCATGAGGCGCCGATAAAAACAGATCGGCGTCGAAGCGCTCGGCGGGCGACACGCGGATCTCGTGGTTTGTCCGTGCATCGACGGCAAACGGTCCGCGCAACCTGAACAGGTCGAGATCGGCTTTGTGGTCGAGCAGGTAGCCCCGCAACTCCGCTGTGGTCTTCGGTTTGAGCGAGGTCTGGCCGATGCCGGGCTGCCGGGCGCAGCCGCCGGCGAGGGTCAGCCAGACGATCAGGACCCAGGTGGAACGTTTCAGAATGGTCACTTCCGCGATTATAGAGAATAGGCGGAGTCGGATTCACGTTTCCGGGCCTTAAGGCCCGCTTAAGCTGCAGCCCTCATCATGCCTTCCATTGCGCGTGATCCGCGCATCCTTGACAGGTGGAGAGACATGAAACAGAACCTCATCGTTAAAAGCCTCGCGGCGGCGGGCCTCGTCACCGCGCTCGGGCTCGGCGGCATCAGCCACTACGGACCGTCGGCCGCGAACGCAGGCCCCGTGGAAGCGGCGCAGACCGTGCCGACGGCCGCGCCGTCCGCGGCGTTGCCGGATTTTGCGCAGCTCGTCGAGAAGAACGGCCCGGCGGTCGTGAACATCAGCGTGACCGGGAACATGAAGACCGCGGCGTCGGCGCCCGATATGGGGATCAGCCCCGACGATCCGATGTACGAGTTCTTCAAGCGCTTCAGGGGGCCGCAGGGCCGCATGCAGCCGCAGCCGCAGGAGCCTTCGCACGGCATCGGCTCGGGCTTCATCGTGAGCGCCGACGGCCTGGTGCTGACGAACGCGCACGTCGTGCAGAACGCGTCCGAAGTCATGGTCAAGCTGACTGACCGCCGCGAATACAGGGCGAAGGTCATCGGCGTCGATCCTCAGACCGACATCGCCGTGCTGAAGATCGACGGCAAGAACCTGCCGACGGTGAGGCTCGGCAAGGCGAATGACGTTCGTGTCGGCGAGTGGGTCGTCGCGATCGGCTCGCCTTTCGGCTTCGAGAACACGGTGACCTCGGGGATCGTGAGCGCCAAGTCGCGCGCGCTGCCCGACGGCTCGTACGTGCCTTTCCTGCAGACTGACGTCGCCGTGAACCCCGGTAACTCGGGCGGGCCGCTGTTCAACATGAAAGGCGAAGTGATCGGCATCAATTCGCAGATCTACAGCCGCAGCGGCGGATATCAGGGCGTGTCGTTCGCGATTCCGATCGACACCGCCGTGAACGTCAAGGATCAGCTCGTGCAGACGGGCAAAGTCCAGCGCGGACGGCTCGGGGTCGTCATCCAGGAAGTGAACCAGTCGCTCGCCGGCTCGTTCGGCCTTCCGAAAGCGGGCGGTGCGCTCGTCGCCTCGGTCGAGAGCGGCAGCCCGGCAGCGAAAGCGGGCGTCAGGTCCGGCGATGTCGTGCTGAAGATCGATGGCGCCGACGTCGGCAACTCGCTGGATCTTACGAGCCACGTCGGCAGCATGAAGCCGGGCTCGACGGCGAAGCTCGAAGTCTGGCGCGACGGCAAGCCGCAGCAGATCGCGGTGAAAGTCGGTGAGACGCCGGTCGGCAAAACGGCGGCGGCAGCCCCGGAGAAAGCAGACCTCTCCGGGTCGCGTCTCGGCGTCGCCGTGCGCAGCCTCAGCCCCGAAGAGCAGAAGCAGGCTTCGGTGCAGGGCGGGTTGCTCGTCGAGCAGGTTGCGGGCGCCGCAGCGAAAGCGGGTATCCGCTCGGGCGACATCATCCTCGCGGTCAACGGCAGGCAGCTGAAATCGGCCGACGAGCTGAAAGCGGCGACGAAGGATGCGAAATCGATGGCGCTGCTCGTGAAGCGCGACGACGTGAGCATTTTCGTGCCGGTTGAACTGGGGTAAGCGGTAGCGTCAGACCCCGATGACAAGGCCGGTGCGGGAGCACCGGCCTTTTTTTATTTGATCGCGAGCCGCCAGAGCGAAGTCACTTCAGCCGCGCGCGCGGCGTGCAGCGGGTCGCCGACGTCGGAGCTCTTGGGATGGCTCGGTCTGACGTCGGTGCGTTCGACGATCTTCAAGCCGGCTTTGTCGATCGCGTCGAGCAACTCTACGCGCGATCGCAGGCCCAGATGCTCGGCGAGGTCGGACAGCAGCAGCCAGCCTTCGCCTGCGGGCTCGAGATGCGCTGACAGCCCTTCCAGAAACCCGCGCAGCATCCGGCCATCGAGGTCGTATACCGCGTGCTCGATCGGCGAGCTCGGCCGCGCCGGCACCCACGGCGGGTTGCACACGACGAGCGGCGCGCGTCCTTCGGGGAAGAGATCCGCGTCGATGATTTCAACGCGGTCGGCCAGCCCCAGCCTCTCGACGTTCTCGCGTGCGCACGCGAGCGCGCGCGGATCCTGTTCAGTGGCGATCACTCGCGCGACGCCGCGGCGCGCCAGCACTGCGGCGAGCACCCCGGTCCCCGTGCCGACGTCGAAAGCGAGCGCGTGGGAAGCCGGCAGCGGCGCTTCGGCGACGAGCTTCACGTATTCGTTACGCACCGGCGCGAACACGCCGTAATGCGGGTGGATGCGTCCGCCGGTTGCCGGGATGTCGATGCCTTTCTTGCGCCACTCGTGCGCCCCGACCAATCCCAGCAGCTCGCGCAAGGACGCGACGTAGCGCTCTTCCGTCGGGCCGTACGCCTCTTCCAGCGCCTGTTTCACGTCGGGGGCACGGCGCAGGCGCAGCGTGTGGTCTTCCTGGAATTGCAGCAGCAGCATGCCGAGCGTGCGCGCGCGCTGGGACTGCGCCTGGCGGTGCAGATGGAAAGCTTCGGTCGGAGAGGACGGCGCGGGACGCGGTTTGCGCGGCGGGCGGTCGGCGCGCCGGGCCATCGCCTGCAGAAGCTGGCGCGCGTTCTGGAAGTCTCCACGCCACAGCATCGCAGTGCCCTCGCACGCGAGCCGATAGGCCGCGTCTGCGGTCATCGTGTCGTCCGCGATCACCACGCGCTTGGGCGGCGGCGTGCCGGCTTCGGAGTTCCACTGCGCCGAGCGCTCGGCGCCGGCTTCGTGCCAGGTGATGACGGGGTGTTCGCTCAAGGCTGTACTCGGGGGCATGGAGGGGGGTGAAGCAGGGGGAGGAACTCAGGGCGGCCGGCCAGAGGTGCCGGAGGGGGCGTTACTCTAACAGACTTGAGGCGTCCCGGATCGTATAAAGGAAGGAAGGCTCAGGGAGGGAAACCCCGGTTTCCCTCCCTGGCGTTCACCGCCGATCGGGTCCCGACGGGACTCCTAATTGTTCCGCAAGGTCGACAAAGCTCTCCGCATTGATCGTGAACTCCGGCTCGGACGCAAGATCCGGGTTGTTGTTGCGTCCGTATTCATGCGGGCGCTTGATGAACGCGGTCTTCAGGCCGTGCTTCGCTGCGGCGCGCAGGTCGTGCTTGTGCGACGCGACCATCATGACCTCTTCGGGTCTCAGGTCGAGCGCATCGGCGGCGCCGAGATACATCTGCGGGTCGGGCTTGAAGTGGTGAAAAGTCTCGGATGAGAAAACGCAGTCCCACGGCAGGTTGCCGTTCTTCGCCATGTTCACGAGCAGACCGGTGTTGCCGTTCGAGAGCGTCGCGATGATGAGCTTCTGCTTGAGGCGCTTGAGCCCGCGAGGCGAGTCCGGCCAGGGTTTCAGGCGGTGCCACACCCGATTCAGGTGCGCCTTCTCGTCTTCGGTCAGCGCGTCGGCGATCTTGAACCCGACCAGCAGCTCGTCGAGGATCATCCGGTGCAGCACGTCGATCTTGGTCCACGGGAGCTCGCCGTTGCGCACGCGATCCATCGCCGGCCGGTAACCCGCCCGCCATGCCCTGGTGAACTTGACCGCATTCACCCGCAGGCCTTTCTGTGCAGCGAGCGCGCGCACTTCGCGCGCGACGCTGCCGTGCCAGTCGACGACAGTGCCGAACACGTCGAACGTGAGTGCTTTTACCCCGCGGGTGTCGCTCGCTTGATCGGCCATGAGTGCTCCTTCCTCCGTTGATTGGTTTTCACAGGTCTGCGCCGGCTCGCGTGCTTCAGCCTGCAGAGCCGGAAACCGCAGTGAATGAGCGGGTGACCGCGATCTCGCGCATCACCGCGTCGGCGGTGTGGCGGCGGCGCGCGTCTTCGCTGCGATCGCCGCCGAGATACGCGCCGAGCGCGCGCGCGTGCTCGACGACTGCCGAGCCGATGCGCGGGCGCGTCGATTCGTACGAGGCGAATGCGGTTTCGACTTCGCCCCCGGCATTGCCCAGCGCGTCCGCGAGCGCCATCGCATCGCCCGCGGCCTTGGTCACGCCCATGCCGACGTGCGGCCTCGCGACGAAGGCCGCGTCTCCGAGCAGCGCGATGCGGCCGAAAGTCATTCGTGGACATTCGAGATCGAAGATCGCCTGGAAGAAAGGCTGGGGCGCGCGCTCGACCACCTCTGCGAACTGCGGCGCGAGGTTCCGGCGAGCCGCCTCGCGCGCTTCGCGAACGAGCTCCGGCCTCAGCAGCGGAGGCGGCACCGCCATGTCATGGGTGCGCCCGTTGATGTCGGTGCAGAGCGCGGAAAGCTCGCGCGACTCCTCGACAGGGCGGTACCACACGAAGTTGTAGCAGCGCTCATAAGGACGCGTGGAGCGGGTGAAACCGGCCACCGGGTAGCCGACCATGTGCTCGCGGTCGTTCAGACTGAAGGCGAAGCGCGGAAAGAGCGCCTCGCGCGTGACGTCGCTGAGTGCGCGCTCGTCGGCGAGCCCGCGCCACGCCACGTAGCCCGCATACCGTGCCCGCACCGACGGCAGCAGGCACCCGCGCACGGCCGAGCGTATCCCGTCGGCCCCCACGAGGAGCTCGGCTTCGGCTGTCGCGCCATTCGCGAACTCGGCACGCGCGAGGCGCGCCGACTCATCGACTCGCGCGAGCGTGTGCCCGAAGTGGTAGCGCTCGCCGGGAAAGGCGGCTTTGAGCAGCTCGTACAGGCGGCCCCACGTCGTCAGGCACTGGCGGATCGGCACGCTGCCCACGATGCGACCGGCATGATCGAAGGCGATGCGCTCGGGGACGTCGACCCCGAAGCTTGCGTCGATCGCAATCCCGATGCGGTGCAGGCACTCGAAAAGCTCGGGGTGGGTGATGATGCCGGCGCCGCGGCCCACGAGGTCTACGCGCGAGTGCTCGTAGACGTGCACGTCCCAGCCGGCGCGCAGGAGGAGATTGGCGGTGAAGAGCCCGCCGAGCGATCCGCCGACGACGACCGCGCGCTTCTGCCCGACCGCACCGGTCATGGCCGGCTCTTACGCCGTGCGCTGCGCTTCGTGCGCGGGGTAGTTGAGCTCGATCGTGACCTGGCTCGGGTCTTCGAAGAAAACCTGGTGAAGGTTCAGATCGGGGACGGTGCGTTCGCGGTACGCCACCGCAGCGCGCTTCAGGCGCTCACGCATGTCTGCAAGACCGGTCGCGGTGAATGCCATGTGATCGACCGTGCCGGTGCCGTTGAGCGTCGAAAGATCGCGATCGCCGAGGTATTGCTTCAGTCCTTCGGGATTGGCGGGATCGACGCCGATGATGTGAACCACGCCATACGACTCGGGATGCCGCGCACCGTTGTAGAGCCAGAGTCCCGGAAAGTCGAAAGCCGGCCGGAAGCCCACTTCGAACCCCATCACTTCGGTATAGAAGCGACGGGAAGCTTCGATATTCAGTGTGCGTATGGAATAATGGTCGAGTTTTCCGATCGGCATGGCACCACCTTCCCCGAAAGTTGTTCGATTCTAGCATCGTGTTTTCCCGCGCACTCCCCGGCATAGTGTTTGCTGCTGCATGCTCCCATCGAAGATGCAGTTAGCAGGGGGCTCACATGGAACAGTGGTTGTTTCTCCGCGTCACCGCGGAGGACGGCACCGGTTTTCGCTGGGAACGGCACGACGAGGGCGGCAGGGTGCTCGAAGCCTCGATTCGCATCTTCGCCGATTATTCCGATGCGCTCGCCGATGCGATGAACCACGGCTATCTCAGCGACGTGAAGACGCTGCCATAGCAGGCGTTGCCAGGCACGAGAGCCGGACATGAAGGTTTTCGTGCTCGGCGCGGGTGTGGTCGGGACCACGGCTGCGTGGTATCTGGCGCGTGCCGGCCATGAAGTCACGGTGATAGAGCGCGAGCCGCAAGCCGGGCTCGAGACCAGTTACGCCAACGGCGGCCAGATCTCGGTGAGCCACGCCGAGCCGTGGGCAAATCCCGCGGCGCCCGGGAAAGTGCTGAGCTGGCTCATGAAGGAAGACGCGCCGCTGCTCTTCAGGCTGCGCCTCGATCTGCGGCAGTGGGAATGGGGCCTGCGCTTCCTGATCGAGTGCCTGCCGTCGCATACGCGCGAGAACATCCTGCAGATCGTGAGGCTCGGGCTCTACAGCCGCGACAGCTTGAAGGCGTTGCGCGCCGAGACCGGGATCGAATACGACCATCTCGAGCGCGGCATACTCCATTTCTATACCGACCGCCAGGCGTACGACGACGCGCTCGCGCCGGCCGAGCTCATGCGCGAAATCGGCTGCAACCGCGTGATCCGCTCGCCCGAGGAATGCATCGCGATCGAGCCCGCGCTCGCTGCGATGAAGGATCGCCTTGCAGGCGGCACCTATACGGCCGAAGACGAGTCGGGCGACGCGCATCTGTTCACCGTGAGACTCGCGGCACTCGCGGCGGCGCGAGGCGTTACTTTTCTGTACGGGCACACGGTCGAAGGTATCGATCACGCCGGCGGCACCGTCACACGCGTGCGGGTGCTGGACCCCGACAAGCGCTCGCGCTACATGCATGCGGATGCATACGTCGTCGCGCTCGGCAGCTACAGCCCGCTCATCGTGCGCCCGCTGGGGCTGCGCATCCCGGTGTATCCGGTGAAAGGCTATTCGGTGACGATGCCGGTGATCGATCCGGCGGCTGCCCCGTGCGTGAGTCTCACCGACGACGAATACAAGCTCGTGATGTCGCGGTTCGGCGACCGGATGCGTATCGCCGGCACTGCGGAGCTCAACGGCTACGACCGGGAGCTCAACCAGACGCGATGCCGCGCGATACTGCACCGCTTCCAATCCTCGTTTCCCGGTGCGACCGACTCCACGCGTGCGCAGTTCTGGACGGGCCTGAGGCCCGCCACACCCGGCAACGTGCCGCTCATCGGCCGCACGCGCTACCCGAACCTGTATCTCGACACCGGCCACGGCACCCTTGGGTGGACGCATTCGTGCGGTTCGGGCCGGGCGCTCGCCGACATCGTGAGCGGCCGCAAGCCCGAGGTGGATTTCAGGTTTTTAGGGCTCCCTTCGGAAGCCCCGCGGCGGTGAACGCCAAGGAGGGAAACCAAGGTTTCCCTCCTTGAACCTCCTTCGATCGGTCAGCCGAACTCGAATCCTGTAAGAACCACCACCCCCATCACCGCAAATATCACGGCGGCGATGACCTGTATCGTCCTGATCGGCAGCGCCTTGGTCGCACGCTCTCCGATGAGCACTGCGGGGATGTTCGCGAGCATCATGCCGATCGTCGTTCCCGCGACGACCATGTAGAACTCCGAGTACTGCGCGGCGAGCGCGACGGTGGCGATCTGCGTCTTGTCGCCCATCTCTATCAGGAAGAAGGTGATGAGCGTGGTTCCGAACACGCCGAATCGCGCCGGCCTGGTGTTTTCTTCAGGCGCGCTGTCGGGTATCAGTGTCCAGGCCGCCATCGCGAGGAACGAGACGCCGAGCACCCAGCGCATGACGTCTGCGCCGACCGTGTGTGTGATCCAGGTGCCGACTGCGCCGGCGAGCGCGTGGTTCGCGAGGGTCGCGACGAGTATTCCGAGGATGATCGGAACCGGCCTGCGGAACTTCGCGGCAAGGAGGAGCGAGAGGAGCTGGGTCTTGTCGCCCATTTCAGCGAGGGCGACGATACCGGTGGAGACGAGCAGGGCTTCCATTGGAGTTACCATGAGTCGGGCGGCGCGTGGACCATTGGCACGGCCTTCCCGCCCGACTCTCGAGCGAAGACCGATGCCAAAGGTCTCGCCAGGCCGCTTTCGCGGCGCCGAACGCGCCATGCCGCCGATTCCCGACACGTGATTCGCGTGTCGAAAGCCCGGTGCGCAAGTATGTTGACGCGTTCTTCCGCCGCAGACCGGCGGAACGGCTACTCCCCAATGACGGTGCGAATTATATATCAGGGTGCCCGCGCCCGCGCGCCTTGACGCCGACCCCGCCCGCACGCGAAGCTCATGCACGCCCGCAAAAAAGATCCGATAAGGGCATCATCATACGTACGTAAAACCCTGGAGGAGAAGATATGAGCACTGCCGAACATTTGCGTCGCGGGCTGTCCGTCCTTTGCTGCACCGTTGCGATCACGGGCGCGGCGATCGCCCCGATACATGCGCAGACTTTTCCGTCGCGTCCGATCGAGTTCGTCGTGCACACCTCACCTGGCGGAGGCACGGATGTCTTCGGGCGCGCAGTCGCCGAGATGATCATGCGTGAGAAGATCTTCACGCAGCCGGTGACGATTTCGAACCGGACCGGAGGCGCAGGCGGGGTCGCGTTCAACTACATCAAATCGAAACGCGGCGACCCGCACGCGATCCTCACGGTCGCAACCGGGACGTTGCTGACGGCTGCAAGCCGCCCCGAGCTCGGGTTCGGGCTCGAGAACTATACGCCGCTCGCTTTCTTCGCCCTCGACCCGCAGGCCATCGCGGTGCCTGCGGACTCGAAGTTCAGGACGATGAAAGACCTGATCGATGCCGCGAAACGCGAGCCGAATGCGATCACCTCCGCAATCACCTCGGCGACGGGCACAGGCCGGCTGCTGCTCTATCTGCTCGAGCGCGAGACCGGCGCGAAGTTCAGGTTCGTCTCGTTCAAAGGCGGATCCGAAGCGACCACTGCAGTGCTCGGCGGACACGTGCCGTTCACGCCCGAGAACCTGAGCGAGATGTTCTCGCTGGTCGAAGCGAAAAAGCTGCGGGTGCTCGCCGTCTCGGGCGACAAGCGCCTGCCTGCGGTGCCTGACGCGCCGACGCTCAAGGAACTCGGCTACGGAATCAGCGTAGGCACCGGCCGCGCTTTCGCGATGCCTGCCGGCGTTCCGAAAGAAGCCGCTGCCGCGATGGAAGCCGCACTCAAGCGCGTGCACGACAGCGCTGCGTGGAAGGAATTCGCCACGCGCTTCATGTACGAGGACGTGTACCTCGGCAGCGCGGACACGGGGCAGTACTTCATGAAGCGCCGTGCGGAGATGGCGGAGTTTCTGGCGCACATCAGTGCGCCCGCGGCGAAGTAAAAGCGAGGCCGCACCCGATGCTCGAGATCGACATGACCGCGCCCGGTATCGACAGGCTCGTCCCGCACGACGCGCCGCTCGATCTCATCGCGAACGACCTCATGTTCGGCGAAGGGCCGCTGTGGAACGCTCGCGAGCGTGCTTTCTACTTCGTCGACATCATCGGCGACACGATCTGGCGCTGGAGGCCGGGACATGGGCGCGAGGTCTTCATCCGTCCCTCGGCCAAAGCGAACGGCCTCACCTATGACGCGCGGGGGCGGCTGCTCGTCGCAGGGTGGGCCTCCCGCTCGATCTGGCGCGTCGAGCACGACGGCTCGATCACCACGCTCGCCTCGCGCTACGACGGCAGGAAGATGAACAGCCCGAACGACATCGTCGTGAAGTCGGACGGGGCGATTTACTGGACCGACTCCCCGGGTGCGCTGTTCAACGTCGGCATGGCGGGGGAAGACGTCCACCAGTATCTGCCTTTCCAGGGTGTGTTCCGTCTCGCGCCCGACGGCACGACGCTGGATCTCGCGATTTCAGACTGCGTCTATCCGAACGGTCTCGCGTTCTCTCCCGACGAGCGCGTGCTGTACGTGAACGACAGCCGGCAGTACCTCATCCGCGCTTTCGACGTGCAGCCCGACGGCTCGGTCGCCAACGCGCGCCTTTTTCACGAGCTCGAAGGCACGGAAGAAGGCATCGCCGACGGGATGAAAGTCGACGTGGAAGGCAACGTCTACTGCTCGGGTCCCGGCGGCATTCATGTGATGGATGCCGGGGGCAAGCGCCTCGGGCGCCTGCGCATACCGGGACACGTGACGAACATGGGCTGGGGCGACGACGACTGGCGCTCGCTCTACGTCACCACGCGCTCCTCGGTTTATCGCACGCGGCTCAAAGTGCCGGGCGTTGCGGTCGAGCAGGGAGGCGCGCGATGAGCTGGCAATTCGAAGCGATCGCGAAGCTCGACAGTGCGCTCGGCGGTCTCGCGTGGACCGGCAGGGCGCTGCTCTTCAGCGTTCCGAACGAGAGCCGCATCGCGTCGCTCGATCCCGGTTCCGGCGTCGTGTCGGATTTCAGGCGCTACACCAATCGCACCAACGGCCTCGCGCTCGCGCGCGACGGCAGCATATATGGGACGCAGGAAGGGGGTCGCCGCATCGTTCACTTCACGCACGACGGGTCCACCGCGGTAATGCCGCACCTGCTCGACGGCAGGTATCACAACCACCCGAACAACCTTTTCGTCGACGCTCACGGCAGCATCTGGTTCACCGACCCGCACAGCCCGGTGCGCTCGGCGGGGCCGCAGATTTTTCCGCCGCTGGATCATGCATCGGTGCTGAGGCTGGACCACGAAGAGTTCCGGCGGCTGTGGGACCTGCGCCGCGTCACCTTCGACACGCGCGCACCGCGCGCAGTCGCGGTCTCGCCGGACGAGAAGACGCTGTACGTCGCCGAAACCGACAACACGCCGGGCGGCAGGCGTGAGCTTCGCGCGTACCGGCTCGATCAGCGCGAAGTCGTCGGCGCCCCTCGCGTGATGCACACTTTCGGCGAAGACCATCGCGGGATTCACCGCGGCATCGAAGGCCTGTGCCTCGATTCCGGCGGGAACATCATCGCGTGCGCCGGGTGGGGGCAAAGCGGACCCGGCCCGATGCTGTATGTGTTTGCGCCGGATGGTGAGATCGTCGGCTCCCATCGCGTCCCGGCTGACATGCCGGTCAACTGCGCGTTCGGCGGCGCGGATCTCTCGACCCTGTACGTCACGACTGCGGCAGGCGCCCTGTTCGCGGTTCGCGACACCGGCCTTCGGGGTGTGGGACTCGCATGAGTGCTCACGCGCATCGTGCAGAGCGACGAGTGAAAGCGCGATATGGAGCGGAACGCCCGGGACAGCGACCTCATGAAAAGCGCGCAGACAACGAAGTTCCTGCGCGCGCAGTACGAGCGGTATCGGGCTGTGCTGAACGATCCCGGATTGGCGAAACAATGATTTGGGACCGCCGGCCGCTGTGATTCAGGGAGGCAGACATGGCCAACGAAATCAAACCGGTCAGGCGTGTCGTCACGGGTAACGACGCGCAGGGCCGCTCGAAGGTGCTCTACGACAGCGCCGCGCCGAACGTGAACCCCGGCGCGATACGGCCGGGAACGTGCATGACCGATATCTGGGTGTACGAGAGCTCTCCCGCGCCGACCTCCGGCGCGCGCGACGACGGGCGACTGCCGTTCAGCTTCGAGCCGCCGCACGACGGCGGTCACCTGCGCATCGTGCAGTCGCCCGCGAAACCGGAAGGTTACGATCCCGCAAAAGACGAAACCGCGATTCCCCTGCACGAGCCCAGGCGGCGTCCGGGCGGCACGTGGGACCGCGGAGGCGCCAACGCTTTTTCTTCTCCGGTGCACAAGTCCGAAACCGTCGATTACGGCATCCTGCTCGAGGGCGAGCGCGTGCTCCTGCTCGATCGCAGCGAGCACGTGATGAAGCCCGGCGACGTGGTGGTCCAGCTCGGCAACTGGCACGGCTGGGCCAATCCCCGCGAAGGCAGCCTGATGGCGTTCGTCATGATGGGGGCTCAGTATGACGAATGATGCATGCGAAATGACAGCCTGATTTCTGCATCACCTGCGCAGAGCGCATGATGACTCGGCAACTCAAACCGGTGCGGCGGATCGTCACGGTCGACGACGACAGCGGCAAGTCGGTTGCGATTCACGACGGGCCTGCGCGCGACGTGCGCACCGATCCGGCGCGCCCGGGATATTCCTCCACGCGCATCTGGGTCACCGACCGCACGCCGGCGCGGATTGCAGGCGCGCGGGACACTCTCGATGCGCCGCACACGATCGAACCGCCGCCCGGCGGTTCGGTCTGCCGCGTCGTCACGTTCCCGCCGGACGATTCCTTCCGCGGCCACGTCGGTGCGCGTGAAGTCCGGGCGTTCTTCGAAGCGATGGGATCTCCCTGCGCTTCGACCTACGGGCCCGACGCGCGGCACCCGTACATGCAGAAGACGCGCACGCTCGATTTCTGTCTGGTCCTCGAAGGGGCAATCACGCTCGTGCTCGATACCGAAGAGGTGAGCTTGAGCGCCGGCGACACGGTCGTGCAGCGCGGCACCAATCAAGCGTGGAGCAATCGCAGCGGCAAGCCGTGCGTGATTGCCTTCTCTTCGCACGACGCGCGGGAATAGATGCCACCTCGACCGTGTTATCAGGGCCGGGGGAGCCTGGCCGATCTTTGCTGACAGCACATTGCGCATGTCCCGAAAGGCATATCATGCTGTTGGCGGCACGGGTCCCGCGAATGTGCCGGCCGTAGCCTTCGTCAACGAGCCGTTGGTAACAAACCCAAGGAGATACTCATGAAATGGACCCATATGCTGTCGAAGCGCTCATCGGTATTCATCGCAGCACTTGTTCTCGCCGGTTGCGCCTCGATGGGAGGCGACCGCTCCGTTCGCAGCACGCTGTCCGGCGCAGAACAGGTGCCGCCGGTGAAAACGTCCGCGACGGGCACGGGAACGGTCACGGTCGCTGAAGACAAGTCGGTCACCGCCAGGATCACGACGCAGGGCATCAACGGCACGGCGGCGCACATACACGAAGGCGCAGCCGGCTCGAATGGTCCCGTCATCGTCCCGTTGGAAAAAACCGGCGACAACGAATGGTCGAGCAAGCCGGGCCAGAAGCTCACCGACTCGCAGTACGAGGCGTATAAAGCCGGCCGTACCTATTTCAACGTGCATACCCCGCAGAACAAGGGCGGCGAGATTCGCGGCCAGATTCTCCCGTCGGGTGGCGGCAGCTACTGATCAGCGCAGTCGACATGAAAAAGGGCGCTTCGGCGCCCTTTTTTACGTCATCAACACTACAGTGTGAGCGGCGCGAGGAGGTGCAACCGCATTCGCGCCTCGCTGATTGCGGCTGCACTCGCGTTGACATCGGACGCCATGCCTGGCGCCTTACGTCTCAATCCGCTTTGACCCCCGACGCGGTGATCACCTTCGTCCACTTCGCGAGCTCGTTGCGGATGAGCGCGGCGAACTGCTCGGGAGAGGTGTGATGCGGCTCGACCGCCTGCGTCGACAGTTTTTCGACGACCTCCGGATTCTTCAGTGCCGTCGCGAGCTCCGCGTTCATGCGCCTGATGAGGACGTCCGGCGTTCGCGCAGGCGCGAGGATGCCGTACCACAGCGTCGCGTCGTAGCCCGGCACCGTCTCCGCGATCGTCGGCACCCCCGGCAGCGCCTGCGAGCGTTTCGCCGTGGTGAGCGCGACGATCTTGAGCTTGCCGCTGCGCACGTGCGGCAGCGTGGCGATCATCGATGACATCATCAGCGGGATGTGGCCGCCGATGAGCTCGTTCACCGCGGGGGCCGTGCCCTTGTACGGGACGTGTGTGAGCTGCACGCCGGTCATCGTCGTAAGCAGCAGCCCCGCGAGGTGCCCGATCGAGCCGTTGCCCGAGGACCCGTAGCTCAGCACGCCCGGTTTGGCTTTGGCGAGCGCGAGCAGCTCCTTGAGCGTTTTTGCAGGCAGGCTCGGATGCGCGACGATCATCTGCGGCGACTGCGCGATCTGGGCCACCGGCGCGAAGTCACGCATGGTGTCGTAAGGGAGCTTCGGATAGAAAGCCGGATTCGTCGCGAAAGTGTTGGGTATGAGCAGGAAGGTGTAGCCGTCGGGCGCGGATTTGACGAGCAGCTCGGAGCCGATGATCGTGCTCGCGCCCGGGCGGTTGTCGACGATGACGCGCTGGCCCACCTGCTCGCCGACCTTGTCGCCGACGATGCGCAGCAGGGTGTCGTTGCCGCCGCCGGCGGGATAAGGCGA
>JAQGMV010000407.1 GCA_028292225.1 Betaproteobacteria bacterium
TGAAGAACGCATCGACGTCCGAGACGTACATGTGCATCATCACGGGCGAGCCGCCGATCGCCTTCGGAGACCGAAAGTTCATCGGCGGGTATTCGTCGGCCATCATGATGAGCGCGCCTTCGATCTCGATCTCGGCATGGCCGATCTTGCCGTCCGGGCCGGGCATGCGCAGGCGCTCCGTCGCGCCGAACGCTTTCTTGTAGAAATCGATGGCGGCCGCAGCGCCGTCGATCGCAAGATAAGGCGTCACGCGGGGATAGTTGTCGGGAATGGGTTTCACTGCCATGTGTGCGTTCCTTCCAATGGACCTTGTTGCTGAGGTAGCCGCTGCTGTCGCTCGATGATGCCATAGCGACAGTCGTCAATCCGGAATAAAGGCGACCGCGTCGATCTCGATGACGGCCCCGCGGAGCAGGCCTGCGACCTGCACCGCCGCGCTCGCAGGCGGGTTGGCGCCGAAGCGCTCGCCGCGCACACGGTTGTATTCGCCGTATTCGTCGAGGCCCGTCAGCCACGCCGTGATGCGAACGACGTGCTCGAGCGAGCCTCCGGCGGCGCGAAGCGCCGCCTCGATCTCATCGATGCACCCGTTCGCCTGCTCGGCCATCGAGCCGTTGGGACTGATGTTTCCGGATACATACACCGTCCTGCCCGGGCCGCTGACGATCACTGCCTTGCTGAAGGTGCCCGCGCCGGTGCCGGGAACGCGCTCTATGCTCATGTCTGCCTCGTTTTGTTCGCAGTTGCGCTTCGTCATGCATCTCGTCCAGCTTTTACGATAGCACGCAGCGGTGCATCGGGAGAGCGTGGGCTTCACACGCTTGGTCAACGCTCCGGCTTGCCCTCCGAACAGCCGCCTGCAACGCAGCCCGATCGATCATCAGCCCGTGCGCCGTGTGGGATACTCGCGCCGCACAGCGCGGCGCCGGCAGCGATCGAGCATCTGAACAACGCGGTCGCGACTTCGCAGCGCGACATGAACGCCGACGATACCGGCCTCGGAAGGGGCGGAGCTGCCTACGATGACGCTGCAGCCGTTCGGCGCGTACCTGCGGTCGGAGATTACGAAATACGCGGACTTGAGCAAGCTCAGCCTGCGCCTGGAGTAGCACCATGACATTCGATGAGAATTGAGGAGGTGCAGCAACGCCTTCGTGCGGCCGGTGCGCGGCCCCGCCACGAAGGTCATGTGCTGCGTAGCTGGTCGCAGGCGTTGCCGCTCACCAGCGGCAAACAACGCGTCGAGAATTTCCTGCCGCAGACCTTGCGCACCGCCCTGCCGGCGATCGAGAGCGAGCTTGCCGGACTGGCGCGCCTCGTCCATGCCCATCGGGGCGCCGACGGCTCCGAGCGTTTGCTGGTGCGTCTGGCCGACGGTCAGACGGTGGAAAGCGTGCTGCTGCCCCGCGGCGGGCTGTGCATCTCGTCGCAGGTTGGATGCGCCGTGGGCTGCGTGTTCTGCATGACCGGCCGCGGCGGCCTTACGCGCCACCTCGGGAGCGCGGAAATGGTAGCCCAGGTGGCTCTGGCCCGGGCGCGACAGACCGTGAGCAAGGTGGTGTTCATGGGCATGGGCGAACCCGCGCACAACCTCGAGAACGTCCTGGACGCGATCGACCTGCTCGGGATCGCCGGCAATATCGGCCATAAAAACCTGGTGCTATCCACCGTCGGCGATGCGCGTGTATTCGAGCGCCTGCCGGAGCGCGCCGTAAAACCGGCGCTCGCCCTCTCGCTGCACACCACCAGGCCCGAGCTCCGCCAGCAGCTCCTGCCGCACGCGCCACGCATGTCCCCCGAGCAACTTGTCGAGTGCGGCGAAGCCTATGCCCGCGCGACCGGATACCCGATCCAGTATCAGTGGACCCTGCTTGCGGGAATCAACGACGGCGACGACGAGGTCGAGGGTATCGTGCGCCTGCTTTACGGAAAGTACGGGGTGCTCAACATGATCCCGTACAACAAGGTGGACGGCCTGCACTTCCAGCGGCCCGCTCCAGAGCGCGCGGAGCATATTGCCCGGACACTGCACGGGCGCGGCATACTCACCAAGCTGCGCAACTCGGCAGGCCAGGACGTCGAAGGGGGCTGTGGTCAACTTCGCGCACGAGCCGCCGGCGCGATAGCGGCGTAGCAGACAACTCGTTATTCGTCCCTCAGTAACGAGAAGTCGGGCGGGTGCGTGCGGTCAAGCGAACAACGCTGTCGTGCGCCATGAGGTCGCCACGTCGCGCGTGCCCGCTCCTCGCGATGACCTGCGCGCCGTGGTCAGCGAACCGCGAGCCACACCTTCAGCGGTGCCAAGGTCGGGCAGCGCCTGCCTAGTAAACCTCGAAATCGATTCCGTGCCGCTTCAGCACGAGACGCGCAAAGTCCTTCCACTGTTCGTCGGGCGCCCACACCGCGGTGACGTTCTGATACGCCGTGTCGGGATCGACGCGTTCGTGCACGACGCGGTAAAGGAAGGTAAACAGCGAGGCGCGCTTGTTGATCTGGCAGTGGACGAGCACGCGCGCCGGCTGAGCGTGGCCGAGGATGTGGGTGAACAGCGCGAAATCCTCAAAGCGCGGGTGGTGCCAGTCGACCGGAATATTGACGTAGCTCATCCCGAGGCTTCCCACGCGCATGCCTTCATCGGCCACTGAGCCGATCGTCGTGGGCGGGGCGAGGTTGATGACGAGGCCGTAGCCCTTGTCCTTCAACGCTGCGAGCTGCGCCCGCGACGGCTGGCCGGCGGTGTCGATCCGTTGGGAGACTGCGACGAAGTTGACGGGAGGCTCCGTGCTTGCGGTGCGAACGAGCTCGGGCGCGTACGCATAGAGCATGGCGCCGAGCAGCAGTCCCAGGACGAGAGCTGCAGCAGGTACGAGCGCTCGGTTCAGTCGGCGGTGCGTGATCGGACTGCTGGCGCGCAAAGACAGGGAGTCCACTCGAGCTCTACGGGTGTTGCGGATGAGCGGAGTCTACGCAGTCCGTGTATCGCGACGGTGTCCGTGCAGGAGGGTTTTGTTTCGCTCGCGTATCGGGGCGAGGGTGATCAAGCCGCGATTCAAACCGGGCTCTGACCCCACGGAGAAATTCGGGACCGGCGCTAAGCGTGAAACCGGGGGCTCTGCCCCCTCGGCTGGATGGCTCAGCGCGGCGAGCAGGCGGCTCGAGCGACTTGAGCCGCCCGCGGGGAAAGAATCAGTCGAACTCTTCCTGGTCGCCCGCCGTGCAGAGGGCGCAACGCTCACCGTAACCGCCGGTGACACGCTCCACCGCTGCGAACAGTTCGTTGGTATTGCCATTGAACGCGCGCACGTTCGGGTCGAGCGGATCGACGAGTCCCGCGGCGAGGGCTTTGCGGGTCAGGGATTTCTTGTGCGCCTTGAACGGCTGGCCGTGATAAGGACATTCACGCAACAGGCCGATCGTTATCGCGAAATCCTCGGCAGCCCACTGCTTGACGATTTGCGGATCGCATTTTTCAGATCCGACGAGCGGCGTGATCGTTTGCATTCCGGCTCCATGTTCACGGGTTCGGACCTCAATAAGCAATGCTTATGCCGGGCAGACACGGAATACAAATGGTCGACGAGCGCCCACGCGAGATCGCAAACGCCGCGACGCGAAGTCGTCAACTAAACTGCGTCGACCAACAAAAAAACTTGCCGAGTTCGACGTAGCTTCGTGGTAAAGTTTGCCCCGCGCGCCGGAGTCGAACTCAAAATTACAAACTCGCTCCAGCGGCCCCATCTCCTGAGGAGGAGGATGGACCGGAGTTGGCAACAAGCCATACGGTGAAGTTGAAGCCGGGATTCATTTCCCGGCTTTTTTTTGGTGCGCG
>JAQGMV010000423.1 GCA_028292225.1 Betaproteobacteria bacterium
GCGAAGAGATATCCCTGGAACAGCTCGACCCCTTCGTCGGCGAGGGTGAGGCACTCTTCGCGGGTCTCGACGCCTTCGGCGATCACCCGGATGTCGAGCTCCCTGCATGCCGCGAGGATCGCGAAAACGATGGCGCGGCGCACCCGGTCCTTGTCGATGCTGCGCGTGAGCGCCATGTCGATCTTGATCAGGTCGGGCTGGAACTCAGCGAGCAGGTTGAGCCCGGAATAGCCGGCGCCGAAATCGTCGATCGCGGTCATGAAGCCGAGCTCTTTGTACGTGGTGAGGATGTTCTTCAGGTGCGCGTGGTCGGTCACGCGCTCGCCTTCGGTCACTTCGAACATGATCCGGTCGGTCGGGAAATCGTGTTCCCTTGCGGCTTCGAGCGTTGCGCGGATGCACGTTTCGGCGCGATAGACCGCGTTGGGCAGGAAGTTGATGCTGAGCATCCCCTGCAAACCCAGGCGGGCCGCGAGGTCGATCGCTTTCACGCGACACGCCTGGTCGAAGCGGTAGCGGTTGGTGTCGTCGACCTGGCCGAGGATCGTCGCCGCCGACTCGCCCTGCAGACCGCGCACCAGCGCTTCGTAGCCAAAGACCGTTTGCGTGGACACGTCGACGATCGGCTGGAAAGCCATCGAAAAATCGATCTCGAGCGCATCGAGGCTTCTGCAGTCCCTGCAGCCGAGGGCGACGAATTCAGGCGTGGTCTTCATGATCGTGAACGGTGAACGGTAAGCGAGGAGCGGAGTGTAAGAGAACAGCGATCCAGCGGCACTCGAGACGGCGCAGCGCAGCGCTGATCGGGCTTCATATTGTAGAGCTGATGCAGGTGCGAAAGCGCCGGGTGAGCGCGTAGAATTTCCTGCTTTGAGGAGCGTCGAATTGAAGAACCCGAAAGAGCTTTTCGCTGACCTGCGCGTGCCGGTCGTCGGTGCGCCGATGTTTCTCGTATCCGGTCCGGAGCTCGTGATCGAGCAGTGCAAGGCAGGGATCATCGGGTCTTTTCCGGCGCTCAATGCGCGTCCGCAGGAGCAGCTCGACCTGTGGCTCACCCAGATCGAAAACGCGCTGGCCGAACATCGGCGGAACAATCCTTCGGCGAAAGTCGCGCCTTACGCGGTGAACCTCATCGTCAACGCCGCGAACAAGCGTCTGGAGCAGGATTTCGAAGTCTGCGCGAAGCACAAGGTCCCGATCATCATCACCTCGCTCCAGGCGCCCCGTGACATCGCGAAACGCGTGCACGAATACGGCGGAATCGTTTTCCACGACGTCGTTCGGGTGAGGCACGCCGAAAAAGCGCTCGAAGCGGGTGTCGACGGGATCATCCTGGTCTGCGGCGGTGCAGGCGGTCACGCCGGACGCATCAATCCTTTCGCGCTCACCAACGAGGTGCGCAGGATATTCGACGGGCCGCTGATCCTTGCCGGCGCGATCACGAACGGCGCCGGCGTGCTCGCCGCGCAGGCGATGGGCTGCGATGCGGCGTACATGGGGACCCGCTTCATCGCGACCAGGGAATCGCTCGCGGTCGATGCCTACAAGCAGATGCTCGTGGATTCCAATGCAGAGGACATCGTGTACACGCCGTTCTTCAGCGGCGTCCACGGCAGCTATCTGAAACCCAGCATCCGTAACGCCGGGCTCGATCCCGACAATCTTCCGGTCCGGACCGGCGAGGACAAGCTGCAATACCGCTCACGCGATGAGCGCCCCAAGACCTGGAAAGAGATCTGGGGCGCGGGACAGGGCGTGGGCAACATCGATGCGGTGCTGCCGACCGGGGAGCTGGTGGATCGCATCGTCGAGGAATACGGGGCGGCTAAGCGGCGGTTGGCGGCGTAACCCTACGCTCCGCCCCCTTCAGCCCTTCACGTCAGCGCGATGATGACCCCGATCACGACCGCGATCGCCACGCACGCCCCGAACAGCAGGCGGTCGGCGCGGCTCCACCGGCCGAAGCGGCGGTCGAGCCCGGAGACGATGCCCGAGGACTGCTCGCGCACGAGGGTGCCGTAAACCGTCGCGGCTTCGGCGGCTTCGCTTTCCTGCGCTTTCACCAGGTTCTCGAAGTTCTGGGCGACCCCGGTTTGCGCTGCGAGTCTCACCATCGCCGCCAGCGAATCGAAGTCCCTCGCGATGCCCAGCGTCGCATCGTCCTTGTCCGTCTTCTGCGAGTCGCCGTGGCGCGCGTCGGGGTAGGACTTCGCGAGCAGCGGCGTCGCGGCGTACGGATCGATCTTGGGCAGTATGCGCTGCGGCGGCATCGCAATACTGGCCACGCGCGGGGCCGCGCCGAGGTTGGCGCGGCACTGCTGGAGATCGTCGGCGAGCTCGCGTGAGCTGCCGTAGCGCTCGTCAGGCGATTTCGCGAGCGCCTTGGCCACGATGAAATCGAGCATCGTCGGAACCGCAGGATTGACGCTGCTCGGCGCCGGCGCCACGAGGTTGACGATCTGGAAGAGGATCGCGTTGAGGTCCGCGCCCGCGAAAGGCGGTGCGCCGGTGAGCATCTCGTAGAGCATGACACCGAGCGAGAAGATGTCCGAGCGATGATCGGCGCGCCTGCCGAGCACCTGTTCGGGCGACATGTAACGCGGCGAGCCCATCACATTCGACGTTTCGTTCCTGGCTTCCGCCGAGCGCATGCGCGCGATCCCGAAATCGGCGATCTTCGCAACGCCGTCGCGAGCGAGCAGGATGTTGGCGGGCTTGATGTCGCGATGGATGACGCCGTGGGCATGCGCGTACGCGAGCCCGTCGGCCACCTGCACGCCGATGTTGAGCACCTGCTCTACCGGAAGCGGATTGCCTTCGCCGGTAAGCGCGGAGAGCTCGGTGCCTTCGACGAACTCCATCGCCAGGTACGGCATGCTGCCGCTGTTGCCGACGTCGTGAACGGTGACGATGTTCGGATGGTTGAGCCCGCCGACGGCTTTCGCTTCCAGGTAGAAGCGGGCTTCATACTCGGCGAGGTCGGGATCGTTCGCCGCGATGCCGATCGTCTTCAGCGCAACGGTGCGGTCGAGCAGCGGGTCGACCGCTTTGTACACCGTGCCCATCGCGCCCTGCCCGATCTCGGAGACGATCTGGTAGCGACCGAGTTTTCGGGTCTCCACGGTGAGCACATTCACGGTCAACGTCGCGCTTTCACGCTTTTGAACACCGGCCCCCACGTCGGGTGCCCGGCTTCCGAGGGCTCGAGCTCGAACGCGGGATTGAGCTCCAGCGCGCGCCTGAAATAGGCGCGGCACTGGCGCTCGCGGGCCGAGACGCAGCTGATGAAAGCCAGATACTTGTTCGCGGTCACCTGATCGGCGTCGCTTAAGCCTGCGGTGAGCGCGTTCTGAAAGCTCGTCGTCGCCTGCGGGTAACGGCCGTCTTCATACAGCCGGATGCCCGCGGTGAGCTGCGGCTCGCCTTTGCTCTGGAATATGCTTTTGATCTGCTGGACCGGCTGCGACGAGCACGCCGCGAGGCCGAGAGCCAGAAGTGCGGCGATGAGAGAGCGTGCGATGCGCATCGAGGCCTAGTTGAACTTGTGCTTGATCCGGAGACGCTCCCCCGGCTTCGCGTTGACGGTGACGGCGTGCGGCTCCGAAGCCGCGTTGCGAACTTCGATGCGGTGCCGCCCCGGGGTGAGCTCGAGCTCCTGCAGCGGCGGGCTCACGCCCCTGGACTTGCCATCCACATAGATCTGCCCCCACGGCGCGATTGCGAGCGTAAGCACCGCGGCCGCGGCTTCGTTCGGAGCGGGCGACGGGTCATCGGCGGGGGCGCCGCTACGATCCGGCTCTGCGATCGGCGGCGTGCGTTTCGGTTCGAGGCGCGCAACCACGACAGGCGGCGTGGCATCCGGCATTCCCTTAAGCGGCGGCAGCTCGGCCGCTTTCGAAGGTGGCGCCACGGCCGCTTCGGGGACCACCTTTACAGCGCGAGGCGGCGGGGTTGCCGTGCCGGTTGCGACAGCAAGCTTGTCGTCCGGCGCGGCGACGGGTTCGGGTGCGCGCACGCTGACCGTCTGCGGAGGCTCCCGATACGCACGCGCGCCCAGCGCCGTGACGAGGATCACAGCGACGACGAGCCCGGTGGCGATGCGCGGCTTCGCCACCGCCCGATGCGCGAGTGCGGCGACCTCGTGCATGACCCGCGCGAGCACGTTCCCGCGCTCCGGGCCGCCCCGCCAGCCATCGGTGGCGGTGTCGTCGACGCGCCGGTGGAGAGGCGCAATCGCCCCGACCGCGTAAACCTCGTGCTCGCGGATGTGCTTGTCGGTGCGCGAGCCCTCGTAGCTGAACAATCTGGACGACTCGTCCGACAGCCGCGACACGACTTCGTAATACGAGCGGGAGACGAGGACCTGTCCCGGCTTGGCGAAGCTCATCACCCGCTGGGCGACGTTGATGCCGTCACCGATGATGTTCGGCTGGCCGTTGATGTCCTTCACGAGGCGCACGGGACCGAGATTGATGCCCATGCGTATCGAAAGCTCGAGCTCTGCGGTCTCGGAGTGGGCGGCGATATCGTCCCGGAGCCCGGTCGCGACGAAGAGCGCGTCTTCGGGATCGCCGATGAAGCTGATGGCGGCGCCGTCGCCGGTGTCCAGGATGATGCGGTCGTTGACGGCAACGCCTCGCAGCGCGTCCGACAACAGGCCGTTGAAGCGGTCCTTGAGCTCGATCTGCTCGACGACCGGCTTGCGCGAGTATTCGACGATGTCGATGAAAACGACGCTGCAGATCAGCGTTCGGTTCTGGATGTCTGCCATTCCTGACCGATTCCTCGATCCCCGTTTACATCGCGGCATACGCGCCGCAACACGTTGAGATTACGTGCAATGTCCGATCATACCAATGTAGCTCCTGCGCCGGGGCACCTTCCGGGCCTGCTTTTGCGACGACGCGGCCGGGGTGTGACTTCCCGCACGCCTGCCGCGGCGAGAAGCCAAGCGGGGCACAAGCGCCCGCAGCCGCGGCTCCGCGAACGACTCTGAGGGAAACCCGGGTTTCCCTCCAGGATTTCCTTTCCTACACAGTGCGAGTGAAATGCGAAGAGGGCGCATGAGCGCCCCCTGTGTCACGGCCTTGAACCCGCGATAAACCTACGCTGTTTCGTCTTCCGACTCCTGCGCGGCTTCGACGCCCATTTCCGCCATCAGCGCGGTCTTGCGCTCTTTCATTTCGGCGCCGAGGGCCTGCAGGTCGAGCGCCTTGAGCTTCTTCACCTGCGGGAACATCTCTTTCTCTTCTTCCTTCACGTGGTGCTTCACGTATTCCATGAGCACGGTGAAGTGCGCCTGGCGCTTGTCGTCGATCGGCTCCATCGACTCGAGCTTCTGGATGAGCTCGCGCACCGTGTCGTGCTCGACTTCCGCTTCGTCGAGAAGGTCTTCGATTTCTTCCTTCCCGGCGGCTTCGCGCACTGCCGGATAGAAGATTTCCGTCTCGATCCTGTCGTGGATCTTGAGCTCCGCGCATGCGGTCTCGATCACCTGCCCGGCCGCATCCTGATCGTCCTCGAGCTGCTCGAACTCCTTGAAGAGCCCCTCGACTTCGCGGTGATCCTGCTTCAGCAGCTCGATTGCATCGTCCTTCTTCGCCTTCGGCATGACTTCTCCTCGTATGAGCCCCGTCGGGGCGGATGCCGAGGAAAGGTGCAACCGGCGTACCGCGCGAGCTACGCCGCTGCGCGATACTTTTGCGGCTCGCGCACAGCCACGGGCGCTTCGAATTTTTCCATCCCGCTGTTCGACTGCGCCGCCTTGGACGAGCCCAGCAGCATTTCGACGATCACGGCGGCACGGCGCATATGGCGCTCGGCCTGGTCGCGCCTGCGGCCGTTCAGGTTCACCTTGTCCAGGCTGTTAAGCATCCCGCTGTAAAGATCGTTCGGTTTCATGAATCACCTCGCTGTGATGCAACTGGTCCACGGAATCTGCGTTCGCGCCTCGAGCCGCCGGCGCGTATGCCTGTACAACGGCAACGGCAGGGATTTGTGCAGCGCATCTAAACAATGATTTCTCAGCCGAGGTTTAAATAAAACTAATGCGTGGAATTTTTGAGCTTGATGTGGGTTCCAGAAAAAGAAAAGCCCGGGGAGCGATGACTCGCTGCCCGGGCGCGGTTGGTTTTAAGCGGGGAGCTTCGCCGCTCTACTTGCGCTGCTGGCCCTGCTGATTGCCTTGCTGTCCCTGGCCGCTCTGCTGTCCCTGATCGCCCTGGTTACCTTGCTGGCCTTGCCCGGTTTGACCCTTGTCCTGCTGTTGCTGCCCTTTCTGGCCTTGCTGGTTCTGCTGGTTTTGCTGATTGCCCTGGTTCGACTGGTTGCCTTGATTCCCGCCTTGCTGGTTGCCTTGCTGTCCGCCCTGCTGCTGGCGGTCGCTTTGCCCCTGCTGGCTTTGCTGACCTTGCTGCCCCTGCTGGCCCTGCTGGTTTTGGCGGTCTTGCTGCGTCATAAAGTCCTCCGAGTTACAGTGGCTGACGGCCCGGTTGGACCGGCAAGAAAGGGAGGGGCAAGAAATGTACCGCGGGCAATATAAGCGATTGATAAATAAAGGTTAACGGCCACGGTTGCACGGGCCGTACCCAGACCGCCCCCAGCGTCAGCCGTTCAGTCCTTGGGCTGGCCGCGCGGCGCCGGCCGCGGCCACACGTCGAAATGCTGGATCGCCGCAATCACGATTGCGGCGATCCAGCCGAACATGATCATGCCGCAGGCGCCTTCGGATGCGACCAGCAGCCGCCACTCCGGCGCGACGCTCGCATCGCTGTAGCCGCTGGTGGTGAAGCTGCCCAGGGAGACGTAGAGCGACGCTTCGAAGGTATCGACTGCGTCGAGCCCGCAAAACACCCACGCCCAGAGCGCGACCTCCACGATCATCCCGACGAACATGTAGAGCACGAACAGCACGATCACGAGCGTCGCATGATGCCGGCTGAACCGGCGCTCGTGCGTCCGCAGCGACTGCAGCGCGCGAAAGCC